>NZ_JBITXI010000007.1:230422-343983 GCF_044544605.1 Streptomyces sp. NPDC053560 | reverse complement strand
CGGCCGGCCCCCCCCCCCCCCCCCACCCCCCCCCCCCCCCGGGGGGGGGGGGGGGGGGGGGGGCCCCCCCCCCCCCCCCCCCCCCCCCCCCCGCCTCCGTCTTTCGGCCCAGGCCCGCCCCCCTTACCCGGGTTCGCCGCGCACCTGCTGTTAGCCTGCTCTTGCAAATAGATTGCAACTACTGCTGTTGAGCAGCTTGGAGGCTGGGCGTACATGGCGACCTACACACTTCCTGAACTCCCCTACGACTACTCGGCGCTGGCGCCCGTCATCAGCCCCGAGATCATCGAGCTGCACCACGACAAGCACCACGCGGCCTACGTGAAGGGCGCCAACGACACCCTGGAGCAGCTCGCCGAGGCCCGCGACAAGGACCAGTGGGGCTCGATCAACGGCCTGGAGAAAAACCTGGCCTTCCACCTCTCCGGCCACATCCTGCACAGCATCTACTGGCACAACATGACCGGCGACGGCGGCGGCGAGCCCCTGGACAAGGACGGCGTGGGCGAGCTGGCCGACGCCATCGCGGAGAGCTTCGGCTCCTTCGACAAGTTCAAGGCCCAGCTGACCAAGGCCTCGGCCACGACCCAGGGCTCCGGCTGGGGCGTCCTCGCGTACGAGCCGGTCACCGGCCGCCTCATCGTCGAGCAGATCTACGACCACCAGGGCAACGTCGGCCAGGGCTCGGTCCCGATCCTGGTCTTCGACGCCTGGGAGCACGCCTTCTACCTCCAGTACAAGAACCAGAAGGTCGACTTCATCGAGGCCATGTGGCGCGTCGTCAACTGGCAGGACGTCGCACGCCGCTACACCGCCGCCAAGGAGCGCGCGAACAACCTGCTCCTGGCGCCGTAGGCGCCGGAGGCGCCTTGCGGCGCCGGTAAAACGTCCTGCCTCGTGATCGTCTTCTCACCGCTCACCCGGGCAGGCGGAAAAAGGAACCGCCCCCGCGAGGACGTGACTCGCGGGGGCGGTTCTGTACATGCGGCGCGGGGCTCACTCGAAGCTGGGCGCCGCCGTCCTGGTGCGCTTGATTTCGTAGAAGCCCGGGATGGACGCGACCATCAGGGTGCCGTCCCAGAGCTTGGCGGCCTCCTCGCCCTTCGGGTGCGGGGTGACGACCGGGCCGAAGAAGGCGATCTGGTCGCCGTCCGCGCCGGGGACCGCGATGACCGGCGTGCCGACCTCCTGGCCGACCAGGTCGATGCCCTCCTTGTGCGAGGCGCGCAGCCGCTCGTCGTGCGCGTCGGTGTCGGCGGCGTCCGCCAGTTCGGCCGGCAGGTCCGCTTCCTCCAGCGCCGCGAGGATCGTCTCGCGGTTCCGCGGCAGGCCCTGGTTGTGGAAGCGGGTACCGAGCGCGGTGTAGAGCCGGGCGAGTACCTCGCTGCCGTACTTCTCCTCGGCCGCGATGCAGACCCGCACCGGGGCCCACGCCTCGGTCCGCATCATCTCCTGGTACTTCTCGGGCAGGTCGTCGAGCTTGTCCTCGTTCAGCACCGCGAGGCTCATCACGTGCCAGCGGACCTCCACCGGCCGGACCTTCTCCACCTCCAGCATCCAGCGGGAGGTCAGCCAGGCCCACGGGCACAGCGGATCGAACCAGAAGTCTGCGGGGGTCTTACCGGTGTCGGACACGAGAGTCTCCTCTACGAGCGGGTCGGTAGCCGGTTCAACCGCGGCGTGCCGTGCCATGATTCCCAGTGTTCGATATTCGAGACACAGACGAGGGAGTCGCGTCGTGCCCGGTGAAAACCTGTCCCGAGACGAGGCCCGCGAACGGGCCCGGTTGCTGACCGTCGACGGGTACGAAGTGGCGCTGGACCTGCGGTCCGCCGTGGAGCAGGGTGACGCCTCCCGGACGTTCCGCTCCCGCACGACCCTCCGCTTCCGCTGCGCGGAACCGGGCGCCGGCACCTTCGCCGACCTCATCGCCCCCGAGGTCGACCGGGTGACGCTGAACGGCCGTGAGCTGGACCCCGCCGCCGTCTTCGACGGCGCGCGGATCGCCCTGCCCGACCTGGCGGCGGAGAACGTCCTCGTCGTGGACGCGCGCTGCGCCTACAGCCGCACCGGCGAGGGCCTGCACCGCTTCGTCGACCCCGAGGACGGCGAGGTCTACCTCTACACGCAGTACGAGCCGGCCGACGCCCGCCGGGTCTTCGCGAACTTCGAACAGCCCGATCTGAAGGCCCCGTTCACCTTCGAGGTGACCGCGCCCGAGGGCTGGGTGGTGCTCAGCAACGGCGTCGAGGAGGGGCCCGGCGACGGCACCGTGCACCGATTCGCCCGTACGCAGCCCATCTCCACGTACATCACGGCCGTGGTCGCGGGCCCGTACCACTACGTCTCCGACACCTACCGGCGTACGTTCGAGGACGGCACCGAGCTGGAGGTCCCGCTCGGCGCGCTCTGCCGCAAGGGGCTGGCCCGGCACTTCGACGCCGACGACGTCTTCACCGTCACCAAGCAGGGTCTGGACTTCTTCCACGACCACTTCGACTACCCGTACCCCTTCGGCAAGTACGACCAGGCATTCGTCCCCGAGTACAACATCGGCGCCATGGAGAACCCCGGCTGCGTCACCTTCCGCGAGGAGTTCATCTTCCGCGGCAAGGTCACCCAGGCGTCGTACGAGCGGCGGGCCAACGTCATCCTGCACGAGATGGCACACATGTGGTTCGGCGACCTGGTCACCATGGAGTGGTGGGACGACCTGTGGCTGAAGGAGTCCTTCGCGGACTTCATGGGCGCGCTGTCGCTGGCGGAGGCCACCCGCTTCAAGAACGGCTGGATCACCTTCGCCAACGGCCGCAAGGCCTGGGCGTACCGCGCCGACCAGCTGCCCTCCACCCACCCGATCACCGCCGACATCCGGGACCTGGAGGACGCCAAGCTCAACTTCGACGGGATCACCTACGCCAAGGGCGCGTCCGTCCTGAAGCAGCTGGTGGCGTACGTGGGCAGGGACGCCTTCCTGGACGGCGCGCGGCGCTACTTCAAGCGTCACGCGTACGGCAACACCACCCTGGCCGACCTGCTGGCCGCGCTGGAGGAGACCTCGGGCCGCGACCTGGCCGCCTGGTCCCGCTCCTGGCTGCAGACGGCCGGCGTCAACGCGCTCACTCCGCAGGTCACCTACGACGCGCAGGACCGCATCACGGAGCTGTCCGTCCTCCAGGAGGCCACGCCGGCCCGGCCCGAGCTGCGGCCGCACCGGGTCGCGGTCGGCCTGTACCGCCGTGCCGATGCGGGCGGCGCGCTGGTCCGGTACGCCCGCGCCGAGCTGGACGTCTCCGGGCAGCGCACGGTCGTCGAGGAGCTGGCGGGGGCCGAGCGCCCCGACCTGATCCTGGTGAACGACGAGGACCTGACGTACTGCAAGATCCGCTTCGACGAGCGGTCGCTGGCGACCCTGCGCGGCCACCTCGGCGAGATCACCGACCCGATGGCGCGCGCCCTGTGCTGGTCGGCGCTGTGGGGGCTGACCCGCGACGGGCTGATGCCGGCCCGCGACTACCTCGACATCGTGCTGCGGTTCGCCGGGCGGGAGTCCGACATCGGCGTACTGCAGACCCTGCACGCGCAGGCCCGTACCGCGCTGCACCACTACGCGGCCCCCGAGTGGCGGCAGGCCGGCGCGCAGCTGCTGGCCCAGGGCGCGCTGCGCGAGCTGCGGCTCGCCGAGCCCGGCAGCGGCCACCAGCTGACCTGGGCCCGCTTCTTCGCCTCCGTCGCCTCCACCGAGTCCGACCTCCAGCTGCTGAAGGGCCTGCTGGAAGGCACCGCGAAGATCGACGGCCTGGAGGTCGACCAGGAGCTGCGCTGGGCGTTCCTGGAGCCGCTGGCCGCGCACGGCACCGCCGACGAGCGGCGCATCGACGCCGAACTGGCCCGGGACGACACCGCTTCGGGCAAGCGGCACCAGGTCCGCTGCCTGGCGGCCCGGCCGTCCGCCGACGTCAAGGCCCGCGCCTGGGCGGACGTGGTGGAGTCCGACGTGCTCTCCAACGCCCTGGTGGAGGCCACGATTTCGGGCTTCGACCAGCCCGGCCAGCGTGCCCTGCTCGCGCCGTACGCGCCGCGGTACTTCGACGCCGTGCAGAAGGTGTGGCAGGAGCGGTCGATCGAGATCGGAATGGCCGTGGTCCGGGGCCTCTTCCCGGCGCTGCAGAGCAGCGCGGAGACGCTGGACGCGGCCGACGCCTGGCTCATCGCGCACCCGGAGGCCGCCCCCGCGCTGCGCCGCCTGGTGTCGGAGTCGCGCGACGATCTCGCGCGGGCGCTGCGGGCACAGGCTTGTGACGCAAAGGTCGGCGCGAGGCCGTAACCCTCGGTAGGACCAGCACTTATCGGCCGTCGAACGCTCGTACTTTAGGACGCGGTTGTACGTAAACGTCGACGGATCGGTAACAGCGGTTAGGCGGCGGCTCGGGCGAGGGAAAGGGCGGTGACATGAACCACAACACCCCGCTCTCTCCCCGCCCGTTGCACCACCTCTCCGATGTACGGCACCGCGTCCTGACCGCACGGCAGTTGCGCGAGCACGGCATCGCACCGTCCGACCTCGCCGAGCGGTGCCGGCCCGGCGGCCCCTGGCAGCAGATCCTGCCGGGGGTGCACCTGCTCCACCCGGGCCCGCCCACCAGTGAGGAGCGGCTGCACGCCGTCCTGCTGTACGCGGCCCGGCGCACCCCGGCGGCGTCCGCGGGGCCGGACGGGGAGCCCGCCGTACCGCCGCAGGGCGGCGCCGACCGGCACGAGCCCGAGGCGATGATCACCGGGCTGGCGGCGCTGGCCCTGCACCGCTTCTCCTCCGCTCCCCCGCTGCTGTCCCTGGACCGCATCGAGGTGCTGGTGCCGCGCTCGCGGCGGCTGCGCTCTGCGGGCTTCGCGCGGATCGTCCGGGCCCAGACGCCGCCGCCCGCGGTCGAGGTCACGGGCGTGCCGGTGGCCCCGGTCCCCAGAGCGCTGGCCGACGCGGTGGCCCGGCTGACCGGCCCGCAGACCGCCCGTTCGGGGTTCGGGGAGAGCGAGATGACCGCGCTGGAGGCGGTCGGCGGGCCGACGGCCATCCGCCGGCTGCTGAGCGAGGCGGTGCGCGGCGGGCACTGCGATCCGACCGCGGTGGTGCGGGAGCTGAGCCGGGCCCGGCTGCTGGGCAAGCCGCAGGTGATGGACGCGGTGGACGGCCTGCTGGCGGAGGGCAGGGCGCTCGCCGAGGGGATGCTGTACGCGCTGGTGCGGGACCACCGGCTGCCGGACCCGGTGTGGAACGTGGATCTGCGGCTGCCGGGCGGCCCGTACCTCGGCGGGGTGGACGCCTTCTGGCCGGTGCAGGCGGTGGCGCTGACGATCGACGCGCGGTCCCCGAAGTACGCCGACCGAACGCTGTGGCCGGAGCACACGCGCACCCGTGAGCGGCTGGAGCGGCTGGGCATCACGGTCGTGCAGGTGACGCCGAAGAAGCTGCGGGAGGCCCCCGAGCAGCAGGCGATGGTGGTGCGGACCGCCCTCATGGCGGCGGTCGACCGGGAGCCGAGCGCGTACGTGGCGGTGCTGCCGAAGTAGGGCCGGCAGGGAGCGGGCGGGAGGGGCGGGTCCGGTGCCGGACCCGCCCCCGCGCGTTCCGGGCCGGAGCGCCGGTCAGCCGCGCTTGAGGAGGAGTTCGGTGTTGCGGTCCCCCGGCTGCCCGGCGAGGTCGTTGCGGGCCTCCGGCGCGTTGAGGGAGAGCTCCCGGTAGAGGGCGGCGAGGCCGGTCTGCGAGAGGTCGTGGAAGTCCGTGCGGTGCGGCGCCGCCGACTCCACGAGGGTGGTGAAGAGCGAGACCGTCCCGTCGTGGTTGTCCACCACCTCGATCACCCGCGCGAGCTGCGGGAAGTCGATGTGGGACGCGGTGGAGACCTCCCAGAAGCCGTCGTGCGCGGTGATGTCGTTCTTGTGGCTGTGGCCGTTGATCCAGGCCAGCACGTTGCGGTGGCCGGAGAGCAGCCGGACCAGTTCGTCGCCGCCGTGCCGCCCCTCGTCCGGGCGGGCCGGGTCGGGACGGGTGTTGTCCATGGTCTTGCTGGTGTGATGGCTGAAGATCAGGACGTAGGAATCCTTGTGCTCCTTCAGCTGCCGCTCCAGCCAGCGCAGCTGCCCGGTGCCGACCGAGCCGGTGTAGTGACCGCCGGGGTCGGTGGTGTCCAGGCTGATGCCGATCACGTCGTCGGACACCTGGAAGCTGTAGTACAGCTGATCGTCGTGGACGTTGGCCTCGGTGAAGCCGTGGCCGTGCGGGCCCTTGCCGGTGTAGGCGGGGTCGAGGTGGGCCTGTACGTACTCGGCGCGGGTGAAGGGCGCCCGTCGCGGGTCGGGCGTCACCTGCCGGGTGTGCCGGCGGTTCGCCTTCATCAGGGCCTTGAAGTCGGCGCCCGTGGGGTCCAGGCCCTTCTTCACCGCCGTCCAGACCCGCTCCGCCTCGTCCGCCGGCAGCGTCTCCAGCTTCCGGCCGCCGGTCGCGATCTCCGTCCAGTACGAGTCGCCGGGGGCGTAGCAGCCGCCGGGCAGCTGGTCGTGGTTGCCGACGGTGGTGTACCAGGGGATGTCCAGGCCCGGGCTGTGCACGGTGCGGATCGCGGCGTCCAGGAAGCCGGGCAGCCGCGGGAATCCGAGCTGCTTGTCGGCGTCGCGCAGGTCGCTGTCCGGCTGCCAGTACAGCTTCAGGTCGCTGTCCTGGACGCCTTCGTAGTGCCGCGGGTCGCCGGTGTTGGGGATGATGCGGCCGCCGCTCATCGCGGCGAGGAACCAGTCCAGTTCGATCTTGGAGTTGTTGTCGGTGTTGTCGCCGGTGGTCATGGCGAACGCGAGCGGCGAGCCGGTGGCGGGGCCGCCCTTGAGCGCGTTGACCCGCTCGATGAGCGAGACCAGCCCGGCCACCGACAGCGCCTCCTGCGGCCGCCAGGCGCTCGCGGTCTGCGCGCGCAGGTACTCGTAGCGCAGCGGGCTCTGCACGTCGACCAGGTGCAGGTCGGTGAACTGGACGAAGGAAGCGAGCGTGGTCCGCCGCTCGGCGCGGCCGGAGCGGGCCGACGCGAGTTCGGTACGGACGACGCGGGACCAGGCGGGGCCGTCGCCGAGGCGGCGGTAGCCGGTGGTGCCGCGCGGGGTGGCGACGGAGTCGAGGGTGGTGCCGCGGCGGAACGGCACGGGCGGCACGGCGGGCGCGGCGACCGGCTGCGGCGCGAAGGGCGGGGGTCCGGCCTGGGCCGGCACGGCGGTGGCCGTGCGGCCGGTCAGTCCGAGGGTGAGTCCGGCCCCGGCGGCGGCGCCGGCCACTCCGGTGGCGGCGAGGAAGGTACGGCGGTCGAGAGTGGCGGCGGACCGTGTGCGGGACATGCGCGAACTCCCCGAGTGCGGACGCGGTGGTGTCGGGGCGGGCCGGCCGCCCCTCACCAGGGATGTTTCGCACCGGGGGTGGACTGCGCGTGAACATGACCACAACGGCGGCCGCCGATCTCCGCACAGGGATCACGGCCGGGCGGGGGCGTGGTCGGCGCGCAACGGACCGCTCGCGGGCCCGGTGGTCGCGCGTCACGTGGTGTTCACCTCATGGGGTACCGGACCGCGCACGGGGGAAGTGGGGTGTGCGCCGCCTCACCGGTACGCCGGGGCGCGCGTCACCACCAGTACGCCGGGTACTTCCGGGAGCCCGGGCGGTGCAGGCAGACGCCGACGCCGGAGAGGATCACGGTGGCCGCGGCCAGCAGGGCGAGGAAGGGCAGCGGGTCGGGCCCCTGGAAGCCGACGATCACGGACGTGGCCACGGCGGGCGAGTGCGGCGTACGGGCCAGGGACGTCGCCCCGAAGGCCAGCGCGCCGGCCACGACCGCGGTCCAGACGCCGGGCCCCGCGACGGCCACCGCCAGGAAGCCGACGCCGGCCGCGAGCAGATGGCCGCCGATGACGCTCCGCGGCTGGGCGAGCGGCAGCGCCGGGGCGCCGGCTATCAGGGCGGCGCTGGCCGCGAGCGGCGGGATGAGCACCGGGTGTTCGATAACGGCGCCGGTCCCGGCCAGCAGGAGCAGCGCGAGGCCGATCGCGGCGGTCGCGGCCAGCAGGACGAGCGGCCGGGGGCGCGGCGGGGCGGCGGAGCGCAGGGTCCGCCCGGTACGGGCGGGGCGTACGGCGTCGGGGGCGGTGGCCTCCGGGGCAGCGGTCTCCGGGGCGTCTGCGAGAGGAGCGGGGGCGGTCACAACAGCCTTTCTGCGGGCGTGGACGCCCCGTTCGGTACCGGTACGTACGGTTTCTTGTGCCGGCACCTCGTCGTGACCTACGCACTGTCTTCGACTGCGAGATTATGGGAGGTCAGCAGCGACTCAGCAGTTACTTGCCCCTGTGGCAAAGTCCGTGCCCCGCTCCCACTCCGTGAAACGGATTGGACAAGGCGACGGGTGTCACACGCATGATGGACAAACTTCTGAGCAGGGTTTCCTTTCGGAAATCGTCGCCAGTTCCCTAGAAGGAGTGCCATGAGGATCGGAATCGTCGGAGCCACCGGCCAGGTCGGCGGTGTGATGCGAGGGATCCTCGCCGAGCGGAACTTCCCCGTGGAGCAGCTGCGCCTGTTCGCCTCGGCCCGTTCCGCCGGCCGTACGCTCCCGTGGCAGGACACCGAGATCACCATCGAGGACGCGGCGACGGCCGACTACTCGGGCCTGGACATCGTCCTCTTCTCCGCCGGCGGCTCGACCTCCAAGGAGCTGGCGCCGAAGGTCGCGGCGGCCGGCCCGGTCGTGATCGACAATTCCTCCGCCTGGCGGCGTGACCCCGAGGTGCCCCTCGTGGTCTCCGAGGTGAACCCGCACGCGATCGCGGACCGCCCCAAGGGCATCATCGCCAACCCGAACTGCACCACGATGGCCGCCATGCCCGTGCTGCGCCCGCTGCACGCCGAGGCGGGGCTGACCGCCCTGGTCGTCGCCACCTACCAGGCGGTCTCCGGCTCCGGCCTGGCCGGCGTGGCCGAGCTGGACCAGCAGGCCCGCAAGGCGATCGAGCAGGACGCGACGAAGCTCACGCACGACGGTGCCGCGGTGGAGTTCCCGGAGCCGGACAAGTACGTCCGCCCGATCGCGTTCAACGTGCTGCCGATGGCCGGCTCGATCGTCGACGACGGCCTGAACGAGACCGACGAGGAGCAGAAGCTCCGCCACGAGAGCCGCAAGATCCTGGAGATCCCCGAGCTGAAGGTCTCCGGCACCTGCGTGCGGGTCCCGGTCTTCTCCGGCCACTCCCTCCAGGTCAACGCGCGCTTCGAGCGCCCGATCAGCCCCGAGCGGGCGACCGAGCTGCTGGGCGGGGCGCCGGGCGTGGCCCTCTCCGACGTGCCCACCCCGCTGGAGGCCGCCGGCCAGGACCCGTCCTTCGTCGGCCGCATCCGCCAGGACGAGACGGTCGACAACGGCCTGTCCCTCTTCCTCTCCAACGACAACCTCCGCAAGGGCGCGGCGCTCAACGCCGTCCAGATCGCGGAGCTGGTCGCGGCCGAACTCAAGGGCTGATCCCCTCCGGCACCCCCGCGGGGCCCGTACGGACAGGCGTCCGTACGGGCCCCGCGCCCTCTTCCCCCCGCGCTACGGCCTGCGCACCTCGAAGTGCAGGCAGCCGTACTCCACCGCCCGTACGTGCACCAGGGCGGTGCCCGGATCGGCGAAGGCCTCGTCCAGCGCGGCGTCCAGGGCCGCGTCGGCGTCCTCGGGCAGCTCCAGCAGCCGCCCGCCGGCGATGTGCCCGGCCGCCGTGTACCGCCGCAGGACGCGCAGCGCGCCGGTACGGGTGAACGGGTAGCCGGCGGTGTCCGGGGCCGGCCCGCCGCACTCCTCGGCGTGCACGAACACCGGTCCCTGCTCGTCGTACGCCCCCGGCTCGACCCCCGTCTCCGCGGCCCACCGCCGCAGCGGCGCGTACGCCACGAGCGCGACCCGCTCCCCGGCCCGGACGGGCCGCAGACAGCAGCGCAGCGGGGAGCCCACGGAGCCCAGCGGGTCATCGCCCCCGCCGGCGGTGTACGCGAGCACCGGCTGCCCGGCGTCGTCGGCCGTACGCAGTTCCTTCAGTGCGGTGGCGTCGATGGGGCGCGCGGAGTAAGTGGCCATGCGTCCAGCCTGACCACTCGCCTCCCCGCCTTCCGGCAGGAATCGGAGGTGACGCTCGCCGCCCCGCTCAGAGCGCCAGATGCCGGCGCAGCGCCGCGTCGATCTCGGCCATGCGCTGCCGGGGGACCCTGCCGAGGTGCTTCAGCAGGCGCTCCGAAGCCAAGGGACGCACCTGTTCGCATTGAGCCTTGGAGTCCCTCGGGAGGCCGCACTCGGCTCCTGGGAGCAGCACTTGGAAGGGGTAGACGCGGGACGTGTTCGAGGTGAGGGGTACGAGGGTGACCACGCCCCGGCCCGTCCGCGCCACCGTCGCGTTGGCCCCGTCGTTGGAGACGATCACCGCCGGACGCGCTTTATGGGCCGCGCTGCCACGCGCCGGTTCATAATCGGCCAAGTAGACGTCACCGCGCTTCATTACTCAGCCCGTCTGCCGAGAACCGGTCCCAGAGCGCGGCGTCTTCGCCGGCGTCCCACTCGGCGAATGCCGCCTCGTAGTCGGCCTCCGACTCGGCAGCGCGCAACTGCTCGATGGCAGCGTGTATCACCGCGGACCGGGACTCGGCTTCGACCCTCGCGGCGTACTCGTCGAGGAAAGCGACGTCCTCCTGCGGCAAGCTCACACTGATCTTCACGCTCTCAATGCTACCCGGGTAGGAACGCTCATACCACTCTTCATACCACTCGCCGCCGAAGGGGTGCGGCGTGGAAGGATGACGGAAACGTCGCATACGAAGGATCTACACCGAGGAGATGACCGCGTGCCTGGCACGAATCTGACCCGTGAAGAGGCGCAGGAGCGGGCGCGCCTGCTGACCGTGGACGCGTACGAGATCGAGCTGGATCTGAGCGGCGCGCAGGAGGGGGGCGTGTTCCGGTCCGTGACCACGGTGCGCTTCGACGTGGCCGAGGACGGTGCGGATTCGTTCATCGACCTGGTGGCGCCGACCGTGCACGAGGTGGTGCTGAACGGAGCGGCGCTGGACGCCGCCGCGGTCTTCCAGGACTCGCGGATCGCACTGGCGGGGCTGCCGGCCGGAAGCAATGAGCTGAAGGTCGTGGCCGACTGCGCCTACACCAATACCGGTGAGGGTCTGCACCGCTTCGTCGACCCGGTGGACCAGCAGGCCTACCTCTACACCCAGTTCGAGGTGCCGGACGCGCGGCGGGTGTTCGCGTCCTTCGAGCAGCCGGACCTCAAGGCCACCTTCCGCTTCACCGTGAAGGCGCCGGAGGGCTGGACCGTGGTGTCCAACTCCCCGACCCCGGAGCCGGCGGACAACGTGTGGGCGTTCGAGCCCACACCTCGGATCTCCAGCTACATCACGGCCCTGATCGTGGGCCCGTACCACTCCGTGCACAGCAGCTACGAGAAGGACGGGGTGCGGGTGCCGCTGGGCATCTACTGCCGGCCCTCCCTCGCCGAGTACCTGGACGCCGAGGAGATCTTCGCGGTCACCCGGCAGGGCTTCGACTGGTTCCAGGAGAAGTTCGACTACGCGTACCCGTTCGCCAAGTACGACCAGCTCTTCGTGCCGGAGTTCAACGCCGGCGCGATGGAGAACGCCGGCGCGGTGACCATCCGCGACCAGTACGTCTTCCGGTCCAAGGTGACCGACGCGGCCTACGAGGTGCGGGCCGAGACCATCCTGCACGAGCTGGCCCACATGTGGTTCGGCGACCTCGTGACCATGGAGTGGTGGAACGACCTGTGGCTGAACGAGTCGTTCGCCACGTACACCTCGATCGCCTGCCAGGCGTACGCGCCGGGCAGCAAGTGGCCGCACTCCTGGACCACCTTCGCGAACTCCATGAAGACCTGGGCGTACCGGCAGGACCAGCTGCCCTCGACGCACCCGATCATGGCGGAGATCCGCGACCTGGACGACGTGCTCGTCAACTTCGACGGCATCACGTACGCCAAGGGCGCCAGCGTGCTGAAGCAGCTCGTGGCGTACGTCGGCATGGACGAGTTCTTCCGGGGCGTCCAGCAGTACTTCAAGGCGCACGCGTACGGGAACACCCGGCTCTCGGACCTGCTCGGCGCGCTGGAGGAGACCTCCGGACGCGACCTGAAGACCTGGTCGAAGAAGTGGCTGCAGACGGCCGGCATCAACGTCCTCCGCCCGGAGATCGAGACGGACGCGGCGGGCAACGTCACCTCCCTCGCCATCCTGCAGGAGGCGCCCGCGCTGCCCGAGGGCGCGACCGGCGAGCCCGTGCTGCGCCCGCACCGCATCGCCGTCGGCTGCTACGACCTCAAGGACGGCCGGCTGGTCCGCTCCGACCGGATCGAGCTGGACGTGGACGGCGAGCGCACCGAGGTGCCGTTCCCCGCGAACACCCCGCGCCCGGCCGTCATCCTGCTCAACGAGGACGACCTCTCCTACGCCAAGGTGCGCCTGGACGAGGAGTCCCTGAAGACCGTCACCGCGCACCTCGGGGACTTCTCCGAGTCGCTGCCGCGCGCGCTGTGCTGGGCCTCGGCCTGGGACATGACCCGCGACGGCGAGCTGGCCACCCGCGACTACCTGGAGCTGGTCCTCGCCAACATCGGCAAGGAGTCCGACATCGGCGTGGTCCAGTCCCTCCAGCGGCAGGTGAAGCTGGCGCTGGAGCTGTACGCGGCGCCGGAGTGGCGCGAGACCGGCCTCGCGAACTGGACCGACGCCTGCCTCAAGCAGCTGCGGGCCGCCGAGTCCGGCAGCGACCACCAGCTCGCGTGGGCCCGTGCGTTCGCCGCCACGGCCCGTACGGACGCGCAGCTGGACCTGCTCCAGAACCTGCTGGACGGCACGGAGGAGATCACCGGCCTCGCCGTCGACACCGAATTGCGCTGGGCGCTGCTCCAGCGGCTGGCCGCCACCGGCCGCGCGGACGAGAAGGCCATCGCGGCGGAGCTGGAGCGGGACCGGACCTCGGCGGGCGAGCGGTACGCCGCGACGGCCCGCGCGGCCCGCCCGACGGCGGAGGCCAAGGCCGAGGCGTGGGCGTCGGTCGTGGAGACGGACAAGCTGCCGAACGCCGTGCAGGAGGCCGTCATCGGCGGCTTCGTCCAGACCGACCAGCGCGAGCTGCTGGCCCCGTACGCCGGGAAGTACTTCGACGCGCTGAAGAGCGTGTGGGAGGCGCGCAGCCACGAGATGGCGCAGCAGATCGCCGTGGGCCTCTACCCCGCGCTCCAGGTCGCGCCGGAAACCCTGGAGGCCACGGACGCCTGGCTGGCCGCGGCCGAGCCGAGCGCCGCGCTGCGCCGCCTGGTGACGGAGAACCGGGCGGGCGTGGAACGCGCGCTGAAGGCGCAAGCGGCAGACGCGGCTGCCGCCTGACGGCGGCGCGGAGCCGACGTACGTGGGTGCCCCGCTCCTCCGCGCCCGGCTCCCCTGCGCTGTGGCTGAGCGCGCAGTTGCCCGCGCCCCTCAAGGGGCGCGGGCAACTGCGCGAGCAACCGAGACGGCGGGACGGTCGCGGAGAAACGGATGGCGCCCCGGCGTCGGCGTGGTGGTACCGCCCGGCGTCGGCGCGACCGTGCGCTGCCGTCCGCCGGACGAGTCGGTGAATTGCGGCCTACGGCCGCCCCGTCAGCCGTTCAGCTCATCGAACCGGCGGCGCAGCGCGGCGCGGCCGTCCTCCGTGAGGCTGCCGTGGACGCGCATCCGGGCGAGGCCGCCGTCGGGGAAGACGTCGAGCCGTACGTGGGTGGCGGTCACCGCGGCCGGCAGCGCGAACCGGTGCGGGGTGTCCGGCTGGAGCTTCGTCTTCGGCAGGATCTCGAACCAGGAGGACTCGTCCTCCGGCGTGCCGTCACAGCCGTACAGCGCCGCCCACCCGGCGGAGTTGCCCTTGAGGTACGCCGTGTCGATCTCGATCGCGCGGATCTCGCCCTGCGCGGCGAGGCGGAAGCGGACCCAGTCGTTGGTGCCCTTGACCCGGCGGCGGCGGTTCTCCCAGCCGTCGTCCATCTTGCGGGAGAGGTCGGGCTGGATGATCTGGGTGGGCGAGGAGTAGAAGCGGTCCGAGGCGTCCTCGACCGCGCCGCCGTTCAGGACGGAGGCCAGGTCGACGGTGCCGAGCAGCTCCAGCCACGCGGGGTCGGCGACGACCTCGCCGTACACGCGGAAGCGGGCTATGCCGCCGTCCGGGTGCTGCTTGAGGCGGAGGTGGGTGAAGCGGCGCTCGGCGGTGACCTCGAAGCCGTTGGCGGCGTGGCCGCGCACCGGCGTGCGGGGGACGATCTCCTCCCACTTCACGTCGTCGGCGAGCAGCTGCTCCGGGCCGGGGCTGCCCGGTACGGAGGTGGCCTCGACGGTGACCTGCTGCGGGTAGTTGCCGCGGAAGTGGGCGGTGTCGACGACGACGCCGCGGATCACGCCGGGCACGGCGAGGCGGATCAGCGCCCAGTCGTGCTCCTCGTCGGTCGGGAAGGGGTGGTCACCGTCGGCGCCGCGGCGGCGCCGGGTCTCCCAGCCGTCCATGATCTTGCCCTTGTGCCCGAAGTGCTCCGGGTCGAACACCGCGCGGTCCGGCTTCAGCAGGTTCTCGCGCTCGGCGAAGAACTCGTCGTTCGCGGCGATCACACCGGCGCCGAAGCGGCGGTCGGCGAGGTCGACGAGCGAGGTGAAGGCGAAGTCCCCGCCGCGGTAGTCGGCGTAGGGGTCGCCACCGCCGTACGGGGCGGCGTCGTTGGCGTGCGGATCAGTGGAGGAGGCGGCCGGGGTGGTGGTCATCTCTGCCCTTCGTCGTCCGGGGGTGAGGTGTGCTCACCGCACGTAGTGCGTGTTCACACCATCGACCTTCGCAGAGCCGTTCGGGCAGGTCTATCGAAAGTTTCTGCAGTGGACGTGAAGCAAACTTGAAAGGTCCGCTCCCGGTCGGCCTCCGCCTACTGCTCCGACCGCTCCGCCGCCGCCTGATGAAGGGCGGCCAGGACGCGGGACATGCCGGGGGCGTCCTCCGCCCCCCGGCGGACGGCGGCGACGACGTGACGGCGGGGCTGGTCGGCATGGAGGACCCGGACGGCCACGCCCGCGCCGCCCCGCTCCGGGCGCATCGCCATCCGCGGGACGAGCGCCACCCCCATGCCGGCCGCGACCATCGACAGGATCGCCGCCCAGTCGGCCGCCGCGTGCGCCTGCTCCGGTACGAAGCCGGCGTTCTCGCAGACCGTGGTGGTGATCTCGGACCACGGCCCGCTCCGGCCGAAGATCCAGGGCTCGCCCGCGAGGTCGGCCAGCCGCAGTCCGGGCTCGGCGGCCAGCGGGTGCCCGGCGGGCAGGGCCACGTCCAGCGGGTCGGCGAGCAGCGAGAGCCGGGCGAACTTGGGGTCGCGGGGCGTGGGCGCGTGCGCCGCGAGGGAGAGCGCGAGGTCCACGCTGCCTTCGGACAGCAGCTCGTACGCCTCGGCCGCTTCGGCCTCCCGTACCCGGACCGCCAGGCCGGGGTGGGTCTTGCGCAGCCGCTCGACGGCGGGCACCACCAGCGCCGGGATCGCGGTGGAGAACGCGCCGACCTGCACCTCGCCGACCTCGCCCTGGAGGTAGCCGAGCAACTCCGCGTCCGCCCGCTCCAGCTGCGCGAAGACCGCGTCGGCGTGGCGGAGGACGAGGTGGGCCGCGTCGGTCAGCCGGACCCGGCGGCCGTGGGCCTGGAGGAGGGTCACCCCGAGCTGCTTGGCGAGCCCGGTCAGCTGCTGCGAGACCGCCGAGGGCGTCATGTGCAGCGCCTCGGCGGTCGCGGTCACCGTGCCCAGCTCGCCGAGGGTGCGCAGGATCCGCAGCTTCTTGATGTCCCAGTCGGCCATGCGGGCAGCGTATGCGGTCACCGGGCGGCTCTTCGCCGCGCGCCCGCTGCCAGCACGACTCCGCCGAGGATCAGACCCATGCAGAGGATCTGCACCGGGCCGGTGCGCTCGCCGAGCAGGAGGTGGGCGAGCAGGGCCACGCAGACCGGCTGGAGGTAGTAGACGGCGCCCGCGCGGGCCGCGCCGACCAGGGAGATGGCCCTGTTCCAGGCGAAGAAGGCCACGGCGGAGGAGAGGATCCCGACGTAGAGCAGCGGCCCGACCGTGTCGGCGCCGGGCGTGAAGCCGCCCTGCACCGCGAGGCTGACGGCGTACGCGGGTGCCAGCATCAGCGTGCCGAGCACGAAGGTCATGCACAGGAAGACCGGGCCGGCGATCTCCGCCGGCTTGTGGCGCACCAGCGCGCTGTACCCGGCGAAGCAGGCCATGGCCGCGAGCATCCACAGGCTGCCGGCGTTGAGGTCGAGGCGGAACAGGGCCGTCGGGTCGCCCTTGCCGATCAGGGTGAGCACGCCGGCGGTCGCGATCAGCATGCCGGCGGCCCGCCGCGCGCCGATCCGCTCGCCGCCGCGTCCGAACCGCCCGAACAGCACCATCAGCGTCGGCGACGCGGCCATGAACATGCCCATGGTGCCGGCGGGCGTGGTCAGCCCCGCCTGGTGGACCAGGGTGTTGTAGAGGGCGACGCCGAGCAGCGAGGCCAGGAGCAGGAAGCGCAGATGGCGGCGGAGGACCGCGCGCTGCCGCCAGACCTGGCGCAGCGTCAGGGGCGCCACGGCGAGCAGCGCGATCACCCAGCGCCAGAAGACGGCCTGCACGGGCGGCACGGTGTCGTGCAGCGCGCGGGTCGCGACGAAGCTGCCGGACCACGCGACGGTGGCGGTCAGCGCCAGCGCGAGGCCGGTGAGGGCGGCGCTGCGGGCGGTGGCGGTGCGGGTGGCGGCGGGGCCCGCGGGGCTGGGTATGCCCCCGGTGCGTACGGCTTCTCCCTGGTCCAGGACTGTCACGGCTTCCTCTCGTCGGTGCGGAGGCATTCACCGTGACAGCCCAGAACTCCTCAGGTCCATCGAATGTTTTCGATGATTCTTTTCAGCTCAGCTGAAAGGTCGCGCGGAGAAGCGGGCTCAGCCCTTGCGTGCCGCCTTGCGGGCCTCCCGGGCCGCCAGCCGCTCGTCGAACTTACGCGCCTGGTCGTCGAGGCCGTCCATGAAGAGGCCCAGCTCCTCCTGCGCCTGCAGACCGACCGGACCCAGGCCGCCGATCTCCATGACCTTCAGGAAGCGCAGCACGGGCTGGATGACATCGTCGTGGTGGATGCGGAGGTTGTAGATGCCGCCGATCGCCATCCGGGCCGCGGCCCGCTCGAAGCCGGGCATGCCGTGGCCCGGCATCCGGAAGTTCACCACCACGTCGCGCACCGCGCTCATGGTCTGGTCGGGGGCCAGCTCGAACGCCGCGGAGAGCAGGTTGCGGTAGAAGAGCATGTGCAGGTTCTCGTCCGTGGCGATCCGGGCGAGCATCCGGTCGCAGACCGGGTCGCCGGAGTGCCGCCCGGTGTTCCGGTGCGAGATGCGGGTGGCCAGCTCCTGGAAGGCCACGTACGCCACGGAGTGCAGCATGCTGTGGTTGTTGTCGGACTCGAACCCCTCCGACATGTGCGCCATGCGGAAGCGTTCCAGCTGCACCGGGTCGACGGCCCGGCTGGTCAGCAGGTAGTCGCGCATGACGATGCCGTGCCGGCCCTCCTCGGCCGTCCAGCGGTGCACCCAGGTGCCCCACGCGCCGTCCCGGCCGAAGAGGGTGGCGATCTCGTGGTGGTAGCTGGGGAGGTTGTCCTCGGTCAGCAGGTTGACGACCAGCGCCGTACGGCCGATGTCGGTGACCTTGGACTGCTCGGGGGCCCAGGGCTCACCGCCCATGACGCCGTCGAAGTTCCGGCCGTCACTCCAGGGCACGTACTCGTGCGGCATCCATTCCTTGGCTATGCCGAGATGCCGGTTCAGCTCCTTCTCGACGACCTCTTCGAGCGCGTAAAGGAGCTGAGCGTCACTCCAGGCGGTCTGGCCGCGCTCTCCGTCATGGTGGGCGGGGGCGATGGTCATACGGGGTCTCCTGGGGACGTGGAAAACCTTACGGCACCGTAGGTTACGGCATCGTAGGTTAGGACCGCGTCAAGAGAACCCGCCGTTCCGATCGAGCGGCGAATTACAGACAAAAGGGGCTCATGGCATGACAAAAAGCGCCGAACGGTTCATGTGAACCGCTCGGCGCCGTGCAGTGCGTGGTGCCCGGTGAGCCTGGAGGCCGGGTGTCAGCTCTTCTTCGTCTTGCGGGACTTGTCGCCCAGCATGACCAGGCCGGCGATGACCAGGAAGAGGACGACGGGCGCCACGACGTAGAGACCGAGCGTCTCGACGACGCTCAGGCCCGGACCCGGGTCGTCACCGTCGTCGCGGGTGAGCGCGAAAGCAGGGGACGACATCAGCAGCAGCAGCGCGGTACCGGCGGTGATCGTTCCGGCGCGCAGGGCGTGGTTCTTGACCTTGTTGCTCACGTACCTCAACGTATCGGACGCCCGAGCGACCCGCGCGCTCGGGGTGCCCTAACGGCCGATACCCGCCCCCGGCGTCGCCTCGAACTCCTTCAGCAGCGCGCGCAGCCGGGGCGACTCCACGATCTCCTCCAGCGTCATCGGCCGGCCGTCCGCCGCGGCGATCGGCAGTCGCCAGTTCGGGTACTCGTCCCAGGTGCCGGGGAGGTTCTGCGGCCGTCGGTCGCCCACCGCGTCCGGCAGCCAGACGCCGACCATCCTGGCCGGGGTGCGCAGCAGGAAGCGGTGCAGCGCCGCGACCGCGGCCCGCTCGTCCGCCTCCGCGTCGCCGGTCGCCGTGCCCTCCGGCAGCAGCCCCAGCCGGCCGAGCCACTCCAGCCAGGTGGCGACCTCGGCCGCGTCCGCGGCGCGCGCCTTCTCCAGGGAGCCGTCCAGCAGGCCGATGCGGTGCCGCAGCGCGGTGTGCTCGCCGGTCAGCCGCCCCGCCGTACTGGGCAGGTCGTGCGTGGTGGCGGTGGCCAGGCAGTCGGCGCGCCAGCTCTCCGGCGGCAGCGGCGGCTGCCCCTCGGCGGTCCAGTCGCGCTCGAACCACAGGACGGACGTCCCGAGGACGCCGCGCTCCTCCAGGGCCTCGCGCACCCCGTTCTCGACCGTCCCCAGGTCCTCGCCGATGACCGTGGTGCCGGCCCGCGCGGCCTCCAGCGCCAGCACGGAGAGCATCGCCTCGGCGTCGTACCGGACGTACGTGCCCTCCGTGGGTGGCCGGCCCTCCGGGATCCACCACAGCCGGAAGAGGCCCATCACGTGGTCGATGCGGAGCGCTCCCGCGTGCCGCAGCAGGCCGCGCAGCAGCGCGCGGAAGGGCGCGTACCCGGTCGCCGCGAGCGTGTCGGGGCGCCAGGGCGGCAGCCCCCAGTCCTGGCCCCGGGAATTGAAGGCGTCCGGCGGCGCGCCGACGGACATGCCGGCCGCGAAGGCGTCCTGGTGGGCCCAGGTGTCGGCCCCGGTGGGGTGCACGCCGACGGCCAGGTCGTGGACGAGCCCGATGCGCATGCCCGCCTCGCGCGCCCCGTACTGGGCGGCCGCGAGCTGTTCGTCGGTGAGCCAGGCGGCCCTGCGATGGAAGTCGATGCGGTCGGCGAGGGCGTGCCGCATCCGCTCGGTGCGCGCCGAGCGGGGGTCGCGCAGGCCGTCGGGCCAGGCGCGCCAGTCCGGGCCGTGCGCCTCGGCCAGGGCGTACCAGGTGGCGTGGTCCTCCAGGTCCTGGCCCTGGGCGGCGCGGAAGGCGTCGTGGGCGGCCTGCCGTTCGGCGCTCAGCGGCACCGTGCGCAGCAGCTCCAGCGCCTCCGCCTTCAGCTCCCAGACCGCGTCCCGGTCGATCAGCGCGCCGTTCTTCAGTACGGCGTCGCGGAGCGCGGCGGCCTGTCCGGCCAGTTCGCCGGCGCGGCGCCGGGCGGCGCCGGACAGCTGCGCGAACTCGGGGACGTCCGCGATCCGCAGATGCACGGGGTCGGGGAAGCGGCGCGAGGAGGGGCGGTACGGGGAGGGGTCGGTGGGCGGTCCCGGTACGGCCGCGTGCAACGGGTTGAGCTGGACGAAGTCCATGCCGAAGGTCCGTCCGGACCAGTCGGCCAGCCGGGCCAGGTCGCCGAGGTCGCCCATGCCCCAGGAGGCCTGGGAGAGCAGGGAGTAGAGCTGGACCATGAAGCCGTGCCCGCGACCGGACACGGCGGGCATCCGGTCGGGTGCGACGACGAGATGGGAGTGCGCGGCGGCGCCGTCGGGGGCGAAGGCGCGCAGCACGTGCACGCCGGGCGGCAGCGGGGCCGCCCGCCCTCCGGGGACCAGGCCCCAGTCCAGGGTCCGCCCGTCCTCGGTGTCCACGCGCAGCGTGGTGCCGCCGGGCAGCCCGGCCAGGTCGGGCGGGTGGCCCTCACGGGTGACGAGGGTGGGCGGGAGGAGGGCACGCGCGGGGCCGTGGTCGTACGCGTCCAGCGCGGCACGTACGGCCTGCGGCGTGGAGGCGTCGACGCCCAGCGCGGCCAGCACGGCAACGACCGTGTCCTCGGGTACATGGACGGTGCGGCCCGGCGCGGGCTCGTAGGACGTGGTGACGCCGTGCAGCCGGGCGAGCCGCGCTCGGCCCATCAGACCTCCATGGACTCCGTGCCGTAGCCGGCGGCGGCGGGCTCACTGGTGAGCGGCAGCTCGGCGGCGATCGGGGTCTCGCTGGTGAGGGGGGTGCTGTCGGCGAGCGGGGGCTCGCTGGTCAGGGGAGGCTCGGAGAAGGTGAACGAGCCGCATCCGTCCAAGCCGCAGTCCGGGTCGGAGACCCCTGCCAGCAGATCCGGCTCGGTCGGTTTGGAGAGGGCGTCGAGAAGAAGCTGAGCGGACGGAGCCACGAGGGCCTCCCGTTCGTCGAGAGTAGGACAACCGGGCCCTACCCAATCCATGCCGCCGCAGACGTATCCGGTCACTAAACGTGTTCCACCTCACACACCTGCTCCGGCGAACAATTTAGCGGCGGGGCCGGTCACTCACGCAGGAGATCCCGACTAAATGGACATCATAGCGAAACTCCTGCGGCATTTCCCTCGGACCACCACTCCCGGGCGCCCCGGCGGTCACACAGGGCAAACGGGGGCACTTCGGTTGCCGTCGTTGACACCTCGACCCCCGAGTGGTGGGCTCACAGCCCATGGCGGCCGCTCCGCCGACCGACCACACGGAGCCGGCCCGCCGGCGAGGCTGCAGACCGACGGGGACGAGGAGAGGCCGTGCGATTCCGTGGCGCCGGCGCCAGGAAACGGAACGGCGCCGGGTCCGGCGCCAGGGTGGCAGGCACGACAGCGCTGGCCGCCGCCGTCATAGGGGGACTGCTCGGCGGTGTACCGGCCGCCCAGGCCGCACCCGAGGAGCCGCCCGTCGGCGCCCCCGATCGGGCCGCCGACGCGGGGGACCCGCCCGCCGTGTGGCCCCGCCCCCAGTCGCTGCGGAGCCTCGGCACGGCCGTGCCGCTGGGCACCGCCGTCACGGTCGTCACCGCCGAGGACACCGACCCGTACGCCGTCGAGGCGCTCCTGAAGCTGTTGCGGGGCGCGGGGGTGCGCACGGTCCACGAGGCGCGCCCCGGTGCGCCGGTGCCCACCACCGGACCGCTGATCCGCGTCGGCGGGCAGCACGCGGCCGACGCGCTGCGGGCCCTGCACGCCCCGGCCCGCGGCACGGACCTGCCGTCCGGCGGCTACCGCCTGGCCGTCGGCGAGGTCGCGGGCCGTGCCACCGTCGCCATGGACGGCGCGGGCCCCGACGGGGTCTTCCACGCCGTGCAGACGCTGCGGCAGCTCGTCACGGACGGCCCGGACGGCGGCCGGCAACTGGCCTCCGTCGCCGTGCGCGACTGGCCGGGCACCGCGGCACGCGGCACCACCGAGGGCTTCTTCGGCGCGCCCTGGTCCCAGGCCGAGCGCCTCGCGCAGCTGGACTTCATGGGCCGTACGAAGCAGAACCGCTACCTGTACGCGGCCGGCGACGACCCCTACCGCCAGGCCCGCTGGCGCGACCCGTACCCCGCCGCGCAGCGGGCCCACTTCCGCGAGCTGGCCGAGCGGGCCCGCGCCAACCACGTCACGCTGGGCTGGGCCGTCTCCCCCGGCCAGTCGCTGTGCATGTCCTCCGCCGAGGACGTACGCGCACTGAAACGCAAGGTCGACGCCATGTGGGCGCTGGGCGTGCGCGACTTCCAGCTCCAGTTCCAGGACGTCAGCTACAGCGAGTGGCACTGCGACGCCGACGAGGACGCCTTCGGTACGGGTCCCGAGGCCGCCGCCCGCGCCCAGGCACAGGTAGCGAACGCCCTCGCCGCGCACCTGGCCGAGCGCCACCCCGGCTCGGCGCCGCTCTCGCTGATGCCCACGGAGTACTACCAGGACGGCTCGACCGCGTACCGCGACGCGCTGGCGGGCGCGCTCGCGGACCGGGTGGCGGTGGCCTGGACCGGCGTCGGCGTCGTGCCCCGCACCATCACCGGCCGCGAACTGGCCACCACCCGCGAGGCGTTCGGGCACCCCCTGATCACGATGGACAACTACCCGGTCAACGACTACGCACAGGACAGGATCTTCCTCGGCCCGTACACCGGGCGCGAGCCCGCCGTCGCGACCGGCTCGGCGGCGCTCCTCGCCAACGCGATGGCCCAGCCCACGGCCTCCCGCATCCCGCTCTTCACCGCCGCCGACTACGCCTGGAACCCCCGCGACTACCGCCCCCGGGAGTCCTGGCGGGCAGCCATCGACGCCCTCGCCGCCGACCTGACGGACGGCACGGAGGCGCCGGCCGGGAGCCCGGCCGCGGGCGGCACGGCCGCCGAGGACCGCCGGGCCCGTACCAGGGCGGCGCTGCACGCCCTCGCGGGCAACGACGCCTCCTCCGTCCTGCACACCGGCGAGTCCGGCTACCTCCGCCCGCTCATCGACCGCTTCTGGGCGGCCCGCGCCGCCTCGATCAACGGCGGCGACACGGCCGATGACGAGGAGTACATCAAGGCCGCCGCCGCGCTCCGCTCGGCGTTCCGCACCATGAGCGAGGTCCCCGACCACCTGACCGGCGGCCTCGCCGACGAGGTGCGCCCCTGGTCCGAGCAGCTGGCGCGGTACGGCCGGGCCGGGGTGCAGGCCGTCGACATGCTGCGCGCCCAGGCCCGCGGCGACGGGTCCGCCGCGTGGCGGGCCCAGCGGTCCGCCGAGGGGCTGCGCAAGGACATCGCCGAGCGGGCCGCGACGGTGGGCAAGGGCGTCCTCGGCCCCTTCCTCGACCGCGCCCTGCGCGAGTCCGACGCCTGGACCGGCGCCGCCTCCGACACCCCGGCGCCGCACGAGGCGGCCCACGCCACATCCCTGACCGTGCCGTTCGCACGCCCCCGTACGCTCTCCGCGGTCACCGCGCTCACCGACCCGTCCCGGGACGCCGCGCGCGCCACCGTGGAGGCCCGCGTGCCCGGCAAGGGCTGGCGGCGCATCGGACGCCTCGCCGCCTCCGGCTGGACCCAGGCGGCGGCCCACGGCCTGCGCGCCGACGCGATCCGGCTGCACTGGGACGAGGACGGCCCGGCCCCCTCGGTGAAGTCCCTCACGCCGTGGTTCGACGACACGGCACCGGCCGGCCTCGAACTCTCCCGGAAGGACGTGGACGCCGACACCGGCGGCACGGTCTCCGTCGACGCGCTGGTCTTCTCCCGCCGCCCCTCCGACGTCCACGGACGGCTCCGCGTCAAGGCTCCCAAGGGCTTCGCCGTGCACGCCCCCGACCGGCTCACCGCGCCGCGGGGCGGCACCGCGACCGCCCGCCTCCGGATCTCCGTGCCGGAGGACGCCCGCTCCGGGACGTACGAGATCCCGGTCTCCTTCGGGGACGAGGAGCGGACCCTGACCGTACGTACGTTCCCGCCGGCCGGCGGGAAGGACCTGGCCCGCGGCGCGCGGGCGGTCTCCTCCGGCGACGAGACGGCCGACTTCCCCGCCTCGGCGGCCACCGACGGCGACCCGAAGACCCGCTGGTCCTCACCGGCCGAGGACAACGCCTGGCTGCAGTTCGCCCTGGACCGCCCGGTCCGCCTGGGCCGGCTCGTCCTCCACTGGCAGGACGCGCATGCCGCGCGCTACCGCGTCCAGGTCTCGCCCGACGGCCGCACCTGGCGCACGGCCGCCACCGTGCGTGACGGCAAGGGCGGCCGCGAGAGCGTCCGCCTGGACGCGAAGGACGTGCGTCACGTCCGCATCCAGGGCGACAAGCGGGCGACCCGCTTCGGCTACTCCCTGTGGGGCGTGGAGGCGTATGCGGTCTCCGGCCACGGGCACGGGGACGACGGCCACCGGGGGGACGACAGCCGCCGCGAGGGCGGCGAGCGACGCCGGGACGATGACGACGCGCGCCGGGACGAGCATGGCCGGCAGTACGAGCGCGGCCGCGGGGGCGACAGCGGTCGCCGGGAGGAACACGGCCACTCGCCGCGGGGGTGACCGTCCGGAGGCCCGCTCGCTGCGGCCACGTCGTGGCCGGTCGCGCGGTTCCCCGCGCCCCCTGAGGGGGCACGGGGATCACGCGCCGGGAACGTGAATGGCCCGGATCTACGCGGAAACCGCGTCGATACGGGCCATCGCATCATCCGCGCCGTACGGCTGCAGGTATGGCAGCCAGCGCGGGTCCCTATGCCCCGTGCCGATGATCCGCCACGCGAGCCCCGATGGCGGCGCGGGCTGATGCCGCAGCCGCCACCCGATCTCGGCGACGTGCCGGTCGGCCTTGACGTGGTTGCAGCGACGGCATGCGGCCACGACGTTCTCCCAGGTGTGCTGCCCGCCGCGGCTGCGCGGGATCACGTGGTCGACGCTGGTTGCGACGCCACCGCAGTACGCGCACCGGCCGCCGTCACGGGCGAAGAGCGCACGGCGGGTCAGGGGAACAGGGCCACGAAAGGGCACGCGCACGAACCGCTTGAGACGCACCACGCTGGGAGCGGGGAGCGCACGGGTCGCACTGTGCATCAGGGCGCCGGAATCCTCGAGGCTGACGGCCTTCTCATTGAGGACGAGGATGAGCGCGCGGCGGAGCGGTACGACGCCGAGCGGCTCGTACGACGCGTTGAGGACCAGGACATGCGGCACGGGTGCCTCCTTGTACGCCGGCGGCGCGTGGCTCGCGCCGGGACGATCTCCCCACAGTGTCCCCCGGTGCCTGGTCGGAGCGCCACCATGACCAGGTAACGGGTCGGAGGTGTTTTCGACCACACTTCTTTTCTGCCCAGCAATTCGGCTTGGTCTACTCGAACAACGGCGCAGACTGCCCGCGTTGCCCCGTTAGTGTGGTTGGTCTGCCCGATGTGCGGTTACGTGCCGCCCGGGTCTGCTGTCCCGTACGGAAGGTCCTTGCTGTGTTCTGGTCCGCTTCTCCGGTAGCCGCCGCGGCGCCGGACCCGTCCTCCATATCCGAGGCCACGGAGAAGGCCACCGACGCCGCCGGCTGGGTGCAGGAGAACTGGCAGAGCTGGCTCGACGCCGGCCTGCGCATCATCCTCATCGTGGTCATCGCGGTGGTCCTGCGGTCGCTGGTCCGGCGTGCGATCACCAAGCTCATAGGACGGATGAACCGCAACGCCGGCGCGGCGCGCAACGGCCCGCTCGGCGGTTTCCTCGTCAACGCCGAACGCCGCCGGCAGCGCTCCGAGGCCATCGGTTCGGTGCTCCGCAGCGTCGCGTCCTTCGTGATCCTCGGCACAGCCGCGCTCACGGTCCTCTCCGTACTGCGGATCAATCTCGCGCCGCTGCTGGCCAGCGCCGGTGTGGCGGGTGTCGCGATCGGCTTCGGCGCGCGCAACCTCGTCACGGACTTCCTCTCCGGCGTCTTCATGATCCTGGAGGACCAGTACGGCGTCGGCGACTCCATCGACGCGGGCGTCGCCTCCGGCGAGGTCATCGAGGTCGGGCTGCGGGTCACGAAGCTGCGCGGCGCCGAGGGCGAGATCTGGTACGTCCGCAACGGCGAGGTCAAGCGGATCGGCAACCTCAGCCAGGGCTGGGCGACCGCCAGTGTCGACGTGCAGCTGCGCGCCACCGAGGACCTGGAGCGGGTGCGGGAGGTCATCACCGAGGCGGGCGAGGCGATGGCGAAGTCCGAGCCGTGGAACGAGCGCCTGTGGGAGCCGGTCGAGGTGCTCGGCCTGAGCGAGGTCCTGCTCGACACCATGACGATCTCCGTCTCCGCCAAGACGATGCCGGGCAAGTCCTTCGCCGTCGAGCGGGAGCTGCGCTGGCGCATCAAGCGCGCCCTGGACGAGGCCGGCATCCGCATCGTCGGCAACGCGCCGCTGCCGGCGGAGGGCGAGGAGCCGGCCGACCCGTCGGCCGCCGTCGCCGCCCCGTCCGCCTTCGCGAACCCCCTCTCCCCCCAGTCGGTGGCCAGCAACCCGGTCACTCCCCCACCGAACCTGAACAAGTAGCCGCCTGAACAAGCAGCGGACAGCACCGCGCACCCCGCGGAGATCTCGTCGGCCCGCTCCCCTTTCCGGGGAGCGGGCCGATTCGTGTCCGGACCATTGACGGGGCCGGTACGAGGACTTACCTTCCTGGAAGTTGATTGGAAAGTTTCCTAACAGATCAGCTCCCGGCCACCGGACGGTGCGTTCCGGGGCGGGGCGACGGCGGGTGAGCGGAATGGGCGGGACGGGCGGAACGCCGGGGACTCCCCGGGTGCTGCGGGCGATGAACGACCGGGCCGCGCTGGAACTGCTCGTGTCGCAGGGCCCGTTGACGCGCACCCGGATCGGCGAGCTGACCGGTCTGTCCAAACCCACCGCCTCGCAGCTGCTGGGGCGGCTGGAGTCGGCCGGGCTGGTGCGGACGACGGGGAACGTGACCGGGCGGCCGGGCCCCAGCGCGCAGCTGTACGAGGTGAATCCGGCGGCGGCGTACGTGGCCGCCCTGTCGGTGGACCCGGGCGGCGTGACCGCCGTCGTCGCGGACATCACCGGACGGGTCGTCGGCGAGCGGCGGGCCGCCGCGGCAGACACCGTGGACGGCGCCGCGGACGACGCCGTGGACACGGCCGGGCAGGGCGCCGGAAGCGCGACCGCCCGGGTGGTCACGGCCGCCGTGGACGGGGCGCTGGAGAAGGCCGGGCTGGACCGGGGCGCGCTGCACCGGGTCGTCATCGGGACGCCCGGCGCACTGGACCCGCGCACCGGTGAGCTGCGGTACGCCCCGCACCTGCCCGGCTGGCACTCGCGGACGCTGCTCGCCGAGCTGGGGGACGCGCTGGGCGCACCCGTGGTCGTCGAGAACGACGTGAATCTGGCCGCGCTGGCCGAGCAGTACGAAGGCTCCGCGCAGGACCACGACGACTTCGTGCTGGTGTGGGTGGACGAGGGGGTCGGCGCGGCGATCGTCCTCGGGGGCACGCTGCTGCGCGGCGCCACTGGCGGCGCCGGCGAGATCGGGTACATGCCGCTGCCGGGCGCGCCGCTCGCGCGCGGCGGTCCGGACGCGGCGGCCGCGCCGGACGCGGGCGGCGGTTTCCAGAGCCTGGTGGGGCAGCCCGCCGTCCTCGAAATCGCCCGTGAACTGGGCCTGGACCCGGCCGACAGCGGTGCGGCGCTCGCGGACCAGCGGGTCGTGGACGAGGTGGCACGGCGGCTGGCGACGGGGCTGGCCGCCGTGGTCGCCGTGGTCGATCCCGAGCTGGTGGTGCTGTCGGGGCTCGTCGCGCAGGCGGGCGGCGAACGGCTGCGGGTGCGGGTCGAGGAGGAGCTGACCGGGCTCGCGCTCCCCCGGCCGCAGCTGCGGATCAGTGACATCGAGGGCGACCCGATCCTGACGGGCGCCCTGCGGACGGCCCTCGTCCAGGCGCGGGACGTCGTCTTCGACACGGCCTGAGCGACCCGGCCGGAGCGGACGCGGCCGGAACAACACGGCCGGAGCAACACGGCTTGAGCGCCGTACGCGGCGGCCCCGCGTACCCCTCCCCCACCCGTGAGAAGGGTTATGTCATGTTCTCACCAAGACGCGCCGTCGGCTGCACGGCGGCGGCCGTCGCCCTGCTCTTCGCCGCCGGCTGCGCCAATCCCGGCGTCGGCAGCGACCAAGACGATCCGACGAAGCCGGTCACGCTGAAGTTCTGGCACGGCTGGTCGGCGCCGGGCGAGGTGAAGGCGATCGATGATTCGCTCCGCCGGTTCGAGGAACTGCATCCGAACATCCATGTGGTGGCGACCGGGAACGTGTCGGACGAGACCACCAATCAGGCGCTGCGGGCGGGCGGTTCCGACGCGCCGGACGTGGTGTCGTCCTTCACCACCAACAACGTGGGGCAGTACTGCGATTCGGGGATGTGGACGGATCTCGATCCGTTCATGAAGAAGACCGGGCTGGACAAGCACAAGGTGTTCCCGAAGACGCTGCTGGAATACAGCGGTTACGAGGGAAAGCAGTGCGCGCTGCCGCTGCTCGCCGACGCGTACGGGATGTACTACAACAAGGACGCGTTCGAGGAAGCGGGGATCGCACGGCCGCCGCGGACCATGTCGGAGCTGGTGCGGGACGCGGAGAAGCTGACGAAGAAGAAGGCGGACGGCGGGTACGAGCGGGTCGGGTTCATGCCCAACTTCCGGATGTACCAGAACAGTCCGGACCGGCTGTTCGCGCAGTGGGGGCCGCGGTATTTCGACAGCAGGGGGAATGCCCGGCTGGCGAAGGAGAAGACCGTACCGGAATTCTTCCGGACGACCGGCGAACTGATGAAGGCGCAGGGCGGATACGCCCCGCTGGAGAAGTTCCGTACGACGTTCGGCGACGAGATGTCCTCGCAGAACGCCTTTCTCACCGGGAAGGTGGCGATGCATCTCGACGGCGAGTGGCGCGGACTGATGCTGGACGAGGCGAAGGCGGACTTCCGGTGGGGCACGGCGCCGCTGCCGGTGCCGGACGACCGGCCGGAGACGTACGGGCGCGGCTATCTGACCGGGACGGTCGTGGGGATCTCGCACAGCAGCCGGCACCAGAACGCGGCGTGGGAGTTGGTGAGGTTCCTGACCGCGGACACCAAGCAGGTGGTGCGGTTCGCCAACGCCATTCACAACGTGCCGTCGACGAATGCCGCGCTGAAATCCCCGGAACTGGACGCGGACCGCTCGTTCCGCACGTTCCTCGACATCGCGCGTAATCCGTACAGCACGGCGCTGCCGCCGTCCACGAACGGCGGGCAGTACGTGGTCTCGCTCCGGGACTTCGCCTACGACGTCGAGGCCGGGAAAGTGCCCGATCTGCGGTCCGGACTGCGCACGCTCGATGCCCGGATAGACGCCGACACCCTCCAGTCCAAGAGCTGAGGACGTATCCCATGGCTCTCTCCCACGCGCCCGAACTCCGGCGCAAGCACCGCCGCACCCGGCTCCGTACGCTCGGATTCCTCTCGCCGTGGCTGGTCGGCTTCTCGGTCTTCTTCGCGTATCCGCTGATCGCGACGGTCTATTTCTCCTTCATGCACTACAACCAGATCAAGGAGCCGACCTTCGTCGGGCTGCGGAACTGGACGTACGTGCTGACGCAGATGCCGCTCTTCGGGCCCGCGCTGTGGAACACGCTCTGGCTCGTCGTCGTCATGGTCGCGCTGCGGGTGGTCTTCGGGCTCGGCGTCGGCATGCTGATCACGAAGATCAAGACCGGTGTCGGCCTCTTCCGAACCGCGTTCTACGTGCCGTACCTGGCCCCGCCGGTCGCCGCGACCGTGGCCTTCGTCTTCCTCCTCAGCCCCGGCAGCGGGCCCGTCAACGAGATCCTGTCGGCGGTCGGCATCGACTCGCCGCCGACCTGGTTCAACGATCCGGCGTGGGCCAAGCCGTCGCTGGTGATGCTGTCCCTGTGGGGCATCGGCGACCTGATGGTCATCTTCATGGCCGCGCTGCTGGACGTGCCCAAGGAGCAGTACGAGGCGGCGGAGCTGGACGGGGCCGGCGCGTGGGCCCGGTTCCGGTACGTCACCTGGCCGTCGATCACCCCCATCGTGATGTTCGCGGTGGTGACCGGGGTCGTGCAGACGATGCAGTACTACACACAGGCCCTGGTCGCCGGAAAGCTCGCCTCCGGCGTCTCCGTGGGCCCCGGCACCATCATCCAGCCCGGCTACCCGGACCATTCCACCCTCACCGTGCCGCAGCTCGTCTACTCGCTCGGCTTCCAGAACTTCAACACCGGTGCCGCGTGCGTGCTCTCGCTCGTGCTCTTCGCGATCGCGATGGCCGTCACCACGCTGCTGATGCGCAAGCGCGCCGGCCTGCTCTCGGCGGAGGACTGACCGATGACCACCACGACCCTGAGAGCGGCGGCCGACGTCCGTACCGGGAGCAGCGGCGGCCCGGCCGTCCGGGCGGTCCGCCGCAAGCGGGTGCTGCACTGGATAGCGGTGCACTCCCTCGCGGTCGCCGCCGCGCTCTTCTTCGTCCTGCCCTTCGTGTTCGTCTTCCTGACCTCGGTGATGAGCGACGGGCAGGCGATGAGCGGTGAGCTGTGGCCGCGCGCGTGGCACTGGGAGAACTACGCGCAGGTGTTCCGTACGCCGGGCTTCCTGGACTGGTGGCGCAACTCGCTGATGTACGCGGTGCTCGGCACGGTCCTCACGGTGTGCTCGTCCCTCCCGGTCGCGTACGCGCTGGCCAAGTTCCGCTTCCGCGGGCGGCGCACGGCGATGCTGCTGGTGATCTCGACGATGATGCTGCCGCCGCAGGTCATCGTGGTCCCGATGTACCTGGTGTGGGCCCAGCAGCTCCATCTGTCCGGCTCGCTGTGGCCGCTGATCATCCCGATGGCCTTCGGGGACGCGTACTCCATCTTCCTGCTGCGTCAGTTCCTGCTGACGATCCCGAAGGAGTACCTGGAGTCGGCGCGGGTGGACGGCTGCGGGGAGCTGCGGACACTGCTGCGGATCGTGGTGCCGATGGCGAAGCCGGGCATCGCGGCCGTCGCCCTCTTCCAGTTCTTCTACTGCTGGAACGACTACTTCGGGCCGCAGATCTACGCCGCGCAGAACCCGGGCGCCTGGACGCTGTCCTACGGCCTGGAGACGTTCAAGAGCGCCCACATGGTCAACTGGAACCTCACCATGGCGGCGACGCTGCTGGTCATGGCTCCGGTGATCGTCGTTTTCTTCTTCGCACAGAAGGCCTTCGTCGAAGGCGTCACTCTCACAGGGGTCAAGGGCTGAAGCACATATGACAGGTATCAAGCTTGCGGTGGTCGGCGGAGGCTCGACCTACACCCCCGAACTCATCGACGGTTTCGCACGGTTGCGGGACGTGCTGCCGGTGGACGAGCTGGTCCTGGTCGATCCGGCGGCGGACCGGCTGGAACTGGTGGGCGGGCTGGCCCGGCGGATCTTCGCCAGGCAGGGCCACCCGGGCCGGATCACCTGGACCGGGGACCTGGACGCCGGGGTCGACGGCGCCGACGCGGTCCTGCTCCAGCTGCGCGTCGGCGGGCAGGCGGCCCGCAACGAGGACGAGACCTGGCCGCTGGAGTGCGGCTGCGTGGGCCAGGAGACCACCGGCGCGGGCGGGCTCGCCAAGGCGCTGCGCACGGTGCCGGTGGTGCTGGACATCGCCGAGCGGGTGCGCCGCCGCAACCCCGACGCCTGGATCGTGGACTTCACCAACCCCGTCGGGATCGTGACGCGGGCGCTGCTCACCGCCGGGCACAAGGCCGTCGGGCTGTGCAACGTGGCGATCGGCTTCCAGCGGAAGTTCGCGCGGCTGCTGGACGCGGCCCCGCAGGACGTCCAGCTCGAACACGTCGGGCTGAACCACCTGACCTGGGAGCGCGCTGTCCACGTCGGCGGCGAGGACGTGCTGCCGAAGCTGATCGCCGAGCACGGCGACGCGATCGCCGCGGACCTGCACATGCCGCGCACGCTCGTCGAACGCCTCGGCGTGGTCCCCTCGTACTACCTGCGCTACTACTACCAGCACGACGAGGTCGTACGGGAGCTGCGCACCAAGCCGTCGCGGGCCGCGGAGGTCGCGGCGATGGAGAAGGAACTGCTGGCCATGTACGGCGACCCGGCGCTGGACGCGAAGCCGGAGCTGCTGGGCAAGCGCGGCGGCGCCTTCTACTCCGAGGCGGCGGTCGCGCTCACCTCCTCCCTCCTGCGCGACACGGGGGACGTACAGGTGGTGAACGCGCTGAACAACGGGACGCTGCCGTTCCTGCCGGACGACGCGGTGATCGAGGTGCCGGCCACGGTGGGCGCCCGGGGCGCGGTGCCGGTGCCGGTACGCCCGCTGGAGCCGCTGTACGCCGGTCTGATCGCAGGCGTCACGGCGTACGAGCACCTGGCACTGGAGGCGGCTCTGAAGGGCGGCCGGGGCCGGGTCTTCGACGCGCTGCTCGCCCACCCCCTCGTCGGGCAGATCGAGTACGCGGACCGGCTGGCCGACGAGCTGCTCGCACACAACCGGGAGCACCTGGCGTGGGCCTGAGCGGGAACGGGAACGGCCCCCCGGCTGTGCTGGCGGTCGACGCGGGGAACAGCAAGACCGATGTGGCGGTGGCCGGCACGGACGGGAGGGTGCTGGCGTCCGTACGGGGCGGCGGGTTCCAGCCGCCCACGGTGGGCGCCCCGCGGGCCGTGGCGGGGCTCGCCGGACTCGTCGAGGAGGCACTGCGGCGGGCGGGCACCGACCGGGTGGGGCACCTGTCCGCCTGCCTGGCCAACGCCGACCTGCCGGTGGAGGAGGAGCGGCTGACCGAGCTGCTGACGGCGCGCGGCTGGGCGGACACGGTGACCGTTGCCAACGACATCTTCGCGCTGCTGCGGGCCGGGCTGCCGGACGGCGGCCCGCACACCGGCGTCGCCGTGGTCTGCGGCGCCGGCATCAACTGCGCGGGCCTCGGCCCCGGCGGCCGTACCGCGCGCTTCCCCGCCATCGGCCGGATATCCGGGGACTGGGGCGGCGGCGGACACCTCTCCGAGGAGGCGCTGTGGTGGGCGGCGCGCGCCGACGACGGCCGGGGCGTGCCCAGCGCCCTCGCGGACCGGCTGCCCGCCCATTTCGGGCTGCCGTCGATGCCGCGGCTCATCGAGGCGCTGCACCTGAAGGAGGTACCGGCCGAGCGGCGCCACGAGCTGGTGCCGGTGCTGTTCGCGGTGGCGGCCGAGGGGGACGCGGTGGCACGGGCTCTCGTCGCGCGGCAGGCCGAGGAGATCGTCGTCATGGCCACGGTCGCGCTGCGCCGCCTGGACCTGCTCGCCGAGCCGGTCCCTGTGGTGCTCGGCGGCGGGGTGCTGGCGGCCCGGCACCCGGTCCTGCACGAGGCGGTGGTGGCGCTGCTGGCCGAACGCGCCCCGAAGGCGGTACCGCAGGTCGTCGGCGCTCCTCCGGTACTGGGCGCCGCACTGCTGGCGCTGGACACCACGGCCGCACCGGCAACCGCGTACGCCCGGCTGCGCGCGCACTACGCGACGGCCGGACCGTAGCGGCCCGCTAGTGGTCCAACGGCAGCGCCAGGTCCCGTACGTGCCCGGCGAGCAGCTTCACGGCGGCGTCCACCGCGGCCCCCTGGTCCTGCGCCCGGATCGCCTCGACGAGGAGGTGGTGCGGGTCGGTGGGCGCCGCCGTCGCGGTGTCCAGGCAGGCGGCGCGGCGCAGTTCCGCGCGGAGCGCCGTGCTCAGCGAGCGGTAGATGTCGGCCAGTACGGGGTTGGCGCTCGCCTCGGCGACCAGGACGTGGAAGTCGGCGTCGGCGGCGGTGAACGCCTCGTCCTCGTGCGCCGCGAGCGCCGCCCTGCGGCGGGCCAGCGCGGCCTCGATGTCGGCGAGCTGGGCGTCCGTGCGGTGCCGCGCCGCCTGCCGCGCGGCAATGACGTCCAGGCCCTGCCGGACCTGGGTGACATGGGTCAGCTCGGCCCGCTCCAGGCGGCGCCGGAGCGCCACCGCGCTGTCGTCGTCGGAGATCACGAACGTACCGTCGCCCTGGCGGGTCTCCAGCAACCCGGCGTGTACGAGGGCGCGGATCGCCTCCCGTACGGAGGCCCGGCTCACCTGGAGCGTTTCGGACAGGGCGCTCTCGGGCGGGATGCGGCCGCCCACGGGCCAGACGCCCTTGACGATCTGCTCCCGGATCTCGTCGGTCGCCGTCTCCACCAGCGACACCCTGCGCACCGTCCGCACGCCGCCCTCCCCTCCGCCGGCCTCGTGCCCCGGCGTCCGCCGCCGGCCGCCCGCGGTTCACAGGTCACCTGACGTCAGGCAACTCTAGTCAGCCCCGGGCCCCGGTGACTGCCCCGACGGGAACCGAACACCGTGCGAATGCGTCCAGAGGGGCACAAGGGGAGGCAACGGGAGCCGGGGGACGAGCCGCCGGGCGACGGGACCCGAACGAGATCGCGATCCGAACAAGATCGTGGCAATACCGGTGTGGTGACCGGTCCCTGCGGCCATACTGCTGGCCATGCACCCCTGTCCGTGGCCCGGGTCGCGGGTGCACGTCCAGCGACCGAGGGGGAGGTTCCGTGTCATACCCGCCGACCGGCAGCGCGGCACCGCCGGCCCCGGCCCCGGAGCCGGACGCGGCCGCCACGCCTGCCGCCGAGCCCCCGCCGCCCTCCGGTGAGCGCGCTGTCTGGGCCGAAGGGCTGCGACGGCTGCGTGCCGCCGCGACCACCGAGCCGGGCCGGCTGCGCGTCATCGGCGCCGTACTGGCCGCGCTGGTCGTACTGTTCGGCGCGCTGACCGCCTGGCAGGTGACGGACCGGTCGGCCGCCGCGAGCGACGTCCTGGAGAGCAGCCAGCCGCTGAGCCGGGACGCGGCCGACATCTACCGCTCGCTGGCGGACGCCGACACCACGGCCGCCGGCGGCTTCCTGGCCGGCGACCGGGAGAGCGCGGCGTCCCGCAAGCGCTACACCGACGACATCGCCACCGCGGCGCGGCTGCTGGTCCGCGCTTCCGCCAACTCCCAGGGCTCGGCGACGGCCCGCGAGCAGATCGAGCGGCTGAACGACGCCCTGCCGCGGTACACGGGCCTGGTGGAGACCGCCCGGATGTACAACCGCCAGGGGCTGCCGGTGGGCGGCGCCTACCTCCAGTACGCCAACGACCGGATGCGCACCCAGCTGCTGCCCGCGGCCCGCCGGCTCTACGTCACCGAGACCGGCCGGCTGGACGCCGACCACGACGACGCCACCGCCTGGCCGTGGGTGGCGCTGGCCGCCGGAGTGGTGGCGGTCGGCGGGCTCGGCTGGGCGCAGCGCCGCAACTACCTCCGGACGAACCGGGTGTTCAACCACGGGCTGCTGATCGCCACGGCCGCGTCCGCCGTGGTGCTGCTGTGGACGGTGGGCGGGCACGCGGTGGCCCGCGCCGGCCTGGACGACTCCATCGAGCACGGCGCCAGGTCGCTGCGGGTGCTGAACGAGGCGCGCATCGCGACCCTCCAGGCGCGCGGCGACGAGAACCTGACGCTGGTGGCGCGCGGCGGCAAGGTGACCGGCGGCGACCAGCGGGACTTCTACGAGACGGAGTACGCCGCGGGCATGCGGGACCTGGCCGGCACGGGGAAGGGCGCCGGGGCGCCGGCCGGCGGCAAGCTGCGGGAGGCGCTGGCGCTGGCGGACGACGAGGCGGGCCGCGCGCCGGTCCGGGAGGCCCTGAAGAACGTACGGGAGTGGCAGTCGCGGCACGCCGAGGCCCGCGCGGAGAACGACCGCGGCGACTACGAGGGCGCGCTGGCGAAGGTGATCGGCAAGGACCGGCCGACGAAGGAGTCGTTCGACAAGGTGGAGGCGGCCCTCCAGCAGGCGCTCCGGCACGAGCAGACCGAGTTCCGGGACGCGGCGGAGGGCGGCAGGCGCGCGCTGTCCGGGCTGGCCGGGGGCGCCGCCGTACTGGCCGTGCTGGCCGCCGCCGGCGCGGTGCTGGGCATCGGCCGCAGGCTGTCGGAGTACCGGTGACGGGGGCGGGGATGAGCATGCGCGCGCGAATGGCGGACCTCCGCTCCACGCTGGCTCCGGTGGCCGCCGGCATGGGGGTGATGGCCGCCGCCGCTGCGGTGCTGGTGCCGGTGCTCAGCAGCGGCCCCGCCGTGCCGCCCCGGCCGCACGACCCCGCGCCGCCCCGCACCGCCGTGGCCGCCCCCGCCGCCACGGACTCCACGGGCTGCACGGCGGAGAACGCCGCGGAGAGCCTGCGCCCCTCCGACGCCGACGGCGACGCGGTGAAGCGGATCAAGAAGGCGGGCCGGCTGGTCGTCGGCGTCGACCAGAACAGCTACCGCTGGGGCTACCGGGACCCCGACAACCCCCGGAACCTCATCGGCTTCGACATCGACCTGGCGAAGGCCGTCGCCGCGGACATCCTCGGGCCGGACCCGGACATCGTGTACCGCGCCATCCCCACCAACCAGCGCATCGACGCCGTACGGCAGCGCAGGGTGGACATGGTGGTGCGCACGATGACGATCAACTGCGAGCGCAAGCAGCACGTCGCCTTCTCCACCGCCTACTTCAAGGCCGGCCAGCAGGTGCTCGCGCCGAAGAGGTCGTCGATCGACGCGTTCGACGACTCGCTGCGGGGGAAGAAGATCTGCACGGCGAAGGGATCGACGGGCGAGCAGGAACTGAAGCGGGAGGATCATGGCGCGACGGTCATGACCGTGCCGAACCAGCTCGACTGCCTGGTCCGGCTCCAGCTGGGCGAGGCCGACGCCGTCGTGACGGACAGCGCGCTGGCCGCGGGCCAGGCCGCGCAGGACCCGACCGTCGAGCTCAAGGGCGAGCCGTTCAGCACGGACATGTACGGCGTGGCGATGAACAAGGAGGACGAGGACCTGGTGCGGCGGGTGAACAAGGTACTGGAGGAGTACCGCGAAGGCGGCGCCGACAGCCCCTGGACGACCGCGTACGACAAGTGGCTCAAGGCCGACCTGCCGGGCGTCTCCGGCCCGCCGGCCCCGCAGTACAGCGACTGACCGGCCCGGCCGGACGCGCCCCGCTTCCGGCCGTCCGCAGCGCACCGCACGCACTCTGGAGAGGTGATCGATGGGGGTCCCTGGACCCGCCCCGGCCATGGGCCGCGACGAGGTGGACCGCGCCCTCGGCAGGCTCGGCGCCGAGCACGAGGCGATCGAGACCTCCCTGCTGGCACTCCAGGACCACGCGGGCCGCCGCCTCCTGGAGGGGGCCGAGCTGACCGGGGTCACCAAGGACCGCTGGGCGACGGCCGAGCGGCAGATCACCGTGCTCTGGGCGCACTTCGAGGCGTACACCGCGGCGCTGGAGGCCGCCCGCGAGCTGCGCGCCCGCCGCCGCTGGCTCTCCCAGGACGACCTGGTGACCCTCACCGACATGCTCCGCGGCAACGGCGTCACGGTCTCCGGCGGTTCGGCCGCCGGCAGTCCCGGTCGGCTCAGCGAACAGCTCAGCCTGGAGACGCTGGTCGACCGGATGAACGGGCTGTACGCCCGCGCCCTGGACGTCATCGTCAGCGCCGACTCCGTATGGACGGCGCTGCCCGCCCGCATCGACCTGCTCGCCGCCGAACTGCGCCGCACCCGCTCCCTCGCGCACTCCGTCGGCGTACGCCCCGGCGAACACCCCTCCGGCGACGACCTGGAGGACATCACCGCCGAACTGGACCGGCTGCGCGCCGAGGTGCTCACCGACCCGCTCGCCTTCTGGGTGCCCGCCACCGACGCCAGCGCCGCGCCCGGCGGCGGCCGCCCCGACACCGGCAGGTACGACCGCGCGGCGCGCGCCCTGGAGGACGTACGGCGTGAGATCGAGGCGGTCCTCGCCGTGCGGCAGGACGCCGAGCGGCGGCTCATGCAGGTGCGCGACCTGCTCTCGCGCGCCGACCGTACGCTCACCGAGGCGCGGCAGGCGCGCGGCGAGGTGCTGGCGAAGATCGCCGCGTCCGAGGTCCCGGCCGTCTCGGGCCCGTCGGCCGCCCTGCACGAACAGCTCGCCACCGCCGCCGAGTACCGCAGACGCTCCCAGTGGCATCTGCTGTCGCCGCTGCTGGAGAGCCTGGAGGAGCGTGCCGAGGAGGAGTTGCTGCGGGCCCGCGAGTCGCTGACCGCGGTGACCGCGCCGCTGGCCGTCCGCGCCGAGCTGCGCGGCCGGCTCGACGCGTACAAGGCCAAGGTGGCGCGGCACGGCCTGGCCGAGGACCTGCTGCTGGTCGAGCGGTACGACATCGCCCGCCGGATGCTGTGGAGCGCGCCCTGCGACCTGCGTGCCGCCGAACACGCCGTGCTGCGTTACCAGCACGCGGTGGCCGAGGCGGTGGCGGCCGGGCAGCAGGACCGCGAGGAGGAGTCATGAGCGGCGCGCCGGACACCGACTGCCAGCGGCCGGAGTGCGGTGGCACGTACGAGGACGTCGGCGGCGGCGAACTGTACTGCGACACCTGCGGCATGGCGCCGGTCGTCTCCCGGACCGGCATGGTCTCCTCGCCGCCGACCGGTGTCGCTGGCGCCGCCCGCTCCTCCGCCGGGTCCGGTTCCGCGCAGAGCTCCGGCAGCTCCGGCTCCGCGTCCTCCGCCCGCTCCGCCGGCTCCCGGCGCTCGGTGTCCGGGCGCCTCTCGCGCTCCCTGTCCGGCCCTTCGACACAGCTGGTGTCCGTGCGCAGCGGAAGCTCGGGGCAGGGCTCCACGTCCGGCTCCGGCTCCGGCGCGGGGCGCGGACGGCTCGGTGCCGGGCTGGTGGCGGTGCCGGACGTGCCCCGGCCCGACCCGCGCACGGTCGTGCTGGAGAACCCCGAGGTCCCCGAGCGCAAGCGATTCTGCAGCCGAAGCGACTGCGGGGCGCCGGTGGGCCGGGCACGCAGCGGACGCCCCGGCCGTACGGAGGGGTTCTGCACCAAGTGCGGCCACCCGTACAGCTTCGTGCCGAAGCTGCGGGCCGGTGACGTGGTGCACGGCCAGTACGAGGTCGCGGGCTGCCTGGCGCACGGCGGGCTCGGCTGGATCTACCTCGCGGTGGACCGGGCGGTCTCCGACCGGTGGGTGGTGCTCAAGGGCCTGCTGGACACCGGCGACGAGGAAGCGCTGGCGGTCGCGGTCTCCGAGCGCCGTTTCCTCGCCGAGATCGAGCACTCCAACATCGTCCGCATCTACAACTTCGTCGAGCACCTCGACCCCACGACCGGCAGCCTCGACGGCTACATCGTCATGGAGTACGTCGGCGGCAAGTCCCTCAAGGAGATCGCCAACGACCGGCGCACGCCCCAGGGAAGGCGCGACCCGCTCCCGGTCGAGCAGGCCTGCGCGTACGGCATCGAGGCGCTGGAGGCCCTGGGCCACCTGCACAGCCGGAACCTGCTGTACTGCGACTTCAAGGTCGACAACGCCATCCAGCAGAACGACCAGCTGAAGCTGATCGACATGGGCGCGGTGCGCCGGATGGACGACCACGAGAGCGCGATCTACGGCACGGTCGGCTACCAGGCGCCCGAGGTCGCCGAGGTCGGCCCGTCCGTCGCCTCCGACCTCTACACCGTCGCGCGCACCCTCGCCGTCCTCACCTTCGACTTCCAGGGCTACACCAACGTCTTCGCGGACTCCCTGCCGGACCCCGAGCACATCGAGGTCTTCCGCCGGTACGAGTCCTTCTACCGGCTGCTCGTCCGCGCCACCGACCCCGAACCGGCGCGCCGGTTCGCCGACGCCGAGGAGATGGCCGAGCAGCTGACGGGCGTGCTGCGGGAGGTCGTGGCGCTCCAGACGGGCGAGCAACGGCCCGCGCTGTCCCAGCTGTTCGGCCCCGAGCTGCGCGTCGTGGACACCGAGCTGATGCCGGCCGTGGCCGGCGACACCTCGCTGCTGGGCCGCCGGGCCGCGCCGGCCCGCCGCCCGGGCCGGCGCAGGCAGCCGGCCGCGGCCCTCCCCGGCCGGGGGCCGACGGCGGGACTCGTGGGCGCCGCACCGGACACGCCGTCCATCCCCGCTCAGGTGTCGTACGAGGTCTCCCCGCTGCCCGGATACGGGCGCCAGGGCCCCGTGCTGCGCACCCTGGACACCGCGGCCACCGTGCTGGCGCTGCCGGCGCCGCGGGTGGACCCCGGCGACCCGAACTCCGGCTTCCTGGCCGGCCTGCTCGCCGCCGCCCCCGCCGAACTGGTCGCCGCGCTCCGCTCCGCGCCGGCCGACTCGCTGGAGGTCCGGCTGCGCGACCTGCGGGCGCGGCTGGAGATGGGCGACGGGCCCGAGGCCCGGCGGGTGCTGCGGGAGATCGAGACGGACCCGCTGGCGGAGTGGGCGTCGGACTGGCGGGTGGTCTGGAACCGCGGCCTGGTGGCCCTGGCCACCGGCGACAAGGAGACCGCCGCCCTGTCCTTCGACGCGGTGTACGACGCCTTCCCCGGCGAGCCCGCGCCCAAGCTCGCGCTGGGCGTCTGCGCCGAGGTACTGGGCCAGCTGGACAACGCCGCCGAGTACTACCACCTGGTGTGGTCCACCGACCACAGCTACGTGAGCGCGGCGTTCGGGCTGGCACGAGTGCGGCTCGCGGCCGGTGACCGAACGGGTGCCGTACGTGCTCTGGAGGCCGTGCCCGAGTCCTCGATCCACTTCACCGCGGCCCGCATCGCCGCGGTGCGGGCCCGGCTCCGGCAGCGCCCGGCCGGTGAACCGCTACTGGCGGACCTGCGGGCCGCGGCCGGGCAGATCGAACGGCTCGCGGACTTCGGGCTGGACGCGCAGCGCCGGGAGACGCTGACGACGGAAGTGCTGGGCTGCGCCCTGGACTGGGTGCTGTCCGGACGGGCCGGGGAGCGGGTGCCCGGCCCGCCGGACGCGGCGGGCCGGCCGGCGGACGGCCGCCCCGTACTGCTCGGCTGTGCGCTGGACGAGCGCGGACTGCGCTTCGGCCTGGAGCGGTCCTACCGGCTGCTCGCCAGGCTGGCCCAGCGCGGTGATGAGAGGATCGAACTGGTGGAGCGGGCCAACCGCTTCCGCCCCAGGACGTGGGTGTGAGATGGCAGTGACAGGTCCCTCCCGGTGCCCGGGCTGTGCCGAGCCGCTGGAGCCGGGGGACAACTTCTGCGGCGTATGCGGAGTCGAACGCTCCGCCACGGCGGACGGGAACGCCGCGGCCGGGGACCACCCGACGCTCGCGCTCAGCCCCCAAGGCGTGCCCCAGGGGGCGCCCGGCGGTGCGTACGGGAGTTCCGGGGCCGGACGGCCCGACGAGGCGTACCGCGCTGCGCCGCCGCCCGCGCCGGAGACCCGGCTGCCGGACCCGGGCGCCGCGCCTCCGGCCGCACCGGCATCGGCGCCCCCCGTACCGCCCGCGCCGCCCGCTCCGGCGGCTCCCGCTCCGGTGCCCGGCCCGGTGCCGGCGGCGGAGGCCGGCCCGGCCGAGGCCCCCGCCGATCCCCGCGAGACGTTCGCCGCCACGTCCTGCGTCGCGTGCCGGACCGGCACCGTCGACCAGGACGGCTACTGCGAGCACTGCGGCCACGCCCAGCCCCGCGAGCGCGACCACTTCGAACAGGAGCTGTCGCGGGTCGCGGCGGTCAGCGACCGCGGCCACCGCCACCACCGCAACGAGGACTTCTTCACCGTCGCGGACACCACGCTCACCGACGGCTCCCCGGCCGTGCTCGCCGTGGTCTGCGACGGCGTCTCCTCCGCGACCAGGCCCGACGACGCGTCGCGGGCCGCGGCCGAGACGGCGGCCGAGGCGCTGGTGGCGGCGCTCCCCCGGGAGCCGCGGCCCCAACAGGCCATGCACGACGCGATCGTGGCCGCCGCCAAGGCCGTCGACGCGCTCGCGGCCTCGCCCGACGGGCCGCAGGAGCACGATCCGTACCGCCGCCAGAACGCCCCGGCCTGCACGCTCGTCGCGGCCGTCGCGGCGGGCGGGGTGCTGACCGTCGGCTGGATCGGCGACAGCCGCGTGTACTGGATCCCCGACGACCGCACGGCGCCCGGCACCCGGCTCACCGAGGACGACTCCTGGGCCGCACAGATGGTGGCGAACAATCTGATGACGGAGGCGGAGGCGTACGCCGACGAACGGGCCCACGCCATCACCGGCTGGCTCGGCGCCGACGCGTACGAACTTCAGCCGCACACCGCCGCTTTCCGGCCGGACCGCCCCGGCGTCGTCGTGGTGTGCACCGACGGCCTGTGGAACTACGCCGAGACCGCGGACGAACTCGCCGGGATACTGCCCCTGGACGCGGGTGAACGCCCGCTGCACGGCGCCCGGACACTGGTGCACCATGCCCTGGACAGCGGGGGCCACGACAACGTAACAGTGGCCCTGGTGCCGTTCCCGGTCCCCGCCGGCGGGGCAGGATCGGCCTGAGTCACCGCGGCGTCGCCACAGCACAGCAGACCGCAGTGAATCGCAGTGAACGGTCCGGCACCTGGGGAGGTGCCGACGGGGGGGACGGCCTGGGGTACTTCCGCCCGCCCGCATGCCGACGAGCTTCGACGGAGCGTCAAGGAGCGGAACAGATGGCCAACTTCTCGAAGTCCACGGTGCCGCGGTTCTCCGCGGAGGTGTACCAGAACGAGTACCTCCCCGAGGGCGGCCGCGAGGTGAACGCCATCGTCACGGTCACCGCCACCGGCGGCGGCACGTCGGGGGGCCGGCCGCTCGCCGGCGCAGCGGACCGGATGCACTCCGCGCCGGGCGCCCCGGAGGTCGCCGTGGTCGTGATGGTCGACTGTTCCGGCTCGATGGAGTACCCGCCGGCCAAGATGCGCAACGCCCGCGAGGCCACCGCCGCGGCCATCGACACCCTGCGCGACGGGGTGGCCTTCGCGGTGATCGCCGGCACCCACCAGGCCGCCGAGGTCTACCCGGGCGGCGGCCGCCTCGCGCAGGCCTCGCCCGCCACCCGCGGCCAGGCCAAGGAGGCGCTGCGGCGGCTGCGGTCGGGCGGCGGCACGGCGATCGGCACCTGGCTGCGGCTGGCCGACCGGCTGCTGACCTCCTCCGACGCGGCGATCCGGCACGGCATCCTGCTCACCGACGGCCGCAACGAGCACGAGTCGCCCGAGGACCTGCGGGCCACCCTGGACGCCTGCGCCGGGCGGTTCACCTGTGACGCGCGCGGGGTGGGCACGGACTGGGAGGTCGCGGAGGTCACCGGCATCGCCTCGGCCCTGCTGGGCAGCGCCGACATCGTCGCCGACCCGGCCGGGCTGGCGGCGGACTTCACGCGGATGATGGAGACCGCGATGGGCAAGGAGGTCGCGGACGTCGGGCTGCGGGTGTGGACGCCGCAGGGCGCCGAGATCCGGTTCGTGAAGCAGGTCGCGCCGACCGTCGAGGACCTGACCGGCCGGCGCACCGACGCCGGGCCGCGGGCCGGCGTCTACCCGACCGGCTCCTGGGGCGACGAGTCCCGCGACTACCACCTGTGCGTACGGGTCCCGGACGCCGGTGTCGGCCGGGAGATGCTGGCCGCGCGGGTGGCACTGGTGCTCCCTGTGCCCGGGGGCGAGGGGCCCCGGACGCTCGCGCAGGGCTTGGTACGGGCGGTGTGGACGTCGGACATGGCCGCATCGACGCAGATCAACCCGCAGGTGGCGCATTACACGGGGCAGGCGGAACTGGCGCGCGCCATCCAGCAGGGACTCGATGCGCGCAAGTCCGGCGACGCGGACGGAGCGACCGCCCGGCTGGGCCGTGCCGTCCAGCTCGCGAGCGCCTCCGGCAACGAGGACACCGCGAAACTCCTTGCGAAGGTGGTGGACGTCGTCGATGCCGCGACCGGTACTGTGCGGCTGAAGGCGAAGGTTGCGGAAGCGGACGAGATGACACTCGAAACACGCTCAACCAAGACAGTTCGCGTCAAAAAGTGACACACGAGTGACGAGCGAGACGTAACACCGTCGGAAGACGGTACGGAGGGGGACATACCGACATGCCGACCTGCCCGAACGGCCACCAGTCAGTGGCCGAAGACTGGTGCGAGGTGTGCGGCCACCGCATGGCGGGCCCTGTCGCTCCTCCTCCCCCGCCGCCCGGCTTCCCCGGCGCCCCGGCACCCCAGCAGGGGGGCTACGGCTTCCCGCCGCCCCCGCCCCCGCCCGGCGCCGGCCAGGCCCCCGGCCCCGGTACCGGCCAGGCCGAGCTGTGCCCGCAGTGCGGCACACCGCGCGAGGCCATGGCGCCGTTCTGCGAGGAGTGCCGGTACAACTTCCTGACGCACTCCTCGACCTCCGCCTCGTACCCGGCGCCGCCGCAGCAGCAGTCCGCGCAGCCGCCCGGCTTCCCGCCCCAGCCCGGCCCGCCGGACCAGTACGAGTACCAGGGCTCCCGCCCCTCCCAGATGAACCGGCCCGCCGAGCCGCTGGGCCCCGGCCAGCAGCCGGGCCCCGCCGGCCCGCCCCCGCCGTACGGTGACGCGACGCCGCCGCCCGCGCCCTTCGGTGACGCGGGCCCGCCGCCCCCGCCGCAGCCGCAGGGCCAGTCCCAGGGCGGCGACGACTGGCTGCTCCCGCCCCCCGGCGGCCCGCAGCCGCCCGGCGCACCGCAGAACGCCGCCCCGCAGGCCCCGGCACCGGCACCGCCCGGCGGCCCCGGCCCGTACGGACCGCCCGTCCCCGGCCAGCACGGTCCCGGCCCCCAGGGTCCCGGCCCGCAGGGCTTCGACCAGACCGGCCCGCAGGGTCCGGGCCCGCAAGGCCCCGGTCCGCAGGGCTTCGACCAGCCCGGTCCGCCGCCTCCGCCGTACGAGCAGTCCGCGCCCCCGGCGCCGCCCGGCCCGTACGACTCGCAGCAGTCCGCCCCGTGGGAGCAGCCGCAGCAGCAGCCGTTCCCGCAGCAGCCACCGCCGTACGACCAGCAGGGCCGGCAGGGCCAGCAGCAGCCGTACGACCAGGGTCAGCAGCAGGCCCGGACCGGTGAGCAGCCGTGGCCCCCGGGCGGCGGCACCGGCCCCGTGCCGACCGCGGCCGGCTGGGTCGCGGTGATCGCTCCGGACCGTGAGTACTTCATGGCGATGATGGGCCGCAGCGGCCCGGAGGCCGCCGGCCTGAACCTGCCCGCCTACTCCCCCGAGCAGCAGCTGCCGCTCTCCGGCCAGCAGGTCACCATCGGCCGCCGCCGGCAGAGCACGGGCGAGTCGCCGGACATCGACCTGGCGCGCCCGCCGGAGGACCCGGGCGTCTCGCACCAGCACGCGATGCTGGTCCAGCAGCCCGACGGCGGCTGGGCCGTGGTGGACCAGAACTCCACCAACGGCACGACGGTCAACGGCGGCGAGGAGCCGATCCAGCCGTACGTCCCGATCCCGCTCCAGGAGGGCGACCGGGTGCACGTCGGCGCCTGGACGACGATCACGGTCCGCCGGGGCTGAGCTCCGACGCCCCGGCCGGGGTCAGTCCCGGCCGGGCAGCGGCCAGCGGTGCGGGCCGTCGGGGTCGTCCAGCCACGCCCACTGCCGCTCGCCCGCGACCGTCACCCCGTACCGCTCCCGCTCCGGCCGGTGCTCCGCGCGCCACAGCTCGTACGCGCCCTGCGGGTCCAGCGTCCCGGCGCTCAGCGCGCGCAGGAAATGGAAGCGCTCGTCGCGCAGCGCTTCCGTGGGCAGCGCGGCGGTCTCGGCCCGCGCCCGGTCGTGCCCGTCGTCCCCCGAAGCGCCGCGGGGCCGGTCGGCGGGCGCCTCGGACCCGCCGCGCAGCCGCACGAAGTACGCCGGGGTCGACAGGAACCGTCCCTCCGCGTGCTCCGGCCCGGTCACTCGCAGCAGGACCAGCCCGGTGGCCAGCGGCGTGAGGATCAGCCCGCCGGTCCGGCACTGCGCCGGCCATGCCGGCGGCACGGACGGCAGCCGGCAGGTCGCCATGATCCGGTCGAACGGGGCCCGCTCCGGGCAGCCCGCCGCGCCGTCCCCGGTGACCACCAGAGGCCGGTACCCGGCCGCCGCCAGATGCTCCCGGGCCGGCCCGGTGATCTCCTCGTCGAGGTCCACGGTGGTGACCCGCCCGTCGCCGAGCCGGTGCGCGAGCAGCGCCGCGTTGTAGCCCGTGCCCGTGCCGATCTCCAGCACCTCGTGCCCGTCCTCGACCGCCAGCGCGTCGAGCATCATGGCCATCAGCGACGGCTGGCTACTGGAGGAGACCAGCTCCCCCTCCCGTACGTGGGTGGCCAGCGCGCCGTCCGTGTACGCCCCGCGCAGCCATTCCGCCCGACGCTGCGGATCGGGGTGGTCGGCGGCCCGCCGCTCGTACCCGCCGGCCGCGCCCACGTAGTACACGGGGACGAACAGATGCCGGGGCACCTCGGCGAACGCCGCCCGCCAGCGGGGGTCCGCGAGCCCGCCGCCCAGCGTGATCAGCCGCACCAGCCCGGCTCTGGCCGCCGCGGCCTCGACGGCGTAGGGATCGTGCGTCGGTTCCGCGCCGTTACCGCTCATGCCTCCACTGTGCTACGCCCGTGCCCCGGCCGTCCTCCCGCTGCCCGTGGTCCTAGATCTTCCGTACTCGGCCGGTGCGTCTGAGACGATGGAGGGGTGAACGAGATTCCGCGCGGCACGCTTCAGGACCAGACCTTCTACGAGCAGGTCGGTGGCGAGGAGACCTTCCGGCGTCTGGTGCACCGTTTCTACCAGGGCGTCGCCGAGGACCCGCTGCTCCGGCCCATGTACCCGGAGGAGGACCTCGGCCCGGCCGAGGAGCGCCTCACGCTGTTCCTCATGCAGTACTGGGGCGGTCCCCGTACGTACAGCGAGGGCCGCGGCCACCCCCGGCTGCGGATGCGGCACGCACCCTTCACCGTCGACCGCGCGGCGCACGACGCCTGGCTGCGGCACATGCGGGACGCGGTGGACTCCCTGGAGCTGGCGCCCGAGCTGGAGACCCAGCTGTGGAACTACATGACGTACGCGGCCGCGTCGATGGTCAACTCCGAGGGCTGACTCGGAAGGCTGACGACCCACGCGACGCCCGTCCGGCGAACGGCGAGAGGCCGGGCTCCCCTTTCGGGGCGCCCGGCCTCTTTCTGCTGTATACGTCTTGCTGCTGTGTACGTCGCTCAGGCCGGCGTGACCGAGAGGCCCTGGAGGCCGCCCGTGCGGACGGCGATGGAGCCGTGCGGCGTACGGAACCGGAGCCAGCCGCCCGCGGCGAGCAGCGTGTACGGCTCCGGGAGGCGCCCGGCGCCCGCAGCGCCGACAGCGGCGCGCACCGGACGAAGGAAGCCCAGGGACTGCGCAGCGTGCACGGCGCGCAGCGGGAGATGCGTGTCGCCGACCGTGCGCGACCAGATCTCCCGGCCGATGCGGTCCCGTTCCGTACGGGTCCGCCGCTCCGGCGACAGCTCCGCGTCACGGGCGCGGAACTCGGCGACCGAGGCCGCGAGCATCCGGCCCAGCGCGTCGGGCGCGGGCAGCCCCGGCACCCGGCGCCAGCCGCCCTGCGGCGGCAGCACCCCGGCCCACGGCGGGCCGGTGACCGCGGCGGGTACGGCGAGCGTGCCCGCCGGTTCCGCGAGGCCGTCGAGCAGTTCGCCGGCCGAGACGGTGGCGTCCAGCCGGGCCGGCTCCGCGAGCCGCGCCGTGCGGATGGCCAGCACCTCGAAGGACGGCGGCCGGCCGAAGACGGCGAGCACGCCGCCGTCACCGGCTCCGCCGGGCGCGGCCTGCAGACGCACCGCGGCGGCCCGGTCGTAGTGCAGCAGCCGGGACAGGAAGGCGGCGAGGTCCGCCGCCTCCCCCTCGTCGGCGAGGCGCAGAACCGTCATGCGGCGACGGCCTCCGAGCGGTCGGCACTGCCGCTGCCACTGTCGTCGGCGTCGTCCCGGTACTCCTGCAGGAACGACTTCTCCTCGGCCGTGATGCGCCGCGGACGCCCCGCTTCGAGGTCGTAGGGCACCACGACGGTCGAGGCCCGCACGTAGACGGTCTCCCCGTGTTCCGGCGTAGCGGCGTCCTTGATCTCGTACTGGATCGTCAGGGACGCCGCGGTGATCCGCGTCACCCACGACTCGATGGTCACCGGCGCATGCCGGTGGACCAGCGGACGCACGTAGTCGATCTCGTGACGGGCCACGACGGACCCGCCGGAGAACGACGGGCTGCCGTCCCCCGGCGCCAGCCGGAACATGAAGTCGATCCGCGCCTCTTCGAGGTAGCGGAGGAAGACCACGTTGTTGACGTGGCCGAACGCATCCATGTCCGCCCAGCGCAGGGGGCAGGAGTAGACGTGTCGCACGCGATCAGCCTCAGCCTCGGGTCAGCTTCTTGTAGGTGGCGCGGTGCGGGCGGGCGGCGTCCGGGCCGAGCCGCTCGATCTTGTTCTTCTCGTACGACTCGAAGTTGCCCTCGAACCAGAACCACTTGGACTCGCCCTCGTACGCCAGGATGTGCGTGGCGACGCGGTCCAGGAACCAGCGGTCGTGGGAGACGACCACGGCGCAGCCCGGGAACTCCAGCAGCGCGTTCTCCAGCGAGGACAGGGTCTCGACGTCGAGGTCGTTGGTCGGCTCGTCGAGGAGGAGCAGGTTGCCGCCCTGCTTCAGGGTCAGCGCGAGGTTCAGACGGTTGCGCTCACCACCGGAGAGCACGCCGGCCGGCTTCTGCTGGTCCGGGCCCTTGAAGCCGAACGCGGAGACGTACGCGCGGGACGGCATCTCGACCTGGCCCACGTTGATGTAGTCCAGCTCGTCCGACACCACGGCCCACAGGGTCTTCTTGGGGTCGATGTTGGCGCGGTTCTGGTCCACGTACGAGATCTTGACCGTGTCGCCGACCTTGATCGAACCGGAGTCCGCGGTCTCCAGGCCCTGGATCATCTTGAACAGGGTCGTCTTGCCGGCACCGTTCGGGCCGATGACACCCACGATGCCGTTGCGCGGCAGGGTGAAGGACAGGTCGTCGATGAGGACCTTGTCCCCGAACGCCTTCGAGAGGTGCTCGACCTCGACGACGATGTTGCCCAGACGCGGGCCCGGCGGGATCTGGATCTCCTCGAAGTCCAGCTTCCGGGTCTTCTCCGCCTCGGCCGCCATCTCCTCGTACCGCGTCAGACGGGACTTGGACTTGGCCTGCCGGCCCTTGGCGTTGGAGCGGACCCACTCCAGCTCTTCCTTCAGACGCTTCGCGCGCTTGGCGTCCTTCTGGCCCTCGACCTTCAGGCGCGTGGCCTTCTTGTCCAGGTACGTGGAGTAGTTGCCCTCGTACGGGTGCGCCCGGCCGCGGTCCAGCTCCAGGATCCACTCGGCCACGTTGTCGAGGAAGTACCGGTCGTGGGTGACGGCGACGACGGTGCCGGCGTACTGCGCGAGGTGCTGCTCCAGCCACTGCACGGACTCGGCGTCCAGGTGGTTGGTGGGCTCGTCGAGGAGCAGCAGGTCGGGAGCCTCCAGGAGCAGCTTGCAGAGCGCGACGCGGCGCTTCTCGCCACCGGAGAGCTTGGTGACGCCCCAGTCGCCGGGCGGGCAGCCCAGCGCGTCCATCGCCTGCTCCAGCTGGGTGTCCAGGTCCCACGCGTTGGCGTGGTCCAGGTCCTCCTGCAGCTTGCCCATCTCGTCCATGAGCGCGTCGCTGTAGTCGGTCGCCATGAGCTCGGCGACCTCGTTGAAGCGGTGCAGCTTGTCCATGATCTCGCGGGCGCCGTCCTGGACGTTCTCCAGGACCGTCTTGGACTCGTCCAGCGGCGGCTCCTGCAGCAGCATGCCGACGCTGTAACCGGGCGACAGGAACGCGTCACCGTTGGACGGCTGCTCCAGGCCCGCCATGATCTTCAGCACCGTGGACTTACCGGCACCGTTGGGGCCCACGACACCGATCTTCGCTCCCGGCAGGAAGTTCAGGGTGACGTCGTCGAGGATCACCTTGTCGCCGTGCGCCTTGCGCGCCTTGCGCATGGTGTAAATGAACTCAGCCAAGAGAAACCGTCCGGCAGTCTGGATCTGGAAGTGGGCAGTACTACCCATCTTGCCGTACGCCGGTCCCCCGATGAAAACGGGTAACGACTCGAACCCCCTGAACCCGGGGCGGGAGCCCCTCCGGGAAGCCACTCCGAGGGGCCACTCCGGGGGGGGCCACTCCGGGGGGCCACTCCGGCGGGGTGGGCGGCCCGCGAGGGAGCGCTCCCGGGGCGGGGAGTCGAGTCTCGGAGCAGCCGTCAGCCGTCAGCCGACGGCCCGTGGGCGGGCAGCCGTCGGCCCCGGGCGCCAGGGGCGCTCCGGGGCCGGGGCCTGCTGCTTGCGGTGAGCGTCGCTCACCGCGGGTCACGCCACTGCTACAGCGGTGCCCTTACTGCACTTACCGCTCTAACCGCTCTTACTGCGTGACGCCGGCCTTCTTCTTACGGAGGAAGAACACCGCCGCACCGCCGATCACGACCAGCGCGACCGCGACACCCGCGATCATCGGCGTGGCGTTGCTGGAACCGGTCTCCGCCAGGTCGCCACCGGTGTCACCGGCCGAGTCGCCACCCGTACCACCGGCCGACGCCGGGCTGGGGTGCGCGGACGGGGCCGGGGTGCTGCCGCCGCCGCTGCCCGCGGTCTTGCAGTCCAGGACGCCGGTGAACTGCTTCGAGAAGCCGTTGTCACCCTTGACCGTGATGTCGTACGACTGGTCCTCGGCGACCGGCACGGTCACCGTCTGGGACTTGCCGGGCGCGACCTCGTAGTCCTTGCCCGCCAGCTGGAAGTGGAACGCCTCGTCACCCTTGTTGCTGGCGGTGACGTCGACGCCGCCCTTCTTGCAGTCCTTCTCGGCGGTCACGGCCGGAACCGCGCCCTGCTTCGCCCAGGAGGCCGTGGCCACGGCGGAGACGGTGGACTCGCTGGAGCCCGCCAGGATCTGCGTCTGGCTCTTGGCGTGCTCACCGACACCGGTGAACGCGCGGCCCACCGGCACCTTCGTGGCGGCCTGGACCGTCAGCGAGGTGGAACCGTCCTCGGCACCGGCCGGCACGTCGAAGAACAGCTGCGAACCGTTGGGCGCGCTGGTGACCGGCTTGCCGCTCTTGTCGACGACCTTGACACCGGACGGGGCGTCCGCCGCAGGGGTGACCGCCGCGCTCTGCGCGTTGGTGTGGACCGTGACGGGGCCGATCCGGCTGCCGGACTTGCCGGAGACGGCCGGCGGGTCGAGCGTCAGGGACGCCGTCGGCTCCGCGAGGTTCTGCGCGCTCTTCTCGAGGTAGTCCGCCAGCTTCTCCGCCGCGGGGTTCACCGCGTCGACGTCGGCGTGGTCGGAGAAGCGCCAGATCGCGACCTGCGTACCGGCCGCAGCGGTCTTCTCGGTGAGCGTCCCGGCACCCGCCTTCTGCGCGAGCGCGGCCAGGTCGTTCACCTGCGGGTAGGAGTTCTGCAGGATCCAGCGGATCTTGCCGGCGTCGCCGTTGTTGTGCAGCGACGACTGGCTCCAGGGCACTTCCTGGTACTTGGCCTGGTTCTGCGTCGGGTTGTGGATGTCGATGCAGTACGTCTGGAGCGCACCGCCCTTGTCGACAGCCATCTCGAACAGCCCGGCACCGATCTTCTGGTTCCGGCCGTTGTCGTGGATGACGGCCTGGTCGTAGACCTTCAGGCCGCCGAGTGTGGCGGTGACGCCGCTGTGCGCCGGGGGCGCGTCATCCGCGACAGCAGGCCCCGCAGTGGCTATCGCGCCCGCCGCCGCCAGGCCTGAGGCCAGGACCGCGGCGGCAAGGCGGGCCGCACCGCGCCTCTTCACAGAAATCATGAAATTCCCCTCTGGGCGAGGCAGGTCGATGGGAGGTGGCCTCGCCGGAAAGAACCGAGAACTCAACAGCCGAACGGAACGATCAGCCCCCGTGAGTGCTCGTGATGATCAGCCCCCGTGAGTCACTCGTGGATCCTAGAGAGCGAGCGCAACAGCGTCCCCAGCGATGCCGCACGACAAGCGATCCGAATCGCAATCGTTACCGAACGAAGCGCCGCTGACCTGGGATTATCGACAAATCCCCGGGGGCAATTCAGGACACTGGCACCTTCTCCGGCGAATCACTTTCCATCACGGAAGCATCAATTCCGGCCCAGTGGGCGTCATTTGCCGCTACGGAACGTGGAGTTCCGTTCGTGAAGGGGCCACTTTCCGGCTGTGGCCGGTCAGTTGTATTGCCGTCCGTTGTCGCACCTTCCGCTGTATTGCCTTCTGCTTCAGAAGTGGTGCCTGGGTCGGTCCTTGGGTCGGGGCTTTGGCCGGCGCCTGCGTCGGCCGTGGGTGCGGTTGCGGTTGCGGTTCCGGTCGCGGCGTTGGGGGTGGAGGCGGCGGCGGAGGTGGTCGCGTCAAAGTCCGTGCCGGAGAGGGCCGTCGTCCGGGCGGCGCGGCGGAAAGCGGCCGTGCCGCGGGTGAGATCGTGCCCGATCGCCACGGCGTCGACCTCCGCCGCGAACCACCGGCCGCCACCCCGCTCCGGCGGGTGCTCCCCCTCGCGCATCGTCAACCTCCCCCGTACGAGGAGTGGTTCGCCGACCGCCACCGAGGCGGCGAGATTGTCGGCGAGGGTGCGCCAGGCCCGCACGGTGTAGAAGCTCGTGGGGCCGTCCGTCCAGCGGCCCTGCTCCCTGTCGAACCGGCGCGGTGTGCACGCCATCCGGAACCTCGCCGCTGCCGCGCCGTCCTTGGTATAGCGGTGCTCCACCGCCGTCGCCGCGTTCCCCGTCAGCGTCACCATCGTGTCGGTCATCGTCATCTCCCCCGTTCTGTCACGGCCGTTCCGTTCTCCCCGGCGAGCTCCGAGCCCGCCGCCGGCCGCGTCGTGAAAACCATGCTGCCCGGATTCGCGAAATCGCGTCGGGGCTGTGGACAACCACCGAACGGGACGGGTCGGGAAGGACGTCGGCGAGGGGTTGGGGGCCGGGTGGGGAAAAGACCGCCACTCGTGTGGGTGAGAAGCACCGGCGGCCGGGGCCGCCGCAGCCGCTCGCTCGCCCCGAACTCGCCCCGGACTCACCTCGGCCGGTCAGGCGGTCACGCGCCCGTCGCCACCGCGTACTGCTCGCGCACCTCCCGGTACCGCAGCAGTTCGGCCGCGACCGGCTCCAGCACCCGGGCCCGGCCCGCCCCCGCCGCCGCGGCCCGCAGTTCCCGCTCGGCTTCCTGGCCGTACCGCCGCGCCGGACCGCGCGCGGCCACCCCGCACAGCCAGGACAACGCGGGCCCGCCGACCGTACCGATCGTGATCAGCGCCAGCGCCGGCAGCCAGCCGGCTGCGCCGGACGCCCGGTCCACCCCGCACAGCAGACCGACCATCCACACGGCGCCCAGCACCTGGAGCCCGACCAGCAGCCCCTGCCCTGCGGCAGCCACGGTCCACCACCGCGGCTTCGCCGGCGGCCCGGCCTGCAGTGCCTCGTCGGCCGCCTCCGCCGCCCGGTCCAGCGCTTCCGGCAGCCCGAGCGCTCCCTTGTCCGCCGCCTCGCGCACGGCCTGCGCCCACGGCACGGGCAACCCCCGCGCCGCCCCACCTGCCACGGCCCGTACCGCCTGCTCCGTAACGGTCCGCGAAGTCTGCGCGGTGGGGGCGGTGGAGACGACGGAGGCAGTGGAGGCAGTGGAGGCAGATGGGTCGGTCGAAGCGGCCGCCACGGACCGCGCGGACGGTACGGAGGGAACGGACGCTCTGGAGGCGTTGGCCGGGCCGACGGCACCCGGCGACTCGGCAGCCCGCCCGTTCACACGGGCTTGTCCATACACATGGGCCTGGCCGTACACATGGGCCTGGCCGTACTCGCTGCGCTGCCCGCCCCCCGCTCCTGTCGCCGCTCCCTCGGCCGCTTCCGTCGCCGCTCCGGTGACCGGGCCGCGTGGCCTCTCGGCAGCGGCTTCTCTTCGTCTCGCGGCGTCCGCGCGCCAGTTGCGGAGGCGCACCCACGGAGTGGCGCAGGCGCGCTCCGCGTGGCGCAGCCAGTCACGTTCCGCTGCACGTCCGGTAGCCGCGGCGCCCACCGCCTCGGCGAGCCGCTCCTCGAAGTCCTCACGCGCCTGCTCGGTCAGGCCGACCTGGCCGTCCGCCACGTACACCGGCTGCAGCCGTTCCGCCGCCGCGTCCACGTCCGCGGCCAGGCGGCGCCCCGCCGCGCCCCGCTCCCCCACGAACTGCCGCAGCGCGTCCCGCAGTTCCTCCACACCCTCTCCGGTCGCCGCGGAGAGCGCGAGAACCGTGGCGCCCGGCTCGCCGTGTTCGCTGAGCGCCAGCCCGTCCTCGTCGAGCAGCCGCCGCAGATCGTCGACCACCTGGTCGGCGGCGTCGCCCGGCAGCCGGTCCACCTGGTTGAGCACCACGAACGTCACCTCGGCGTAGCCCGCCAACGGACGCAGGTACCGCTCGTGCAGCACCGCGTCCGCGTACTTCTCCGGGTCCACGACCCAGATGACGGCGTCGACGATCTTCAACAGCCGGTCCACCTGGGCACGGTGGCCGACGGCGGCCGAGTCGTGGTCCGGCAGGTCGAGCAGTACGAGTCCGCGCAGGGAGTGGTCGCCTGCGGGGCCGCCGGCCCGCCCGCCTTCGGGGGCGCCGTCCGATTCAGCACCCTGGCCACCGCCCGGCCCGGCCGCCGTACCGGGGGCGTACCGCCGCGATACGGAGATCTCCAGCCGGTGCAGCAGGGCCTCGGCGCCGGCCCGGTCGCCCGGCCACACGCACGCCACGGGCTGCGAGGTGGTCGGCCGGCGCGCGGCCACCTCCGAACACGGGGCGCCGGAGAGTGCGTTGAAGAGCGACGACTTGCCGCTGCCGGTCGCGCCGGCGATCGCCACGACCGTGTGCTCGCCCGACAGCCGGCCCCGCTCGTCCGCCGCGTCCAGCACCTGTCCGGCCTCGTCCAGCGTCCGCCCGTCCAGCCGCGTCCGGGACAACCCGATCAGCTCACGCAGCGCATCGATACGGGGCTGCAGCTCGTCCTCCACGGTGCGCCGTACGGGCGGCACGTACGCATACGAGGGGGCGGCGTCCCGTGTCGCCTCGACCGCCGGCTCTCCTGGTCCCGCATCCGCCGCGCCCCCTGAAGCGGCGGGAGCCGCCGCCTGCGGTGCCGCGAGATCGGCCTCAGGTACGCCGCGTCCGTCCTGCGGAACGGGGTGCCGGTCCTGCGGGACGGAGGGCCGGTCCTGCGGAACGGGGTGGCCCTCCCTGGACATGGCGCGGTAGCCCGACTGCATGGCGCGGTACCCCTCCGGCGCGGCACAGTCATCCTCCGAAGCGGCGCGGTACCCCTCCGGGTCGGCAGGCACGCCCCCCGACCCGGCGCGATAGTCCTCCGGCGCGGTCGAGTCGCCCTCCGGCACAGCCCGCCGGCCCGCATGCCCGCCGTGATCGGCGCGGGCCCCGCGACCGGCCCGGCTCCCGTCAGTAACACGCTCCCCGTGACCGGCCCGGCGCGCGATCAGCCCGTCGTCCCAGCCGCTCTTTCGTACAGCGCCGCCGTCCGTGCCCTCGCGCTCACCGCTCACCAGAAGCCCTTTCCGTGCGAACCAGCAGAGTCCTCAACGTCATGGAGATCACCGACGGCAACCGAGGCCGCCGTGACCGCCACCGCCCGGGGCGTCCCTGACCAAGACGTCCCCGTGGGCGCCCCTCACCCGGCCATCGCCCCCTCCGCCACCGGGCCGTGTTCGGCGGCCAGTTCCGTGCGCAGGACCGACAGGGCGGCGATCAGTCCGACCTGCTGGTCGGGCGGGACGGTCAGTTCGTCCAGGGGGGCCAGCCGGCGCTCGCGTTCGGCGGCCAGCGCCCGGCCCACGTATGTGTCGAGCAGCGCGCCCCCTTTGTCGCGCAGCCGCAGCGCTCCGTGGGCGCCGAGCAGCTCGGCGAGGTTCTCGCCCGCCGTACGGGCCCGGCGGCCGCCCAGCAACGTGGTGGCCAGCAGCGCCGCAGCCTCTTCGGGTACAGCGGCCCCCGTACGTTCCGGGCTGCGCAGCTCTCCGGGTACACCGCGCGCTTCGCGTGTCAGCCCTCGTACGCCGCCGAGCAGCCCACGGGCGTCCCCGGCTGCCTCCCGTGCCGCGCGGGCCTCGCGTGCCTCCTCCTCCGCGAGTTCCTCCAGGCAGCGGCGCCAGCGCCGGGCAAGGATGCCGAGCCGTCCGGCGGTACTCGCGTCTCCGGAGGCGGCAGGCCCGGCCGCTCCCCCGTGTCCCGAGGAGCCCTGCCCCAGTAGGGCGAGTCCGGCCGCCGCCGGGTCGCGCCGCCAGACCTCGGCCGTCCGCTCGTCCGCCTCCTCGACCGCGCAGCACAAGAGGGAGGCGAGGCCGCGGGTGAGGGAGTCCAGCAGTTCGTCGGGGCGGCCGCCGAGGGCGTGGTCGCGCCAGTTGGCGCGGGCGTCGCCCGAGAGGACGTCGCCGCCGGTCACCGCGGCCCGTACCCGTGCGGAGGCCCTCTCGTACGCCTCGTCGACCCGGTCGGCCAGCCGGACCGCCGCGGCGTGCTGAGCGGCGGAGGCGCCGGCCAGCGCGGGCAGCCGGCCGCGCAGCGAGGCGATCGCCCCGGCCACGGAGCGGGCCGCTGCCGCCTCCCGGGCGACCGGGTCCTCGGCGTGCCGCTCCAGCCAGGCGCGGAGCGCGGCGACCGCGGTGGCAGGCAGCAGGCCGCTGCCGCCGCCCGCCGACTCGGGCAGCTCGGGAATGGTGAAGCGCGGCACGGCACCGAGGCCCGCGCGGTTCAGCAGGGCCGCGTACCGGTCGGTGATGTCCGGCGCGATCTGGTGCGGCACCCGGTCGAGCACGGTGACGAGCGTGACGTCGTACTCCTTGGCCGTGCGCAGCAGGTGCCAGGGGACGGCGTCGGCGTACCGCGCGGCCGTGGTGACCAGCACCCACACGTCCGCGGCGCAGATCAGCTCCGCCGCGAGCTCCCGGTTGCGGGCCACGAGGGAGTCGATGTCCGGGGCGTCCAGAAGGGCGAGCCCCCGAGGGACACCCCGGTCCGTCTCGATACGCAGCGGCGCGGGCCCGCTGCCCTCGGAGGCGACGTCACCGTCCTCCTCCTCGCCCTCGTACGCGCCGCCCCCCGCGCCTCCTCCGTCCCCGTAAAAATCACTTCCGCACGAACCCTCCCCATACGGGTGATTCCCGGCACCGCCCTGTTCGGGCATCCACAGGCGGACGAGGTCGGGCAGCACTCGGGGGCCGGCGAACCAGTGCCGGTCGTCGGGGTGGCACACCAGGACGGGCGTACGCGTCGTGGGCCGCAGCACGCCCGCCTCGGTGATGTGCCGCCCGACGAGGGAATTGACCAGCGTGGACTTCCCGGCGCCGGTGGATCCGCCGACGACCGCCAGGAGCGGTGCCTGAGGAGCGCGCAAACGGGGCATCACATAGTCGTCGAGGTGAGCGAGGAGTTCGGCACGATCGCGGCGGGCTCGCGCGGCCCCTGGAAGCGGCAGCGGAAAGCGCGCGGCGGCGACGCGGTCACGCAGCACGGAGAGCGCGTCGATGATCCGGGGTCCTACGTCCAAGGTCGCCACATGTGAAGAATGCCCAATTTCGACGCCTTTTTGAAGCGTATAGCCCCATGTGCGCGCCGTACGAACCCACTCAAAACGGTATGTGTGGCGCGTGGGACGCCCGCGACAGGAGGGGCTCAGGCATAACGAGTGCACAACACCCGTCCCGTGAGGCGCCAAAACCGGTGCAGAATTCGTACCTGCCTGCGATTATCGGGACCGCTTCACCGAACCTCCACAACGTGCCACGGAGGTGAAGCAACCGGGACGAGGCACGCGGCCCCCTATCCTGGTCCGCGGTCCGTGATCCACGTTCACACCCGGCCCCCGTAGCTCAGTGGATAGAGCAGGTGCCTTCTAAGCACTTGGCCGCAGGTTCGAGTCCTGCCGGGGGCGCTCTTCAAGGCCCTCCCTGGGGAGGGCCTTTCTGCTGGGCAGCGTAGTCGCAGGCGGGCGGTCGTACGCTGGGCGTGTGCACATCTGTTTCGTCTGCAGCGGGAACATCTGCCGGTCTCCGTCGGCCGCGCTGGTCTTCGGTGAGCATCTGCGCCGGGCCGGGCTGGACGGGGCGGTACGGGTCAGCAGTGTCGGCATCGGGCCCTGGCACGTCGGGGAGCCCATCGACGAGCGGGCCGGCGAGGTGCTGGCCCGGCACGGTTACCCCACTCGGCACGTCGCGGCCCAGCTGGGCGCCTCGCACATGGACGCCGATCTGTTCGTGGCGATGGACCGCAGTCATGAGAAGGCGCTGCGCCGGCAGGTGGCGGACGCGTCGCGGGTGCGGCTGCTGCGCTCCTTCGACCCGCGGGCGGCCGGTGCCGGGGACTCCGATCCGCGGGCGGCCGGTGCCGGGGACTCCGACCTGCGAGCGGCTGGGGGCGCGGGCGCCGGGCTGGAGGTGCCTGATCCGTACTATGGCGGGCCCGAGGGGTTCGACGAGGTGCTGGGCATGATCGAGGCTGCGATGCCGGGACTTCTCGCCTGGGTGCGCGAGCGGCTGGACGACGCGTGACGGCCGGGACGGCGGCCTCGGACGGTGAGGGTCCGGAGGACGTGGCGGCCCGGCTCACCGGGCGGCAGGTGAGTGGGAAACCGCGGCTGTCGGGAGCGCTTGCCGAAGTCGCGCTCGACGACGGGCGGGTCGTGGTCGTCAAGCAGGGTGACAGCCCCGGCGCGGTGGCGGCCGAGGCGGCCGGGCTGCGCTGGCTGGCCGAGGCCGACGCGGTCCGGGTCCCCGTGGTGCACGGCCGGGACGGGCGCCGGCTGGTGATCGACCGCGTGGCGACCGGGCGGCCGAGCGCGGGCGCCGCGGAACGCTTCGGCCGGGACCTGGCCGCTCTGCATGCCGCCGGGGCGCCCGCCTTCGGTGCCCCACCGCCCGACGGCCCCCGGGACGCCACCATCGGGCTCGCCCCGATGCGCAACGTCCCCGGCACCGACTGGCCCGAGTGGTACGCCGAGCACCGGGTCCTCCCGTATCTGCGCCGCGCTGTCGACGACGGCACGGTGCGTTCCGCCGAGGCAGCCGTGATCGAGGACGTCGCGGCGCGCCTCCCCGAGCTGGCGGGCCCGGCCGAACCGCCCGCCCGGCTCCACGGCGACCTGTGGAGCGGCAACGTGCTGTGGGGCGCGGACGACCAGGTATGGCTGATCGACCCGGCCGCGCACGGCGGCCACCGCGAGACCGACCTGGCCATGCTGCACCTGTTCGGCTGCCCCCATCTGGACCGTGTCCTGGCCGCCTACCAGGACGCAGCGCCGCTGGCCGACGGCTGGGCCGACCGCATCGGCCTGCACCAGTTGTTCCCCCTGCTCGTCCACACCGTGCTCTTCGGCCGCGGCTATGCCGAACAGGCCCTCGCGGCGGCCCGGTCGGCCGGTCGAAGCTGATCGACCGGTCGAATCCGATGGGCCGGTCGAAGCTGATCGGCCGGTCGAAGCTGAGCTGACGCCCCGTCGACCCCACCCTCGCGAGATGCACGAGACCTCACCCCCCACCGCATGAGCCCCGCCCGGACGGGTGACACCGCCCCTCCCTCTGTGGGTTCGTCGGGCGGTGGCGGCGTGGGGAGGTGACGACGCGGGCGGTTCGGAGGTGAATGAGGGGCCGGGTGCTCCCTGCCCGGTCGGGAGGCGCCTTCCCATGGGTACTCGGGTCACCCCCCACGGGTACGCGGTCGCACCCCGTCGGTGATGGTGGAGCGGCTGCCCGGTGGGGTGTGGTGGAGCGGCTGCCGGTGGGGTGTGGTGGAGCGACGAAAGGGGTTGTGAGCATGCGTGCGCTGACCGTCCGGCCGTTGCAGCCGGGTTCGCTGGAGGTGCGGGAGGTGCCCGACCCGGTGGCCGGGTCGGGCGAGCTGCTGGCGGACGGCCTCGGCGTCGGGGTGTGCGGTACCGACAAGGAGATCGCGGCCGGCGACTACGGGGCACCGCCGCCTGGCCGGGACCGGCTCGCCCTCGGGCACGAGTCGCTCGGGCGCGTGCGCGGGGCGCCTCCCGGGAGCGGCTTCGCGCGCGGTGACCTGGTGCTGGCGAACGACGCGGTGGTGGGCTCGGTCAACGCCGATCTGCGGCACTACCGGCAGGCGGCCGACGCACCGGCCGGCGCCGACCAGGATTGGCCGGCACGCATGATCACCAGGCGGGTGCCGCTGTCCCGCGCACAGGAGGCGTTCACCGCGCGGGAGGACGACATCAAGGTCGTCGTCTCGCTGGAGGAATGAGAACGAAGGCCAGGGGCGCGGAGGCCGTGAGCCCGGATGCCAGGGGCGCGGAGGCCATGGGCGCGGAGGACGGTGGCGACGCATGACGGTGGGACCCGAGTCGACGGGACCCGAGTCGACAGGACCTGAGCCGACGGGACCCGAGTCGACCGGCCCCAAGTCGACCGGACCTGGGCGTGCAGGGCCGGGGCGCGCCCCCGAGCGGCAGCAGCGGCGTCGCCTCGTGCGGCGCGTACGGCACCGGCTGCAGATCCGGCGGTTCCGGGAGCGCGGCAGCGAGCTGGAGCTGCTGCACCGTGCCATGGGCTTCGGCGCGCTGGGGCTGGTGACGCTCGTGCCGCTGCTGATCGTGGTGGCCGCGGCCGACCCGGTAGGGCACCGCGGCTTCGCCCTCTGGCTGGTCGACGGCATGGCGCTGTCCGGGCGTTCGGCGGACGCGGTGGAGAGCGTCTTCACCGCGCCGCGCCAGGCGGTCGCCACCACGAGCGCGGTCAGCCTCGTCGCCCTCGCCGTCTTCGGGCTGAGCTTCGCGGGCAGCGTGCAGACCGGGTACGAGAAGACCTGGAGCCTGTCGGTCGGCCCGTGGCACCGGGCCTGGCGGCAGCTCGTCTGGCTGGCCGTCCTGCTGGCCTACCTCTACGCCGAGGTGCAGTCCCGCGGCGCCCTCCCGGAGCCGCTGCGGATCGTGCTGAACCTCTTCGCCGGCGTGCTGTTCTTCTGGTGGGGCCAGCGCTTCCTGCTCGGCGCGCAGGTCGCGTGGCGGGCGCTGCTGCCGGGCGCGGTCGCGACGATGGCGGGCCTGACGGGGCTGCGCGCCTTCTCGTACCTGGTGTTCGCACCGCTCATCGTCACCAACGCGGTCAGCTACGGGCCGGTGGGCACCGTACTGATCGTGGAGTGCTGGCTGGTCGGGGTCGGCTTCGTGGTCTTCGGCGGGGCGCTGCTGGGGCGGCACTTCCACGACCACCCCGAGCGCCATGTCTTCCCCCGCGTACGCCGGGCCGTAGACGTCCGCCACATCCACCACCTGCGTCCCGCGCCCCGGACCGCCCGGGACAGGAGCCCGGCGCGGCCCACCCGGGCCGAGGACCGCGCGGACCGCCGTACGCAAGAAGGCCGCGCGGACCGCCGTACGCAAGAAGGCCGCGCAGACGGCCGTACCCGGGACGGGGACCCACCGCCACCCTCCGATGGGCCCCCGCACGCCCCGTGATCGGCCGGGCCCGTCTCGGCCCGGCCCTCACCTCACTCCGTCGGCGCTTCCTTGATGTCCGTGATCTGCCGGGTCTCCAGCGAACTGCGGACGGCCACCCGGGAGGTGCTCGGGTTGCTGCCCGAGTCCCAGGTCAGGGTGACGATCGTGTACGAGCTGCCGGTGCCGGAACCGTCGTAGGCGACCGACCACTTGACCGGGACGTTCTGCGCGCGCAGGACGCCGTCGGCGTGGTTCTTGGACTCCCACGTGGCGAGGCGCTTGCGCAGGTCGGCGCGGAGGTAGTGGGTCCGCAGCTGTCCGGCGAGCCGGCCGTCCTCGTCGTAGACGGCGTCGATGTACGCGCCGTAGAAGTCCGCGACCCGGTCCACGGTGGATTCGGGGCTGCCGCCGCGCACCGGCTCGGCCGCCGTCTGCGCCGCCGGCCGTACGGGCGGCGGTGAAGTGGTGGCGCCGAAGGCCGGAATGGCGGCGGAGGCGGTGAGGAGCGCGGCGGCGGCCGTGCCGATGACGGCGGTGCGGCGACGCGCGGGACGGGAGGTACGCATGGTGATTCCTTCCCCCAGGATGAGCGTTTGGTCCCTGAGTCAGTGGGTCCACGAGATAAGACACTCATATGCCTGGGAAGGGTTGTATTCGACCCGGTGTGTCATTCGGGGTTCCCCGGGATGGCGTCCATGTGTGTCGGCACTCCGGCCGATTCGACTCGGCCGCGTGTCGACGCCCGGCCGACGGGACCGCACAGGCGGCATGACACCGCAGGCGGCATGACGGAGGGCCCGGCCCGGCGGTTGCCGGTGCTCGGGCCCTCTCTGCGAGCACGCTGCGGAGTCCTCGGGTCTCAGGTCTCCGCTGTGTGCTCAGGTCTCCGCGGCGACGCTCAGCTCTCCGCGGTGACGGCGAGGCCGTGCAGGTAGTGCATGAGCGTCATCAGGACGTCGCGGCTGGAGGTGCGCAGCCGGGCGTCGCAGTCCACGATCGGCACCTCGGGCGGCAGGTCCAGGGCGCCGCGCAGCTCCTCGACGGGGTACTTCGGCGCCTCCGGGAAGGAGTTGACGGCGACGACGAAGGGGACGCCGCGCTCCTCCAGACGCCCGATGACGTCGAAGCTGACCTCCAGGCGGCGGGTGTCGACCAGCACGACCGCGCCGAGCGCCCCGTCGAACAGGCCGTTCCACAGGAACCAGAAGCGCTGCTGTCCCGGCGTGCCGAACAGGTAGAGCACCAGTTCCTCGTTGAGGCTGATGCGCCCGAAGTCCATCGCGACGGTCGTGGAGGTCTTGCGTTCCACGCCCAGGGTGTCGTCGACGCCGACGCCGGCCTGCGTCATCGTCTCCTCGGTGGTCAGCGGGCGGATCTCGCTGACGGCGCCGACCAGGGTCGTCTTGCCGACCCCGAAGCCGCCCACGATCACCACCTTGACCGCGGCCGTCGCCGAGTCCGGCAGCTCGTCCTCGCTCCGCGGCCCGACGACCGGCTCCGCGTCGAACGTCTGACCGGCCACGGGCTGCTCGGCGAGCGCCTGTCCGGCGGTCGGCTCAGAGCTGTTGAAGTCCATGGATCACCGCCTCGATAAGGGAACGGTCCGGAAGTTCTGCGGGCGGGACGGGCGCGCGCGCCACCACCCGCCCGTCGGCCAGCAGGTCACCCAGGAGCACGGTGACCACGCTGACCGGAAGCTTCAGGTAGGCGGAGAGCTCCGCCACCGACAGGGGGGAGTGGCACAACCGCATGATCGTGGCGTGCTCGGGCTGTACGCCCGGTCTCGGCGAACTCTTGGCCACGATCAGCGTGACCAGGTCGAGGGAGAAGGTGTCGGCGGCGCCGGTACGCCCGCCGGTGATCACATAGAGCCGCTCGGGGCTCTCGTCCTCCCACTCCTGGCCCGCTGTGCTCATGCGGCCGGTCCCACGCCGCGCGGCGGGCTGCTGAGGTGCTCGCCGATCCGCGCCACCAGGTCGCGCATCTTCATGCCGATCAGTCCGGCGTCCACCCCTTCGTCGGCCAGCACCGCGAGGTAGGCGCCCGAGCCGGCCGCCATCAGGTAGAAGAACCCGCCGTCCAGTTCGATGACGACCATGCGCATCTTGCCGTCGCTGCGCGGGAATTCGGCGGAGACGGCACCGGCCAGGGACTGCAGGCCGGCGCAGGCGGCGGCCAGCCGGTCGGCGGTGTCGTTGTCCGTGCCGTACTGGGCCATGCGCAAGCCGTCCGAGGACAGCACGACGACGTTGCGGGTCTGCGGGACGCTCTCCGCCAGGTCCTTGAGCATCCAGTCCATGTTGGCCCGGTGCTGAATCATGGCAACTCACTCTTTTCCGACGACTCGTCACTCTTCGGCCCGGCGGCCCCGCCCGGTTCTCCGGAGAGGCCGCTCTGGAAGGCGGCCAGCCACATGCCGGGCTGCACCTCGGAGGCGGACTCCGACGCGGAGGACCGGTGGTCTGCGGTGTCGGGGGCGGTGGACGCCTGCGGCGCGGGCTGGGCCTGCGGCGCGGTGGCGCGGGACTTGCGGCGCCGCTGCGGCAGCCCGTTGGCGGTCCGCTCGGTCACCACGGGTACGTCTTCCTGGGTGCTCTCGGCCCGGGACGGCAGCGCCGCGGGTGCTCCTGGTGCCGCCGGAGCCACGGGTGCAGCGGGCACGGGCCCGGTGGCCCGGCGCGGGACCGCCGGACGCGCGGTGCGCTCGCTCACCGGCCCGGAGGAGGCGCCGATGCCGTGCGCGCGTCCGGTGGCCGGCGCCGTGGTGATCAGGTCCTGCGGCACGATGAGGACGGCGCGCACGCCGCCGTACGCCGAGGGGCGCAGCGACACCTGGAAGTCGTACGCCTGGGCCAGCCGGCCGACGACCGCGAGGCCGAGCCGAGGGGTCTCCCCCAGGTCGTTGACGTCGATGCCCTCCTGAGCCTGCTGGAGCATCCGTTCGGCCCGCATGCGGGCCTCCTCGCTCATGCTGACGCCGCCGTCCTCGATCTCGACGGCGATGCCGGACTGCACCTCGACCGCGGTCAGGTGCACCCGGGTCTGCGGCGGGGAGTAGCGGGTGGCGTTGTCCAGCAGCTCGGCGAGCGCGTGGATGAGCGGCTCGACGGCCTGGCCGACGACGGCGACCTCGGTGACGGAGTGCAGCTCGACGCGCTGGTAGTCGATGATCCGCGACATCGCACCGCGAAGCACGCTGAACAGCGGGACGGCGCGGCTCCACTGGCGGCCGGGGCGGGCGCCGCCCAGTACGGCGATGGAGTCGGCCAGCCGGCCGATCAGCGCGGTGCCGTGGTCCAGCCGCAGCAGGTCGCCGAAGACCTCGTGGTTCTGGCCGTGCCGGTCCTCCATGTCGCGCAGTTCCTGCGCCTGCTGGTGGACGATGGCCTGGACGCGGCGCGCGATGTTCACGAACGCGCGCTGGGCGGACTCGCGCAGGTCCTCCTCGGCGACGACCGCTTCCAGGACCGAGCGGAGCACCGCCTCGTGGGCCGCGGTGAACTCGGGGGTCAGCCGGGCCTCGCGGGCCTCCTGGGCCAGCCGCTCGGTCATCGAGGCGAGGACGTCCTCGGGGAACTCCTCCTGGCCGAGCCGGTGGACGACCTCGGGCAGCAGCTCCTCGGCGAGCCGTACGGTCGCGGCCTCCTGGCGGGAGAGCACCTCGGCCTGCGTCCGGGCGCTCCGGCGCAGTTCCGCCAGGGCCCGGCCGCGGCGGGCGACCTCGGCGGAGAGGAGCGCCACCGCGACGGTGGCGACGCCTCCGGTCCACAGGACCGGCGTCAGCGCGTCGGAGGGGACCAGCACGGCGGAGACGACGGCGGCGATCACAGTGAGCGCCGCCGGCAGTATCCACACGAACGCCGAAGCCGGTCGCAGGCCTCCGGGCGACGATCCTTCTCGAACCATCAGCACCCTCAACCAATCGAAAGATACGGGGAAGTTCTCGGGCGCAGCGGTGAGGGCAGCGTCGACACACAGATCACCAGTGGTAACTGCCAGTACGCTGAGCCGGTCTCAGCATAACCGGACTTGATCACTCCTTGACGCCAGGTCATATCGCCGCAGGTGGAGGGCCATTCGGGCCGCGGAAAGGACGGATGTGTCCGCGCTGCGGACGCCTTCCGGACACCCGCGCACCACCCTCCGTACGGCACGCGAGCACGCCGGTGCCCCACGCGGGCAAGGGAGTTGACCGCGTGGCCGGCCAACGAGCGGGTCCTCAGAGGCGTACGGTCCGGCGCGGCAGGTTCCTGGCGTCCGCCAGCAGTCCGTTCATGGTGGCGAACTCCTCCACGCACCGGCCGGTGCCCGCCACGACGCAGTTCAGCGGGTCCTCGGCGACCACGACGGGCACGCCGGTCTCCCGGGTGAGCAGCCGGTCCAGGCCGCGCAGCAGCGCGCCGCCGCCGGTGAGCGCGATGCCGTGCTCGATGACGTCGCCGGACAGCTCGGGCGGGCAGGCGTCCAGGGTGCGGCGGACGGCCCGCACGATCGCGTCGACGGGCTCGGCGAGCGCCTGCCGGACCTCCTCCGCGGTGATCTCCTGGATCCGCGGCAGGCCGTTGACGTGGTCCCGGCCGCGGACGGTGCAGGAGTCGACGCGTACCGGCACGGTGGTCTCCGCGTCCGTCTCCGTCTCTGCGGCCGCCTCCGTCTCTGCGGCCGCCTCCGTCTCCGTGTCCGCGTCCGCCTTCGCGCCGTCGGCGGGCGGCTGCGGCGCACGGTCCTCGTCCGGCGTCCACAGCGCGGAGCCAATCGCGATCTTGATGTCCTCGGCGGTGCGCTCCCCGATGTCCAGCGCGTGCTTCTTCTTGACGTACGCCAAAATCGCCGCGTCCATCGCGTCGCCCCCGACCCGTACCGAGTGAGCGGTGACCAGGCCGCCCATCGAGACCACGGCGACCTCGGTCGTGCCGCCGCCGATGTCCACCACCATGCAGCCCACCGGCTCCGCGACCGGCAGCCCGGCACCGATGGCCGCCGCCATCGGCTCCTCGATCAGCTGCACTTCGCGGGCGCCCGCGCGCTTGCCGGAGTCGATGACCGCGCGCCGCTCGACGCCGGTGATCCCCGACGGCACGCAGATCACCACGCGCGGGCGGGAGAAGCGGCGCCCGGGCAGCGCCTTCTTCAGCAGCCCCCGCAGCATCCGCTCGGCGGCGTCGAAGTCGGCGATCACCCCTTCCTGGAGCGGCCGCATCGCGGTGATGCCGGAGGGGGTGCGGCCGATGGTGCGCTTGGCCTCGGCGCCGACGGCGACGACGTCGCCCGCCGCATTGACGGCGACCACGGACGGCTCGTCGAGCACCACGCCCTTGCCGCGTGCGTACACCAGGGTGTTGGCGGTGCCCAGGTCGATGCCTATGTCGTACGTACCGCCGGAGGAAGTGCTGGCCATGAGGAGTTCGCTCGCTCGCTTTCGGCTCGGACTGCGGGTACGCCCGCGGCGCGGCGTGCGGATCCCCCCGACATCGCGCCCCAGACGGCAGCAATGACGTCAATAACGGGCGATTATCTACCCTACCGGCGTCGCGTAGGTGCACGCCGCCCGGCCCGGGAGGAGGAACACGCGCTCAGCTCCGGGTCCGGTTCAGCGCCCGCGCGAACTCGTCCAGCGCGTCCACCAGCAGTTCCGCCGCGCGCGGTGCCACTCCCCCGCCGTCGGGCCCGGCCTCCCACTCCGCCAGCCGTCGCCGCAGACCGGTCCAGTCCATGTCGCCGCCCTCCCGGACGGCCCGCGCCGCGCGCTCCACCGCGGGCCCCAGCTCGGCGGAGAACGCCTCGGCGCCCGGCGACGGTTCGGCGTCCGGGCCCGGCAGGTGGGCCTCCATCACCATGGTGACCCGGCCCATCGTGTTGAGGGCCGTCGCGGCGTCCTCCTCGGCGGCCGGGGAGAGCCCGCGGTGCCGTACCGGCTCCTGCTCGGCGCGTTCCCCGCTCTTCACCCAGGCGACGCGTGCCGCACGCAGGTCGAGCAGCGCCTCGCGCACCCGGCGCGGCCGGCGTTCGGCGGGCCGGGCGTAGATGTCCAGGACGGCGGTGGCGTACCGGCCGCCGGCGGCCAGCCACTCCGCCAGCCGGTCGCGCAGCCGTGAGGTCTCCCAGGCCGGGAAGACGGCGTACGAGAGGGTCGCCAGCACCCCGCCGAGGAGGGTGAGGACCACCCGTTCCTGGACGGTCTGCTCCCAGCCGGCGCCCGCGATGCCGAGCAGGAAGACGACGTACGCGGCGACGCAGGCGGAGGTGACCGCGACACCGGTGCGCAGCAGCAGGTACATCAGGAAGACGCAGACGACGGCCAGCGCCGCGTCCACGTACTGCCCGGGATGGAACAGGGCGAGGACGCCGCCGCCGACGGCGACGCCGAAGAGGGTGCCGGTGAATCGGGCGATGCCCCGCTGATAGGTCTGCGCGAAGTCCGGACGCATGATCATCACGGAGGCGAGCGGCGCCCAGTAGCCGTGCCCGAAGGGCAGCGCGGTGCCCGCGAGGTAGCCGACCGCGGCGACCGCCGCTACGCGCAGCGCGTGCCGCAGCACGAAGGAGGACCACCGCAGCTCCCGCCGAACGGCCCGCAGGACCACCGGGACCTGCCGGTGAACGGCGGGGCGCAGCAGGTGGGGGCGGTCGCCGTCGGTGACGGGGCCGGTCGGCTCGACCGGTTCGTCGGCGGCCTCCACGGCGTCGGCCAGCAGGCTCAGCAGCCGGGCCGCCGAGCGGCGCGCCGGGCCGGTCAGTACGTCGCCGGTGACCGGCACCTCCATGATGTCCATGACGTCGGCGGGCAGCCGGACCGGCCGGGCGTGCCGGATGGCGGAGGCCACCGCGTCCAGCACGGTCGCCGCCGCGTGCAGCAGTTCGCGCACGCGGTCCCGCTCGGGCCCCTCCACCGGCACGCCGACGACCGGGTCGGCGAGCGAGGCGAGCACCGGGCGCACCTGCTCGGCGAGGGTGCGCGGGCCGTGCAGCTGGGCGGGGCGGCGGCGGGCCTGACGGGCCGTGACCCGGGAGGCGAGCCGGGCGTCCATCAGGGGCTGCGGGTCGAAGGGCGCGACCGGGTCGTGGCGCAGCCGACGCGCGTAGTCGGCCTCGGCGGCGAGCGCGTCGGCCAGCGCGTCCCGCTGCCGGCCCCAGCGGCGGACGGGGAAGAGCACGATGAGCGCGGCCTGGACGCAGCCGCCGGCGGCGATCAGCGCGGCGTGTTCCAGCGCGCCCAGGACGGAGGTCGGCAGTGTGACGGTCACCAGCATCACCGCGACCGTCTGGGTGCCGATCAGCCCGGAGACCGGCCCGACCGCCCAGCACAGCCCCGCGAGCAGGGTCCAGGCGCTGAGCAGCAGGACGAAGAGCACGGTGTGCGAGGCGGCGAGGTAGCCGAGGAAGGTGGAGATGGAGAGGCCGCCCGCGACGGCCAGGGCGAGCAGCGGGCGCGGCCGCCAGCTGCGCTGGAAGGTGGCGATGCCGGCGGAGAAGGCCCCGAAGGCGGCGGAGACGGCGAGCACCGGGGAGCCCAGCCACAGGCAGCCCCCGACGACGATGGCCACGCCCACCGCGCCGCGGACCGCGATGAGCGGGGTCAGTTCGGCGCGTTCGACGGACAGCCCGGAGCGGGCGGTCTGCTTCAGCGCGCTCGTCCAGGTCATAGCGAGAGAATACGTGCCGCATACGCGGAAATCGGGCGGCCTGCCGCGCGCGGCACCTCCGTACCGGCCGCCCCTCGGATCACGGCCGGTACGGAGGAAGGGGCGGCCGTCAGCGGCGGCCGGGGCTGCAGTCGATCTGGGTGAGCTTGATCGGCTTGGTGGCGTCCAGGCCTACGTAGGCGGTGAAGTGCTGGTCCCTGCCGCGCGGCCAGCTGGTGGTCACCGTCGCCCAGCCGACGCCGGCGGACTGCGCGGTGGTCACCCGGCCGATGGTGATGTCGCGCGGGGCGTTCTGCGCACAGAGCAGTACGTCGTACTTCTTGTTCTGCTCGACGCGCTTCTTCAGCGCGTCGCCGACCATGTGCCGCCGCTCCCACCGGCGGGGCCCGTGGTTGCCGTAGAAGCCCTCCAGGAAGTGGTGGATCTGCTCGGCGCCGTAGCGGGCCGGCGCCTTCTTCGGGGCCGGGCTGGCGGCGGGGGCGGAGGCGGCGAGGGTCAGGCCGCCGCCGAGCAGGGCGGCGCAGAGCGCGGAGACGGTGACAGCTCGCGAAGCCTTACGGATCATCGAATGTCCTCTTCTTCCGGATTTCATCCGCATTATGCGGACCTCACCCGAGCAGACACGTCGCACCTCGCGAGGGTTGCACGACCCGCGGCGCAAGCACCCGCCCGGCCCAACGAAGGCCCGCACACCCCCGCCGCGAGCGGGTGCCATTAATAGAGTGAGTGCTCTACTATTGGCTCGATGCGCACCGTCGACCCCGACCGGCACGCCCGCAAGCGGGCCCGGATCCTCCAGGCCGCCGCCGCGGAGTTCGCCGCCCACGGCGTGGACGGCACCTCCACCGCGGCCGTCTGCCGCCGCGCCGGCATCGGCTCCGGCACCCTCTTCCACTACTTCCCGACCAAGCGCGACATCTTCCACGCGCTGTTCGCCGACGACGTGCCGCGCCACGCCGAGGCCTGCGACCGGGCACTGGCCGCCGAGCGGCCCGACGACGGCCTCGACGGGCTGGTGGACCACCTCCTCGCCGACCTGCCCGACCCGCTCGTCCCCGGCCTCGCGGCGGCGGCCTTCCTCCAGGCCAACCGGGACGAGGCGTTCGCGCTGATGGTCGCCGCCGACGAGGCCCGGATCCACGCCGCCCTCGTGACGCTGCTGGAGCGGCTGGCGGACGAGGGCCGGCCGCTCGCGTTCGCCCCCGGGCGCGCCGCCGGCTGGCTCCAGCGGCTGATCAACGCCGCGTATCTGAGCGCCGACGAGGCCGGGTTCGACCCCGCGGCGCACGCCGCCGAACTGCGCCACATCATCGACTGGCTGGTGGGCCGTGTCCCGGCCCCGGCCCGACCGGAAGGGCACACCTGATGTCTGCTGAGGACACGGCCGGGAAGGAAGCGACCCGGGTCGGGCCCGGCACCGGCTCCCGCGCGCTGGTCTGGGCCGCCTTCCCGGTACTGGGCGCCGCGCTGGGATGGCTGCTGGACGCGGTGGCGGGCTGGGTGGCCGGGCTGCCGTGGGCGCCGTTCCAGGGTCTGTTCCGGCTTCTCGCCTCGCTCCCCGAGCCGCAGGCCACGATCGGCGCCGCGCTCCTCGGCCTGCTGGCCGGGGTGCTGCTCGCGCTGCTCGCCGAACACGACTACGTGCACGCCGCCATCGGCCCCGCGCGGACCGTCCTCACCCGCGGGGGCCGGAACCGCATACTGCACCGCGCGGACGTCTCGGCGGTCTTCCCGGACGGCACGCACCTCGTGGCCCTCGGCCGGCACACCGAGGAACTGCTGCGCCTCAAGGGCGACTTCGACACCGGCGCGTTCGCCGCCGCGTTCCGCGCGCACGGCTACCCGTGGCAGGACACCGACCCGCACGCCGAGGAGTACCGCCGCTGGGTGGCCGGGCTGCCCGGCCTCGACGCGGGCGCCCACGCGCTCCTCAAGGCCCGCGCGCACGCGCTGGAGAAGAGCCGCGCGGACGACGCCGCCCAGCTGCGCGAGGAACTGGCCGCGCTGGGCATCGTCGTCCGCGAGGAGAAGAAGCAGCAGTTCTTCCGCCGCGCCCACGGCCTCCCGGCGGCGGAGCCGAAGGTCTGAGCGCGGCCCGCCACCGGCCGGGCGCGCGCGTCCGGCCGGTACGGCACCACGTCCGCTACGACACCACGTCCTTGGTGCGGAAGCCGCGGAAGGCCAGCGCGAAGAGGACCACCGCGTAGGAGACCGAGACCGCCGCACCCTGCAGCATGTCCGACATCTCCAGCTTCGGCTGGAGCGCGTCCACCCAGGCGAACTGCCAGTGCGCGGGCAGCACGTCGCGCCAGTTGCCGAGCGCGGTGACCTGGTCCAGGACGTTGCCGACGATGGTGAGGCCGACCGCCCCGCCGACCGCGCCCAGCGGCGCGTCGGTCACCGTCGACAGCCAGAACGCCAGCGCCGCCGTCACCAGCTGCGACACGAAGAGGTACGCCACCACCAGCGCCAGCCGCGGCACCGCGTCCCCGGCCGGCAGCACCCCGCCGCCCGGCAGCCGCAGCCCGTCCCAGCCGTACGCGTACGTGCCCACGGCCAGCGCGACCAGCGGCAGCAGCACCATCGCCGCCGCGCTGAAGGCCAGCGCCACGGTCAGCTTGCTCAGCAGCAGCCGGGTCCGCGGCACGGGCGCCGCCAGCAGGTACCGCAGCGAGGACCAGCTCGCCTCCGAGGCGACCGTGTCGCCGCAGAACAGCGCGACCGGCACCACCAGCAGGAAGCCCGCCGAGACGAACAGCGTGGTGGCCGCGAAGTTGGCGGCCGAGGCGGTCGCGGTGTCCATCAGGTTGATCCGGCTGTTCCGCCCGGCCGGATCGCCGCCGATGGCGAACGCCGCGGCCAGCACGAAGGGCAGCGCGACCAGCACCAGGCCGACCACCAGCGTGCGGCGCCGCTTCAGCTGCCGCAGGGCCTCGACACGCAGCGGCAGGGTGCGGCCCGCGCGGTAGCCGGCCGCGGGCCCGGCCGGATGTGCTGCGGTACTCATCGGTCCCCTCCGATCAGGGTCAGGAAGGCGTCCTCCAGGCGGCGGTGCGGCCCGACGCTCTCCACCGGCACGTCCAGCCGGAGGAGTTCGGCGAGCAGCTCCGTGGTGCCGGCCGTGCCGTCGAGGCGTACGAGCAGCCCGTCGTCACCGCCCGCCACCGAGGCGACGAACGGCAGCGCGGCCACCTTCTCCACCACCCCGTCCGGCACCGGCACCGCCGTGCCGACCAGCAGCGTGTCGCCGCTCCCGACGATCTCCGCGACCGGACCCGCCTGCACCAGCCGGCCCCGGTCCATGACGACCAGATGCGTACAGGTCTGCTCGACCTCGGCCAGCAGATGGCTGGAGACGATCACGGTCCGGCCCTCGGCCGCGTACCGGATCATCACGGCCCGCATCTCGCGGATCTGCGGCGGGTCCAGGCCGTTGGTCGGCTCGTCCAGGATGAGCAGGTCCGGCAGGCCGAGCATGGCCTGCGCGATGGCCAGCCGCTGCCGCATGCCCTGCGAGTACGTACGGACGGCACGCTGCAGCGCCTCGCCCAGGCCCGCGATCTCCAGCGCCTCGTCGAGGTGCGCGTCCTCGGCCGGCCGGCCGGTGGCGCGCCAGTACAGCTCCAGGTTCTCCCGGCCCGTCAGATGCGGCAGGAAACCCGCGCCCTCGACGAACGCACCGACCCGGGAGAGCACCGGAGCACCCGGCCGCACCGCGTGCCCGAACACCCGGATCTCGCCCTCGTCCGGCGTGATCAGACCCATCAGCATCCGCAGCGTGGTGGTCTTGCCCGCGCCGTTCGGCCCGAGCAGCCCGAGCACCTGACCGCGCTCGACACCGAAGGTCAGCTCCCGTACGGCATACCGGTCAACGGCGCCCGCGTACTTCTTCGTCAGGCCGGTGATGCGCAGCGGCACCTCAGCCAGGCCCGGATCGGGCGCGGGCGGCGTCGTGCGGCGGCGGCCGGTGAGCAGCAGCGCACCGGCGATCAGTACGGCCGCGAGCGGCATCCCCCACACCCACCAGGGCAGCGAGGTGGGGGCGGTCCGCACGTCGGGCGCGGTCGGCACGCTCAGCGCGTCCTTGCCGGCGAGCGCGACCTTGTACACGGCGGGCTCGTCGGGCGACGCGTACGCCATGTCGGTGGCGGCCACCACCAGCCGCATCTGGTGCCCGGCCTCGAATTCGTGGTCGATGGCCGGGAGCCGGACCGAGACCGTACGGCCGTCCTTCGCGTCCGTCACCCGCAGCGGCGTGACGAGCTGGTGCGGCAGCAACTGGCTCTGCCCGTCCGGGCCGACGTCGTAGACCTTGGCGAACAGCACGGCCTCGTCGTGGTCGCTCCTCACCCGGATCTTCGCCGTGGGCGACCCCGTGACCTGCACGGAATCCTTCAGCGGCGCGGACTCGAACCGGGCGTACTGGCCGGGGAAGTCCAGCGACGGGCTGTTGCCCAGCGCGCTGAGGCTGCCGAGCGCGGCGCCGATGCCGGGGACGGAGGAGATGGCGGGCGGGTCGCCGCCCGCGGGGTTGGTGAGGGTCTGCTCGCGGCCGGCCAGCGGCACGGACCGCGGGTCGCCGCGCAGGCCCGGGTAGCTGTCCCCGGTCGCGCCGGTCAGCCGCGAGGCGCCGTCGCGGGCGTTCACGCCCCCGGCCCGGCTGATCCGGAACGCCGGGCCGGTGTCGGCGCCGCGGTCCTTCTTCAGGTAGCGGGCGAACCACGCCTCCGTACGCGCCAGGACCCGGGACTCCTCACGGTTGCCGCCGTCGTGGCCGCCCTCGATCCAGTCCACCGACACCGGCGCGCCGTTCTTCTTCAGCGCCTTGGCCAGCGCGTCGGACTGGCCGAGCGGGAAGAGCGAGTCGGACTGGCCCTGGGAGATGAGGGTCGGGACCTTGATCCGGTCGGCGAACGCCTTCGGACTGCGGCTCTCCAGCATCTTCCGGGCCGCGTCGTCCGGCCGCCCGGAGACCGCCACCCGCTCGTACATCCGGCACAGCTGCGCCTCGAAGCGGTTGCAGGCGACGCCGCGTGCGGGGTTGGGCACGGTGGTGCTGACGGGGGCCGAGCCGGTGGTGAAGAAGTAGCCGGCCCACAGCTTCTTGAACACCCCGTCGGGGAACAGCGCGTCGGCGAGGTTCCAGTACGTGATCTGCGGGGCGATCGCGTCGACCCGGGGGTCGTGGGCGGCGGTGAGGAGCGCGATGGCGCCGCCGTACGAGGCGCCGGTCATGCCGACGCGCGGGTCGCCGGCCTTGTCCAGCTGCACCTCGGGACGTTTCGCCAGCCAGTCGATGAGCCCGCTGGCGTCGGCGACCTCGCCCTTCGGGTCGTTGAGGCCGATCTTGCCGGTGGAGCGGCCGAAGCCGCGCGCCGACCAGGTGAGGACGGCGTACCCGGCCCGCGCCAGCTGCTGGGCCTGGCCGGCGGCCGCGGTCTTGCTCGCGCCGAAGCCGTGGCCGACCAGCACGGCGGGCCGGCGGCCGGAGTCCGCCGTGCTGGTGAAGTAGGAGGTGTCGATCCGGACGGTGGACTTGCTGCCGGGTTTCTCCGGCAGCGTCAAAACGTGGTCCTCGCGGTGCACCGCGGGGGCCGCGTCGTCGGACGCGGCGACGGCCGCCCACGAGCCGCCGCCGAGCAGGACGCCCAGCACGGCCACGAGCGCGACCAGTCGCCGGCCACGCGGCCGGGGAACCTTCAGAGCCATGTCGTTCACCCTACGGGGGTGCCCAATGATCTCCGGGTCAGCCCTGCGAACTCCGGACCGGGCCCCCGCGACCTGCGCATCAACCCTGCGGCGGGCCGCGGGTCAGCCCTGCGACGCCCTGCGGCTCAGGCCTGCGGCGGGCCTCGGGTCAGCCCTGCGGCGGGCCGAAACCGCCGGCCGGCGGAGCGGGCGGGGCAGGCGGAGCCGGCGGCGCGCCGTACGGCATGGGCGGGGCCTGCGGCGGCGCTTGCGGGGCCTGCGGCGGTACCGCGGGTGCCTGCGGGGGCGCGGCGGGCGGGCCGAAGCCCGGTGCCGGCGCGGCGGCCGGACCGAAGCCGGGCTGCGGCTGCGGCTGCTGCATGGGCGGCGCGTACCCGGGCTGTCCGTAGCCCGGCTGCGGCTGGCCGGGCTGTGCGTAACCCGGCTGCGGGTGGCCCGGCGCTCCGTACGGCTGCTGGCCCGGCATCGCGAACGGCGCCGGTCCCGGCACGCCCGGCTGCGCCGGCGGGTACCACTCGGCGGCGACGGGCACGCCCGGACGTCCCATCAGGACCAGCAGCGCCACCGCGCCCACCAGCTCGAACAGGATCTGCGTGTGGTTCAGGATCATCGGGAACGCCGGGCCCTGCTGCACCGAGAAGAGCACACCGAACCTGATCAGGGCGATCGTCGTCATCAGCGCGAGCGGCAGCAGGACCAGCGCCAGCCCCAACGCGAACCCGCGCGCGGACCCCGCACGCCCGAGGCACAGCAGCGCGCCGACCGCGGTCAGCAGGACGAAGACGACGGACTGCCAGCCGCCCGCGACGCTCAGCAGCGCTGTCAGCGTGCCACGGCCCAGATACAGGGCCTCCAGCACGCCGGAGCCGTACTCCACCACCATGCAGACGTTCCAGACCGCGCCGAACAGCGCGAGGACGCCGAGCACCACGGCACCGGTCGCGACCGCCGGCTTCGCGGGACGCATCGGCGGATCGCTGGGCCGCCGCGTGGGCCAGCTGCGCATGCCCGCGAGGAGCACCACGGCGCACGCGAAAGCCAGCAGGATGACGAAGGCGCTGCTGATGAAGACGCCCTCGAAGGTGCCGGTGCTGTTGTCCACCTCACCGCGGAACCAGCGGTCGTCGCTGGTGTGCTGACCGGTGCTGATGAACACCAGCACGCTGGAGGTGAACGTCAGCGTCGTCGCCACGGCCAGGATGCCGCCGGCGGCCCGCGCCCCGGTGAACGCCGCCCAGACCGCGCCGAGCTGGACCACCGCGAGCGCCAGCGTGAACAGGTCGGTCACCATGCCCGTGCCGCCGGCACCGGCCCAGGAGTCCCACAGCGCCCCGAACCCGCGCTCCGCGACATCGATCGCCATCCATGTGGCGCTGTGCAGCAGGAAGAGTGTGCAGAACACCCCCGCGGTGATCCGCGCCCCCTTGCTGAGGACCGTACTGTGCGGCATCTCGCCCCCGTCTTTTCTCATGTGGTGCCATCTGTGCCGAGCTGCGCCGGACGCCGGAACGGCGGTACGGCGCCCGCGCACCGTAACGGATCTGTACACCCCCCGCGCACCGCCAGTACAACTGAGGGAGGGGTCCGGCGCCGCACCGGGCCGCGGGGGTGGGAGGCGGCATGCGCGCCATCGCGATCGTCGGAGCCGGGCAGGCGGGGCTGCAACTCGCCCACGGACTGCTCGCCGAGGGGTACGACGTGACCGTCGTCTCGGACCGCACACCGGAGCAGATCCGCTCCGGCCGGGTGATGTCGACACAGATCATGTTCGGCCCCGCGCTGGGCCTCGAACGGGCGGCGGGCCTGAACTCCTGGGACGGCAAGGCCCCCGGCATCACGGCACTCCAGGCCACCGTCTGGGACCCGCCGGGCACGCCGGCGCTACGGTTCAGCGGCCGCTTCGACGAGGAGGCGCAATCCGTCGACCAGCGGGTGAAGACGGCCGACTGGCTCGACCTCTACGAAGCGCGCGGCGGCCGGGTGGAGTACGGCGCGGCCGACGCCCGGCGGCTGGCCGCGCTGGCCGCCTCGCACGACCTGACGCTGGTGGCCGCCGGCCGCGGCGACCTCGCCCGGCTCTTCCCCCGGGACCCGGCCCGCTCCCCGTACGACCGGCCGCAACGCACCCTGGCCTGCATCTACCTGCACGGCGTCGGGCACCCGCCGGAGTACCCCGCGCCGCAGGCCCGCTCCCATCTCACCGCCGAGGCCGGGGAGATCTTCGTGATCCCCGCGCTCACCACGGGCGGGCTGTGCGACATCGTCTTCTTCGAGGGGCTGCCGGGCGGCCCTTTCGACTGCTGGCAGGACCGCCCGGACCCGAGCGGCTGCCTCACCCGCACCCAGAGCCTGCTGCGCCGGTACGCGCCCGTGGAGTACGAACTGTGCCGGAACGCCGAACCGACCGACGCGCGCTGCACGCTCTACGGCGCGGTCACCCCGACGGTGCGGCGCCCGGTCATCGAGGTGGCGCCGGGCCACTACGTCCTCGGCATGGCGGACACGGTCGTCGTCAACGACCCGGTCACCGGCCAGGGTTCGAACAACGCGGCCCGCTGTGCCGCCCGCTACCTCCGCGCGATCAGGGAACGCGGCGGCGCCCCCTTCGACCGGGCCTGGATGGAGCGGACCTTCGAGACCTTCTGGGACCACGCGCAGTACGCCACGGAGTTCACCAACGCCATGCTCCAGCCGCCCCCGGACCACGTACGGCGGCTGCTGGCCGCCGCCGCCCACTGCCCGGCCGTCGCCCACCGCTTCGTCAACGGCTACGCCGACCCCGCCGACTTCCGCCACTGGCTCACCGACCCGGAGGCCGCCGCGTCCTACCTGGCGGAGATCCGCGAAGCGTGAGCCGTGAGCACGGCACGCCTCCCGAACGCGGCGCGCCTCCTCGGTGCGGTGCGGTCGACGGAGCCCCGCCGGTCCGCACCGGCAGGGCTCCGCCCGTCCCGCTTCTTCCGTCCCGCTTCCGCTCCGCGTCCGTTCCGCGTCCGGGCGTCAGCCGTTGCTGGGGAAGCCCAGGTTGATGCCGCCGTCGGAGGGGTCCGGCCAGCGGGTGGTGACGACCTTGCCGCGGGTGTAGAAGTGCACGCCGTCGTTGCCGTAGATGTGGTGGTCGCCGAAGAGCGAGTCCTTCCAGCCGCCGAAGGAGTGGTAGCCCACCGGCACCGGGATCGGCACGTTCACGCCGACCATGCCGGCCTCGACCTCCAGCTGGAAATGCCGGGCCGCGCCGCCGTCCCGCGTGAAGATCGCGGTGCCGTTGCCCCACGGCGAGTTGTTCATCAGGGCGATGGCCTCGTCGTACGTGTCGACACGGACGACCGAGAGCACCGGGCCGAAGATCTCGTCGCGGTAGCAGTCCATCTCGGGCGTGACGTTGTCCAGCAGCGAGACGCCGATCCAGTGGCCGTCCTCGTGGCCCTCCACGGTGAAGCCGGTGCCGTCGAGCGCGACGGTCGCACCCTGCGCGCCGGCGCCGGTCACGTACGAGGCGACCTTGTCCCGGTGCACCTTGGTGATCAGCGGGCCCATCTCGGAGGCCGGGTCGTCACCGGGGCCGATGGTCAGCTTCCCGGCCCGCTCCTTGATCTTCTCGATCAGCGGGTCCGCGGTGTCACCGACCGCGACCACGACGGAGATCGCCATGCAGCGCTCGCCCGCCGAGCCGTACGCTGCGTTGATCGCGGAGTCAGCGGCCAGGTCCAGGTCGGCGTCCGGCAGCACCAGCATGTGGTTCTTCGCGCCGCCCAGCGCCTGCACACGCTTGCCGTTGGCGGTGCCGTTGGTGTGGATGTACTTCGCGATCGGGGTGGAGCCGACGAAGGACACCGCGGCGATGTCCGGGTGCTCCAGGATCCGGTCCACGGCGGTCTTGTCACCGTTGACGACGTTCAGCACACCGTCCGGCAGGCCCGCCTCGGCGGCCAGCTCGGCCAGCTTGAAGGCGGCCGAGGGCACCTTCTCGCTGGGCTTGAGCACGAAGGTGTTGCCGCAGGCGACCGCGAGGGGGAACATCCACATCGGCACCATGGCCGGGAAGTTGAACGGCGTGATGCCGGCGACCACACCCAGCGACTGGCGGATCGAGGAGACGTCCACGCGGGTGGAGACCTGGGTGGACAGCTCGCCCTTGAGCTTCTCGGAGATGCCGCAGGCCAGCTCGACGATCTCCAGGCCGCGGGCGACCTCGCCGAGAGCGTCGGAGTGCACCTTGCCGTGCTCGGCGGTGATCAGCTGCGCGATCTCCTCGCGGTGCGCGTCGACCAGCTCGCGGTACTTGAACAGGATCGAGGTGCGCTTGGCGAGCGCGCTGGTCCCCCAGGTCGCGTGGGCGGCCTTGGCCGCGGCGACGGCGGAGTCCACCTCGTCGACCGAGGCGAAGGGGACCTGCTTCTCCTGGGCGCCGGTGGCCGGGTTGTAGACCGGACCGAAGTTGCCGGAGATGCCCTCGACGGGCTTGCCGCCGATCCAGTGGCTGAGGGTCTTCATGTGCGGGGCCTTTCTGGGGACGAAAGCTTCAGCGGAGGTCAGAGGTGGCGGCGGCGTCCGGCCGCCTGGTGGTCGTACTCCTCACGGGCGAGCAGCGCCGCCTCACGCGTCGCGGTCTCGGCAACAGGAACATCCCACCAGGCCTGCGCCGCGGGCGCGCCCGGCACTGTGTCAGCCGTTTCGGTCTCGACATAGACACATGTGGGCCGGTCGGAGGCGCGCGCCGCCGAGAGCGCCGCCCGCAGCTCGGCCACGGTCGCCGCGCGGATCACGTCCATGCCCAGCGACGCGGCGTTGGCGGCCAGGTCCACCGGCAGCGGCTCACCGGTGTACGTACCGTCCTTGGCCCGGAACCGGTACGCGGTACCGAAGCGCTCGGCGCCGGTCTCCTCCGAGAGGCCGCCGATGGAGGCGTAGCCGTGGTTCTGGATGAGGACGAGGTTGATGTTGATGCCCTCCTGGACCGCCGTCACGATCTCGGTGGGCATCATCAGGTACGTGCCGTCGCCGACCAGCGACCACACCGGACGGTCCGGGGTGGCCATCCGGACGCCGATCGCGGCCGGGATCTCGTACCCCATGCAGGAGTAGCCGTACTCCAGGTGGTACTGGCGGCGGGACCGGGCGCGCCACAGTTTGTGCAGGTCACCGGGGAGCGAGCCGGCCGCATTGATGATCACGTCGTCGTCGCCGACGGTCGCGTCGAGCAGTCCGAGCACCTGCGTCTGACTGGGCCGCGCGTCCTCGGCACCGGTCAGGTACGCGGTGTCGACCATCCGCTCCCACTCGGCCTTGGCCGCGCCGTACGCCTCCTCGTACGCCCGCTCCACGCGGTGCCCGCCGAGCTCCCGGGACAGCGCCTCCAGGCCCGCGCGGGCGTCCGCGATCAGCGAGTGCGCACCGAGCTTGTGGGAGTCGAAGGAGGCGATGTTGAGGTTGACGAAGCGCACGCCGGGGTGGGCGAACAGCGTCGCCGAGGCGGTGGTGAAGTCGGTGTAGCGGGTGCCGACCCCGATGATCAGGTCCGCCTCGCGGGCCAGCGCGTCCGCGGTCGCGGTGCCGGTGTGCCCGATACCGCCCACGTCGGCCGGGTGGTCGTACCGCAGCGAGCCCTTGCCCGCCTGGGTGGAGGCGACCGGGATGCCGGTGGCGTCGGCGAAGGCGCGCAGCGCGTCCTCGGCCTCGGAGTGGTGGACGCCGCCGCCCGCGACGAGCAGCGGCCGCTCGGCGGAGCGGATGGCGTGCACCGCCTCGGCCAGCGCGCCCGCGTCCGGCTGCGGGCGGGTGACGTGCCAGACCCGGTCGGCGAAGAACTCCTCGGGCCAGTCGTACGCCTCGGCCTGCACGTCCTGCGGCAGGGCCAGGGTGACCGCGCCGGTCTCGACCGGGTCGGCGAGCACCCGCATGGCCTGCAGGGCGGCGGGGATCAGCGCCTCGGGCCGTCCGACCCGGTCGAAGTAGCGGGAGACAGGGCGCAGCGCGTCGTTGACGGAGACGTCCCCCGCGTACGCCACCTCCAGCTGCTGGAGCACGGGCTCGGCCGGGCGGGTGGCGAAGGTGTCGCCGGGCAGCAGCAGGACCGGCAGTCGGTTGACCGTGGCCAGGGCCGCGCCCGTGACGAGGTTGGTCGCGCCGGGGCCGATGGAGGTGGTGACGGCCTGCGCGGAGAGCCGGTCGGACTGGCGGGCGTACCCGACGGCGGCGTGCACCATGGCCTGCTCGTTGCGGCCCTGGAGGTAGGGCATGGCGTCCTGCGACTCCAGCAGCGCCTGACCGAGCCCGGCGACGTTGCCGTGGCCGAAGATGCCCCAGGTGGCGCCGATCAGACGGCGCCGTACGCCGTCCCGCTCGGTGTACTGGTGAGCCAGGAATGCGACCAGGGCCTGCGCGACCGTGAGGCGGCGCGTCGTCGGGGCGATCATCGGGGGTCTCCTGCGGGTGCGCTGTAGAGGGGGAGGCGGGGGTCGACGGGCTGCTCGGGCCAGGTGCCCCGGATCCAGCCGTGGTCCGGGTGGTCGCAGATCAGCCACTCGCGGGCCTCGCCGGGGCCCGCCATGACGTTGAGGTAGTACATGTCGTGGCCGGGGGCGGCGATGGAGGGGCCGTGCCAGCCGTCGGGGATGAGGACGACGTCGCCGCCGCGGACCTCGGCGAGCACATCGGTCTCGCTGCCGGCGCCGGAGGGCGTCACGCGCTGGTAGCCGAGGCCGGGCCTGGCGGTGCCGTCCTCGCCGGTCGCGGCGGCGATCTCGAAGTAGTAGATCTCCTCCAGCTCGGACTCCTCGCCGGGCCGGCACTCGTCGTGCTTGTGCGGCGGGTAGGAGGACCAGTTGCCGCCGGGGGTGATGACCTCGACGGCGATGAGCTTGTCGCACTCGAAACCGTAGTCACTGTCGCCTCCGGCGGGGGCGGCCGCGCCGAAGTTGTTGACCTGGCGCGAGCAGTTGCCCGTGCCGCGCAGTTCGACGGGAACGGACGAGGCGGGGCCGTACCGCGCGGGGAGCCTGCGCTCGCAGCGGGCGCCGGTGAGCGCGAAGCGGCCACCGGTCTCGCTCGCGATTCCCACGTGCGCGTCGCGCGGTACGTACGCGAAGTCCGTGACACCGCTGAAGACGCTCTCCCGGCCGGCCAGCGCGAACTCCTCGCCGGAATCGACCGCGACCGTGCACCCGCCGGTCAGTGGCAGCACGATCCACTCGCTGTCGCCGGTCGGGAAGGAGTGGTGGCCGCCGGGCGGGAGTTCGAGCACGCGGAGGGAGGAGTACCCCCAGCCGGCGTTCTTGGGATGGATGTCGAGGGCGTACGGACCGTCGGCGGCGGTGCCGGCCGGGCGGTGGAAGCGGGATTCGGCGTTCATGGCGTCAAGTCTCCTACTGATCACTGACAGTGACAGATGCCTGTGGACAACTCCGGCTAGAGCAGGCCGACCGCGGTATCCACAGCTCTTGTCACGTCCCCGTCGACGGGGTAGAGCAGCGAGCGCCCGGCGACCAGCCCCTGCACGGTGGGCAGATGGAGGGCCTTGCGCCACTTCTCGTACGTCGTGTCCTGGTCGGCGGCCGAGATGTCCCCGCCGAGCAGCACCGTCGGGAGCGTCGAGGTCTCGCAGACCTGCGCCATGTCGTCGGGGTCCTCGGTGACCGGCAGCTTGAGCCAGGTGTAAGCGGAGGTGCCGCCGAGTCCGGAGGCGATGGCGACGGACGTGGTCACCGCCTCGGCGCTCAGGTCGTTCTTCACCTTCCCGTCGACCCGGCGGGAGATGAACGGCTCGACGAAGGTGGGCAGTTCCAGCGCGGCCATGGCGTCGATGGCGCGCGCGGTGGACTCCATGGTGTCCAGCGATCCGGCGTCGTCGTAGTCGATGCGCATCAGCAGCTTGCCGCAGTCGAAGCGGAGCCGGGCGATGTCCTGCGGGCGGTGGCCGGTGAAGCGGTCGTCCATCTCGAAGGACGCGCCGGCGATGCCGCCGCGGTTCATCGAGCCCATCACGACCTTGCCCTCCAGGGCACCCATGAGGAGCAGGTCCTCCAGGATGTCGGCGGTGGCCAGCACCCCGTCGACGCCCGGCCGGGACAGCGCGAGCGAGAGGCGTTCCAGCAGGTCGAAGCGGTCCGCCATGGCCAGCTTGCGGTCACCGACGGCCAGGGCGCCGCGCGCGGGGTGGTCGGCGGCGACGATCATCAGCCGGCCGCTGTCGCCGATGAGGGGGCGGCGGGTGCGGCGGGCCGCGGCTTCCGCGACGGCTTCGGGGTGCCGGGCCCGCAGCCGCACGAGGTCGGAGAGCGGAGTGGTCAAGGCGTAACTCACCTTCTTGAGCGCCCGCGCGGTCCGCGCGGGCGGTGTGCGGCGGTGGGGTCAGCGCTCCGCGAGGAACGCTTCGACCTCGGAGGCGGTGGGCATGGCCGAGGAGCAGGCCAGGCGGGAGGCGACGATGGCGCCGGCGGCGTTGGCGTACCGCATCATGCGCTCCAGGCCCCAGCCGGAGAGCAGGCCGTGCACGAGGGCGCCGCCGAACGAGTCACCCGCACCGAGACCGTTGACGACCTCCACGGGGGTGGGCGGCACCTCGGCGGTGCGGCCGTCACGGTGCACGGCGAGCACGCCCTTGGGGCCCTGCTTGATGACGGCGAGTTCGACGCCCATGTCCAGGAGCGCCTGGGCGCAGGCCTTCGGGTCGCGCACGCCGGTGGCGACCTCGGCCTCGTCGACGTTGCCGACCGCTACGGTGGCGTGCGCCAGCGCCGCTTCGTAGTGCGGCCGCGCGTTCGCCATGGCCTGCGCGCCGGTCTCGCCGCCGTCACCGGAGGCGCCGCCCTGGCCGCCCCAGAACATCGGCCGCCAGTCCAGGTCGAAGACGGTCGTCCCGGACTTGGCGCGGGCCTCCAGGGCGGCGAGCGTCGCGGAGCGGCTGGGCTCCTCGCACAGGCCGGTACCGGTGATCCAGAAGACGCGCGCGGCGCGGATGGCGTCCTGGTCCAGCTCCTCGGGGCGGATGACCAGGTCGGGAGCCTTGGGCCGGCGGTAGAAGTACAGCGGGAAGTCGTCCGGCGGGAAGATCTCGCAGAAGGTGACCGGGGTCGGGTACTGCGCGACGGGGGTCACCCAGCGGTCGTCCACGCCGAAGTCGCGCAGCGCGTTGTGGATGTACGTACCGAAGGGGTCGTCACCGGTGCGGCTGATCACGGCGGTCCGGCGGCCCTGACGGGACGCGGCGACCGCGACGTTGGTGGCCGAGCCGCCCAGGAACTTCCCGAACGTCTCCACCTCGGCCAGCGGGACGCCGGTCTGCAGCGGGTAGATGTCCACTCCGATGCGGCCCATGGTGATCAGGTCAAAGCGGCCGGTGTCGGTCGGCTCGGTCATGTGCGCCCCTTCGGTTCGCCCGGTGCCGGCTGTCGGCTCCGGCCAGGTCGGCTCCGGCACAGGTCTAACGGGACGACGCAACCCCTGTCAACAGTTTGTCCTTACATTCTGACGTCGGCGATGCAATGATGGCGGAATCACCCGGACCCCGGGGAGTCACCTGGGGTTACAAAGTCCTTAAGTCCTTATGTCAGGACGAAGTCTTGACAGGCTCGGCACGCCGATGAAGGCTGAGCGCACCACAACCCCACTCCATCCCTTCCCCCGGTCATCGCCGACCGGCGAGAGGAGAGCCGCACCATGTCCGTACCCAGCGTGAACGTTCCCCGCCTGGACCGGCTCCGCGTCGGATCGGCACCCGACTCCTGGGGCGTCTGGTTCCCCGAGGACGAGCAGCAGGTGCCCTGGGAACACTTCCTGGACGAGGTCAGCGAGGCCGGCTACGAGTGGATCGAGCTGGGCCCGTACGGCTACCTGCCGACCGACCCTGCCGTACTGCACGCCGAGATCGCCAAACGTGACCTGAAGGTGTCGGCCGGCACGATCTTCACCTCGATGCACCGCGGCCCCGACACCTGGGACGCGACCTGGCAGCACGTCAGCGAGGTGGCCACGCTGACCAAGGCGATGAACGCCAACCACCTTGTCGTGATCCCGTCGTTCTGGCGCGACGACAAGACCGCCGAACTCATCGAGCCGAACGAGCTGACCACCGAGCAGTGGAAGCACCTCACCGGCGGCATGGAGCGGCTCGCGAAGCAGGTACGCGACGAGTTCGGCCTGGACATCGTCGTGCACCCGCACGCCGACACCCACATCGACACCGAGGAGCACGTCGAGCGCTTCCTCGACGGCACCGACTCGGATCTGGTCAACCTCTGCCTGGACACCGGCCACTACGCCTACTGCGGCGGCGACAACGTCAAGCTGATCAAGACGTACGGCGAGCGGATCGGCTACCTCCACCTCAAGCAGGTCGACCCCGACATCCTGGCCGACGTCCAGGCCAACGGCACCCCCTTCGGGCCCGCCGTGAAGCAGGGCGTGATGTGCGAGCCGCCGCTCGGCGTACCGGCCCTGCCGCCCGTCCTGGAGGCCGCCCAGGCCCTGGACGTGGACCTCTTCGCCATCGTCGAGCAGGACATGTACCCCTGCCCGCCCTCCCAGCCCTTCCCGATCGCCGAGCGCACCCGCCGCTTCCTGCGCTCCTGCGGCGCCTGACCCGCCCTCACCCCAGGCCATGACCTCGCCCCACATGATCCCGCCGCGCATGACCTCGCCCCGCACCGAATACGCCTTGCGGAAGGGGTACGCCTAGGCGCGAGCAACGGCGGAGCGCCACCTGCCTATCACTCGTAAGAATGAGGACGACATGACGAGGGACGACATGACTTCGTACGGGACGCTCGGGGTGGCGGTCATCGGCACCGGCCGGATGGGCTCGGACCACGTACGCCGCATCAAGAACGTCATCAGCGGCGCGCGGGTCGCCGCCGTGGTGGACATCGACGCCGACCGCGTGAAGGCCATCGCCGACGGCATCGACGGCTGTACGCCCTACACCGACCCGGCCACCGCGATGGACGACCCGGCGGTCGACGCCGTACTGATCGCCTCCCCCGGCCCGGCCCACGAGGCCACCCTGCTCGCCGCGTTCGAGCGGGACCTGCCCGTGCTCTGCGAGAAGCCGCTGACGCCGGACGCCGCTTCCGCGCTGCGCGTGCTGGAGGCCGAGCAGAAGCTGGGCCACCGCCGGGTCCAGGTCGGCTTCATGCGCCGCTACGACGCCGACTACATGAAGCTCAAGGCGCAGCTGGACCAGGGGGCCTTCGGCCGGCCGCTGATGCTGCGCAACAAGCACCGCAACCCCACGGCCCCGCCCGGCTTCACCAACTCCATGATGATCAACGACTCCGCGGTGCACGAGATCGACGTGACCCGCTGGCTGCTGGAGGAGGAGATCACCGCCGTCCGCGTGCTCTTCCCGAAGCCCACCGGCAAGGCCCCCGAGGGCCTGAACGACCCGCAGCTCGTCCTCTTCGAGACCGCCGCCGGCCAGGTCGTCGACACCGAGCTGTTCGTCAACTGCGGCTTCGGCTACCAGGTGCAGTGCGAGGCGGTCTGCACCGACGGCACCGCCCGTGTGGGCGACGACCGCGGCGTGTTCACCAACACCGCCAACGGCTGGGGCGGCGCCATCGACCCCGGCTTCGAGGACCGTTTCGTCGACGCCTACGACCGTCAGGTGCAGCGCTGGGTGGACGCCACCCGCCGCGGCGAGGTCGAGGGCCCCAGCTGCTGGGACGGCTACGCCGCCGCCGCGGTATGCGAGGCCGGCGTCCGCGCCCAGGAGACCGGCGAGCGCATCACCGTCGAGCTGATCGAACGGCCGGCTCTGTACCGCTGACCCGCACGTTCCCCTGTAGCGGTGACCGTCACGTGTACCGCTGACCGTCACGTGTAGCGGTGACCGTCACGTCCCTTCATTGCGCCGACTGTCGCGGCACCTCGTACCGCTGATCCGCCGGCCCCCGTCGGTGCCGGTGTTCGGACCGCCACCGTGGGGCTCCGTCATGGGCTCCGTCGTGTGCTCCGTCCGGACCCCGGGCTTCTCCCGTACTTTGAAAGGCTGCCCCTCCGTGAAGATCGCCCTCGACCCCTACATGTTCCGGAACGTTCCACTGCTCGAACTGCCCGGTGTCGTCGCCGAGCTGGGCTTCGAGTGGATCGAGCTGTCGCCGCGCGAGGACTTCAACCCGTTCTTCCTCCACCCGCGTGTGGACGACGGCACCGTACAGAAGTTCCGCAAGGAGCTGACCGCGGCGGGTGTCGGCATTTCCTCCGTCCTGCCCCTGTACAAGTGGTCCTCCCCGGACGAGGACGAGCGGCAGGCCGCCGTCCGCTACTGGAAGCGGGCCATCCAGATCACCGCCGACCTCGGCGTCTCCGCGATGAACTCGGAGTTCAACGGGCGCCCCGAGAAGGCCGACACGAGTGAGGGCCAGTTCTGGCGCTCTCTGGAGGAGCTGCTCCCGGTCTTCGAGCGGGAGGGCATCACGCTCGCCCTGGAGCCGCACCCGGACGACTTCATCGAGGACGGCCACGCCGCCGTCGACATGATCCGCGGCATCAACAACCCGCTGGTGTCCTTCCTGTACTGCGCGCCGCACACCTTCCATCAGGGCAACGACGCGCCGGGCATCCTGAAGCACGCGGGCGATCTGACCACCGCCGTCCACCTGGCCGACTCCTTCGACCACACCGGCTCCTCCGGGCTGCGCTACATCGTCAACCCTTCCCCTAGCTCTTCGAGCTGGGGGATGCCCCAAGGTTCGGCCGTACGCATCCACCAGCACCTGGACATGGGCCAGGGCGAGGTCGACTTCGACGAGCTCTTCCGTGAGCTGGCCGCCAACGGCTTCGACGGCACCCTGGTCTCCTCCGTCTTCGCCTGGGAGGAGCGTGCGAAGGAGTCGTCACGTTTCATGCGGGCCAAGATCGACGAGTACGTCACCCGCCACTGGAGCTGAGCCCATGTTCGCCGCACCGACCGAACCGGACGCGCCCGTCCACGAGGGTCAGGCCCCCGCCGTGACGGCAGGCCGCGCCAAGCGCTTCATCGTCGGCATCGCTGCCATTGCCGCCATCGGCGGTGCCCTGTTCGGCTACGACACCGGAGTCGTCTCCGGGGCTCTCCCGTTCATGGAGGAGCACTTCGGGCTCACCTCGCTCGGCGAGGGCGTCATCACCAGCGCCCTGCTGATCGGCGCGGCCTTCGGCTCCCTCACGGGCGGCCGGATGTCCGACCGGCTGGGCCGCCGCAACTCCCTGCTCTGGTCGGGCGCGGTGTTCATCGCGGGCGCGATCGCCGTCGCGCTCGCGCCCTCGGTCCCGTTCATGGTGGTGGCGCGCTTCGTCCTCGGCCTCGCCGTGGGCAGCGCGTCCGTCATCACCCCGCTCTACCTCTCGGAGATCGCCCCGCCGCACATCCGGGGGCGGCTGGTCTCCTTCAACTCCCTGATGATCGTCAGCGGTCAGCTGCTGGCGTACCTCATCAACGCGGTGCTCGCGCACTGGGAGGCGTGGCGCTGGATGCTCGGCCTGGCCGCGCTGCCCGCGATCGCCCTCTTCGTCGGCCTGTTCTTTCTGCCGGACACCCCGCGCTGGTACATGAGCAAGGGGCGTACGAGGGAGGCCGGCGCGGTCCTGCGGCGCACCCTGCCGGCCGCTGAGGTGGACGACGAGCTGGCCCGCATCGAGCAGGCCCGAGCCCTGGAGACGAGCGCTCAGCGCGGCGCCTGGCAGGAGCTGCGTACCCCTTGGGTGCGTCGGCTTCTGCTGGTCGGGATCGGCCTGTCGATCGTCCAGCAGATCACCGGTGTCAACGCGGTCATCTATTTCGCCCCGAAGATCCTGCTGACCACCGGCCTGGCTACCAACGCCGCGATCACCGCCACTATCGCGGTCGGTGCGATCTCGGTCGTGGCCACGGCGATCGGGATGTCGCTGATCGACAAGGTCGGCCGGCGCCCGATGCTGATCTGGGGGCTGACGGGGATGACCGTGTCCCTGGCTCTGCTGGGCGCCTCGTTCCACCTCCCGAGGTCCACCGGCATCAGCTTCCTCGTGCTGGGCCTGATGGTGGTCTACATGGCCTTCATGCAGGCGACCTTGAACACGGGTGTGTGGCTGTTGCTCGCCGAGATGTTCCCGCTGAAGGTGCGGGGGCTGGCCATGGGGGCCGCGGTATTCGTGATGTGGCTGGTCAACTTCGCGGTCGCCCTGCTCTTTCCGGTGCTGCTGGACGCGGCCGGCGCGTCGGTCACGTTCTGGCTGTTCGGGGTGGCGTGCGTGCTGTCGCTGGTCTTCTGCAAGCGGTACGCGCCGGAGACCAAGGGCATGGCCCTGGAGGACCTGGAGCACGAGCTGCGCAGGGCGGCGGCGCACACGTGAGCCGGTCCGGCGCACCACGGGATGGGAACGGGCTGAGAACGGGTTGAGGCAGGGCCGGGCGCGGGGGCTGCCCGGCCCTTCTCCGTATGCGAGCGTCCCCACTCTCGTGTCCTTCGTGCGGCTCCCTCGTGTCACTCGTGCGGCTCGGTCGTGGCCCTCGTGCGCGGCTTCCTCGTGTCGTTCGTGCGGCGACGCGGCTTCTTCGTACGGCAACAGCCGTCCGGGGCGCGTCACGGTCGTCACCGTTACGCGGGTCTTCCGTCACAGGCCCTCGACAGGCTGTCCCCGTCGCTCAAGGACCTCGTTGCACCAGGCACAGGCTGAGTGATCACCAAGCCGTACGCAGTTCCCCCGCGGGCTCCTTCGGGCCGCCCTGCGTACGGCCGAGGGAGGTGCGCAGAACATGACCGACCGGAGGCTCTGGTCGTACAAGGAGATCGCCGCACACATCCGGGTCCAGCCGGACACGGTGCGCTCCTACCGTAAGCACGGGCTGCTGCCACCACCCGACCTCGTGGAGGGCGGGAAACCGTACTGGTTTGCCGACACCGTACGGGAGTGGGTGGCCCGCCGGCCGGGGCACCGCGGCAGGCGCGACCGCGAGGGCTGAGCGCCCGGTATTCGTCCACAGGCCCCGCATCGTCCGGTGCGGGGCCGTTCCATGCGCCTCGGGGCGGGGCCCGCCGTCGCGCCTCAGTACGGGCCACTGCATGCGCCTCAGTGCGGAGCCGTCGCCGTGCCTCAGTACGGGGCCGTCGCTGTGCCTCGGATCTCCAGGGCGGGTGCGACGAGTTGTCGTTCGGCCGGCCGGGACGGGTGGTCCATGCGCTCCAGGAGACACCGGGCCGCCCGCCGGCCCACTTCGTGGCCGGCGTTGTCCACCGTCGTCAGCCACAGGTGCCGGATCCGGGCGAGGTAGGTGTTGTCGCAGCCGATGAGGGAGAGGTCGCGGGGTACGTCGAGCCCCAGTTCCTGCGCGGCGGAGAGGACGCCGACGGCCGCGATGTCGTTGAACGCGAAGACTGCGGTGGGCCGTTCGCCGCCGCGCGTGCCGCCGAGCAGCCGTACGGCGGCACGGTAGCCGCCTTCCTCCGTCGCGTCGCTGGGTGCCATCACGATGCCGCTTTCGAGGCCGTGCTCGCGCATCGCCGCTTCGTAGCCGTGGCGGCGCAGCGCGCCGACGCTGCCCTGGCCCATGATGTGCGCGATCCGTCGGTGCCCGAGGGTGATGAGGTGCTCGGTGGCCAGTCGCGCGCCGCGCTCGTCGTCGTTGGCGACGGTGTCCACCCGGGGCAGCTCCGGGTCGTGGGTGCCGGCGACGACCGTAGGCAGCCGTCCGGCGGCCTCCGCGAGCGCGCCGGTGTCCGGCAGTGTGCCGACCGCGACGAGGCCGTCCACGCGCAGCTCGGCGAAGGCGCGGGTGAAGTCCTCGCCCGTCCGTCGGCTGAGCCGTCCGTCGGCCATCAGCATGCGCAGGCCGTGCTCGTGCAGTACGGAGTTCAGGCCGTCCAGCAGCTCCACGAACCAGGGGTTGCGCATGTCGTTGAGCAGTACGCCGACGGTGTGCGTGCGGCGGGCCACGAGGCTGCGCGCGGCGGCGTTGGGCCGGTAGTCCAGCTCCCGGACGGCGTCCAGGACGGCGGCCCGCTTGGCGTCGCTGACCTGCGGCGAGCCACGGAGTACGAGGGAGACCAGCGACTTGGAGACCCCCGCGTGCTCGGCGACACTGCGGATCGTCGGCGGCCTCTCCAGCTTCTCGGCGGACCCTTTGGACCGTTCCATAAGTCGAGATCGTTCCACCCACCCCATCTCTCCGTCAATGGACGCCAAAGACCGCCAAAGAGAGACAATAGACGTCAACGGACGTCAACGACCGTCAACGGGAGGCCGAAAAGCCCCGCCCCCGAGGGTTGACACGACTATGTAAGGACATGCAAGGTTCCGGAACAGGGAGTTGGACCGTTCCAAAGTTCCATTCCGAAGCTCCGTTTCAAAGCACCGTTCCAAAGCAGCCGGCCGCCGACGCGGTCGCGCGCGCCTCCATCAGTCGTGCCTCCACCAAGGGAGTGGCAGCTATGAAGCTCGGCCTCATCGGCACCGGCCGCATCGGCACGTTCCACGCCGAGACCCTGAAGGGCGTCCCCGGCGTGCACGAGGTTGTCGTCGCGGACGCGGACACCGCCCGCGCCCGTGAACTGGCGGACAAGCTCGGCGTCCGGGCGGCGGCCACCATCGAGGACATGTACGCGGACGGCGTCGACGGCGTGGTGATCACCGCTGCCACCAGCGCCCACGCCGCCCTCATCCACCAGGCCCTGGACCACGGCGTCCCGGTCTTCTGCGAGAAGCCGGTGGCGCTGGACGTCCCGGGCACCCTCAGCGTCGTCGAACGCGCGGCACACAGCCCCGCCCCCGTACAGATCGGCTTCCAGCGCCGCTTCGACGCGGGCTACAACGCCACCCGCGACGCGCTCCGCGCCGGCGAACTGGGCTGGCTGCACACCCTGCGCGCCTGCACCTCGGACCAAACGCCGCCGCCCGCCGCGTACATCCCCACCTCCGGCGGCCTCTTCCGTGACTGCTCCATCCACGACTTCGACATCCTGCGCTGGCTGACCGGCCGTGAGGTCGTCTCGGTCTTCGCTCAGGGTGCCAACAAGGGCGAGCCGTTCTTCGCCGACGGCGACGACGTCGACACCTGCGCCGCGCTGCTCCGCTTCGACGACGACACCCTCGCCACGGTCACCGCGACCCGTTACAACGGCGCGGGCCATGACGTGCGGCTGGAGGTCTGCGGCTCCAAGGGCGCCCGCTTCGTCGGCCTGGACGACCGCGCCCCGATGCCCACCGCCGAGGCCACGCTGTCCTGGCAGCAGGCCACCCCGTACGCGACGTTCATGGAGCGCTTCCACGCCGCGTACGTCACCGAACTGACGGCCTTCACGGAGGTCGCGGCGGGCCGCACGGAGAACCCCTGCCCGGCCGCCGACGCCCTCGAAGCGCTCTACATCGCCGAGGCGTGCGAGCGTTCGCGCCGTACCGGCGAGCCGGTCGCGCTCGCCGACGTCCGCGCCTGAGCCACGCCGTCACCGTGCTCGGCCCGGCGCTCCTCCCGCTGCTCACCCCGGTGGTGGCCGCACTGCTGGCGGGCCTCTCCTAGACCGCCCTCAGCGGCGTGGCCGCCGTCGGCGTGGCCCTGCTCACCCCGGACGTCCTCCTGCTGGACGCCGTCCTGCTTCCCGCCGTTCTGCTCGGTGCCCGCCTCGGCCGTCGCTGCATCCACCGCATCGACCTGCCCCTCTTCACCCGGCTCGCCCTTCTCCTCACCACGCTCGCCGGCCTCAACCTGCTCCGCCGACCGGGCCGGCGGGCGTCCCAGCGCCACGTGCTGCACGAGGGCCGTCACGCCGCAGACGACGGCAGAGAGGCCGAGGCTCAGGGCCAGGGCGGGAACGAAGGAGCGGGTGGCGGTGGTGCCGAGGTATCCGAGGCCCACCGAGTACGACGCCCAGAGCGTTTCGGCGATGGCGCAGCCGAGGAGGTAGCGGCGCACCGGGTACCGGACGAGTCCGGTGACGAGCGCCGCGGCGACCCGCCCTGCCGGGAGGAAGCGAACGCCCGCCACGAAGGGCACGCCGTACCGGTCGACGAGCAGGGACGTCCGCTCCAGGAGCGTCCGGCGGCGCGGGCGGCGGTTCGCCCAGGCGCGTACCGGGCGTGCGAAGCGCCGCGCGGCCAGGTGGAGCAGCAGGTCGCCGAGGAGCGCGCTGCCGGCGACGACGGCGAGGACGAGGGCCAGATGGAGGTCGCCGTCGGCGGCGAGGACGCCGGCCCAGGCGAGCAGGGCGGCGTTGGGTACCAGTGGTGGCGCGGTGGTCAGCGCCAGCAGTCCGTACATGGCGAGCGCGTTCACTGCGGTCCCGCCTCCTCCGCCCTGCGTCTCCTCCCCCGTGCGTCCCGGTGCTGTCTTTTCCGGACCGTTTCCGTCCCACCCGAACGGTTCCGAACGGTTCCGGTCTCCTCCTGTCCGGTCCGGGCCTTTCCTGCCCTTCCAGACTCGTCCCGGGGCTGCCGGACGGCAATGTTTCCGGCGCGGCGGGAGGGTTTTGCCGTGCATACCCCATAGGGGTATAGAGTGGACTCGGGAACCACGAAACACTCACCGTCACCCCGGCACAAGGAGAGTCCCATGACCGCACCGGCCGACCAGCCCGTCACCACCACCTACAAGGTCACCGGCATGACCTGCGGTCACTGCGAAGGCGCGGTGAAGGAGGAGATCTCGGAGATCGCCGGCGTCAGCTCGGTCGAGGCCGCCGCCGCGACCGGTCTCGTCACCGTCGTCTCGCAGGCCCCGCTCGACGAGGAGGCCGTACGCGCCGCCGTCGACGAGGCCGGCTACGAGCTCGTGGGCCAGGCCTGATCCCATGCCGGACACCACGTCGCAGGCGCAGGTCGAGCTGGCCATCGGCGGCATGACCTGCGCCTCGTGCGCCGCGCGCGTGGAGAAGAAGCTCAACCGCATGGAGGGCGTCACCGCCACCGTCAACTACGCGACGGAGAAGGCGAAGGTCGCCTACGACGCCGGCGTGGAGATCGCCGATCTCATCGCCACCGTGGAGCGGACGGGTTACACGGCGCGCGAGCCGGAGCCCGAGCCGCCCGCCCCCGCTCCGGACGCCCGCGACGAGCCCCCGGCCGGCCCTCAGGACGGCCCGGACCAGCCCCTGACCACCCTGCGGCAGCGGCTGATCGTGTCGGCGGTACTCGCCGCGCCCGTCGTCGCGCTGTCGATGATTCCCGCTCTCCAGTTCGACAACTGGCAGTGGCTCTGCCTGACGCTGGCCGCGCCGGTCGTCGTCTGGGGCGCGTACCCCTTCCACCGTGCGGCCTGGACGAACCTGCGGCACGGCGCCGCCACGATGGACACCCTGGTCTCCCTCGGCACGCTGGCCGCGTTCGGCTGGTCGCTGTGGGCACTGTTCTTCGGGGACGCCGGAATGCCGGGGATGCGGCACGGCTTCGACCCGACGGCCCGCGCAGGGGACGGCTCCTCGGCGATCTACCTGGAGGCAGCGGCCGGCGTCACGGCGTTCCTGCTGCTCGGTCGCTATCTGGAGGCCCGCTCCAAGCGGAAGGCGGGCGCGGCGCTGCGCGCACTGATGGACCTGGGCGCCAAGGACGTCACGGTCCTGCGGAACGGCCGGGAGGTACGGGAGCCGGTGGACCGGCTGGCCGTCGGCGACCGGTTCGTCGTACGGCCCGGGGAGAAGATCGCCACCGACGGCACGGTGCTGCAGGGCGCGTCGGCCGTGGACGCCTCGATGCTCACCGGCGAGTCCGTACCGGTAGACGTGGGCCCGGGTGACGCGGTGGCGGGCGCGACCGTGAACACCGCCGGCAGGCTGGTCGTCGAGGCCACCCGTATCGGTGCCGACACCCGGCTCGCGCGGATGGCGCGGCTGGTGGAGGACGCGCAGAGCGGCAAGGCCGAGGCGCAGCGGCTCGCGGACCGGATCTCCGCCGTCTTCGTGCCGGTGGTGCTGGTGATCGCCCTCGCGACGCTCGTCGTGCGCCTGCTGGTGACGGGGGACGCCACGCTGTCGTTCACGGCGGCGGTCGCGGTCCTGATCATCGCCTGCCCGTGCGCGCTGGGGCTGGCGACGCCGACCGCACTGATGGTGGGTACGGGCCGGGGTGCCCAGCTCGGCATTCTGATCAAGGGGCCCGAGGTGCTGGAGTCCACCCGGCGGGTCGACACGGTCGTCCTGGACAAGACCGGCACGGTCACGACCGGGCGGATGAGCCTGTACGAGGCGGTCCCGGCGGCGGACACGGACGAGAAGACGCTGCTGCGGCTCGCCGGCGCCCTGGAGCACGCGTCCGAGCATCCGGTGGCCCGCGCCGTCGCGGAGGGCGCTCAGGAGCGCGTGGGGGACCTTCCCGCGGTCGAGCGCTTCGAGAACGTACCGGGCCTGGGCGTGCGCGGCACGGTGGACGGCCACGAGGTCGTGGTGGGGCGGGAACGGCTGCTGGCCGGGGCCCCGGGCGCTTCGGCCCCCGCGGCCCCCTCGGCCCCTGACGGCGGCTTCGAGGGCGCGGATCTGCCCGCCGGGCTCGCCACCGCCCGGGACCGCGCCGAGGCCGCGGGGCGTACGACCGTCCTGGTCGCGTGGGACGGGCGGGCGCGCGGAGTGCTGTCCGTCTCCGACACCGTGAAGGACGGCAGTACGGAGGCGGTGGAGCGACTGCGGGCGCTCGGCCTGACGCCCGTCCTGCTCACCGGCGACAACGAGGCCGTGGCGGCGAGCGTCGCCCGTGAGGTGGGCATCGCGGCGGACCAGGTGTTCGCCGAGGTCATGCCGGAGGACAAGGTCGCGGTCGTCCGGCGGCTCCAGGAGCGGGGACGGTCGGTGGCCATGGTCGGGGACGGCGTGAACGACGCCGCCGCGCTGGCCCAGGCCGATCTGGGGCTGGCCCTCGGGACCGGTACGGACGCGGCCATCGAGGCCGGCGATCTCACGCTCGTCCGCGGGGATCTGCGCGTGGCGGCCGACGCCATCCGGCTCGCGCGGCGTACGCTCGGCACCATCAAGGGCAATCTGTTCTGGGCGTTCGGCTACAACGTCGCGGCGATCCCGCTCGCGGTGGCCGGGCTGCTGGACCCGATGATCGCGGGCGCGGCGATGGCGTTCTCGTCGGTCTTCGTGGTGACGAACAGCCTGCGGCTGCGGTCCTTCCGGTAGCGCCCGGCGCGAGGCCCGGGAGGGACGTCCGCGGGGGTTGCGGAATTCCCGCCCCCGCCCGGAAATCCCGTGGGGTTCTTCACGGATTGGGGACCTTCACACAGTTCTCACAACCCGCACCGTACCCATACACTGGGGCCCCGATCTCCTGATCGGGGCCCTTGACCGTATTCGCCCGATATGGCAAGAGACCCAGATCACAGAGGTTCGGACGTAACCATTCGAGGGGGTCGTGAGTCTAACCGTGCAGTACAAGCACCCCGGCGGGGCTTGTACTCGACAACCGGACCGGTCTTGGGGGACTTCGTCCGGTTACGCGTAGCCGGGGCGACGTGCCCGGGGAGCTTTGAGCGGCCCTCCCGTACGTGCGCGTCCCGGCAGATCGCGTAAGGCAGTAGAGCAGGGTGCCCTCAATGGACGCCCGGACGGATCCCGTGGGGGGAATCCGAACCGGGAAAGGGAAGCGCCCCCCGCTCCGGACCCGTGGGGGGATCTGGAGCGAGGGGCGCTTTCCGCTTTCACGACGCGGAGCCGCGGCTGCCGCACGCAGGAGACCGGCCCGCCCTGCGGACCGGTCTGCGGAGCGTCCGGTGTCAGCGCTGCTCGACCGGGACGAAGTCGCGCTCGACCACGCCGGTGTAGATCTGGCGCGGACGGCCGATGCGGGAGCCCGGCTCCTTGATCATCTCGTGCCACTGGGCGATCCAGCCGGGGAGCCGGCCGAGCGCGAAGAGCACGGTGAACATCTCGGTCGGGAAGCCCATGGCCCGGTAGATCAGGCCGGTGTAGAAGTCCACGTTCGGGTAGAGCTTGCGCTCGACGAAGTAGTCGTCGGCCAGCGCGTGCTCCTCGAGCTTCAGCGCGATGTCCAGCAGCTCGTCGGACTTGCCGAGCGCGGAGAGGACGTCGTGCGCCGCCGCCTTGATGATCTTCGCCCGGGGGTCGAAGTTCTTGTAGACGCGGTGCCCGAAGCCCATGAGCTTCACGCCGTCTTCCTTGTTCTTCACCTTGCGGATGAAGGTGTCGACGTCGCCGCCGTCGCGCTGGATGCCCTCCAGCATCTCCAGCACGGACTGGTTGGCGCCGCCGTGCAGCGGGCCCCACAGCGCGTTGATGCCGGCGGAGATCGAAGCGAAGAGGTTCGCCTGCGAGGAGCCGACCAGGCGCACGGTCGAGGTGGAGCAGTTCTGCTCGTGGTCGGCGTGCAGGATCAGCAGCTTGTCCAGGGCGCTGGTGACGACCGGGTCCAGATCGTACTCGGCGGCGGGCACCGAGAAGGTCATGCGCAGGAAGTTCTCGACGTAGCCGAGGTCGTTGCGCGGGTAGACCACCGGGTGGCCGACCGACTTCTTGTACGCGTACGCCGCGATCGTCGGCAGCTTGGCCAGCAGGCGGATGCTGGAGAGGTACCGCTGCTGCTCGTCGAACGGGTTGTGGCTGTCCTGGTAGAAGGTGGACAGCGCGCTGACGACCGAGGACAGCATGGCCATCGGGTGGGCGTCCCGCGGGAAGCCGTCGTAGAAGCGCTTGACGTCCTCGTGGAGCAGCGTGTGGTACGTGATGTCCTGCTTGAAGGACGACAGCTCATCGACGGTCGGCAGCTCGCCGTTGATGAGCAGGTACGCGGTCTCGATGAACGAGCTGCGCTCCGCGAGCTGCTCGATCGGGTAACCGCGGTACCGGAGAATGCCCGCTTCACCGTCGAGATAGGTGATCGCGGATTTATATGCGGCCGTATTGCCGTAACCGGAATCCAGGGTCACCAGACCGGTCTGTGCGCGCAGCTTCGAGATGTCGAAGCCCTTGTCGCCGACGCTGCTGTCGACGACCGGGTAGGAGTATTCGCCGTCCCCGTAACGCAGTACTACAGAGTTGTCGCTCACGTCATCCCTCACCGACGTTGTGCCTCTTCTTCGAGGTGCCCTGACTGCCTATACCTTCCCCCATTTGGACCTTGCCTGTGCACTCGGGGTCGGCCATAGGGCCTTAACGCGGCACTCAGTGCCGCCCAGCTGCCCCATCTTGCTCCCCTTCGCCCCAAAGGGGAAAGGGGTGACACCTCACATCGTGCCGCCAAGCCGGTGATCCAGCGCGGTGTGCCTGCGACCCGCCGATATCGTCCGCACCGCTTGGCCCAGGGCCCTCCGGGACCCCACCAGCACCACCAATCGCTTTGCCCGGGTAACTGCTGTATAGAGAAGATTGCGCTGCAGCATCATCCACGCCCCTGTCGTGACAGGAATCACCACTGCCGGGTACTCACTTCCCTGCGAACGGTGGATCGTCACCGCGTACGCGTGGGCCAATTCGTCCAGCTCGTCGAAGTCGTACGGCACCTCCTCGTCCTCGTCGGTACGGACCGTCAGCCGCTGCTCCTCGACGCTCAGGGTCGTGACCACGCCGACCGTGCCGTTGAAGACGCCGTTGCGGCCCTTCTCGTAGTTGTTCCGTATCTGGGTGACCTTGTCGCCCACGCGGAAAACGCGGCCGCCGAAACGGCGCTCGGGGAGGTCGGGGCGGGCCGGGGTGACCGCCTGCTGCAGGAGGCCGTTCAGTGTCCCGGCACCGGCCGGGCCGCGGTGCATCGGGGCCAGCACCTGGACGTCCCGGCGGGGGTCCAGGCCGAACTTCGCCGGGATCCGCCGGGCCGCCACGTCGACCGTCAGTCGGCCGGCCTCCTCGGTGTCCTCCTCCGGGAACAGGAAGAAGTCCGCCAGCCCGGTCGTGATCGGCGGCGTGCCGGCGTTGATGCGGTGCGCGTTGGTCACCACGCCCGAATGCTGCGCCTGCCGGAAGATCCGGGTCAGCCGTACGGCGGGCACCGGGCCGCCCTCCGCGAGCAGGTCCCGCAGCACCTCGCCCGCCCCCACGGACGGCAGCTGGTCGACATCGCCCACGAGGAGCAGGTGGGCACCCGGGGGCACGGCCTTGACCAGCTTGTTGGCGAGCAGGAGATCCAGCATCGACGCCTCGTCGACCACCACCAGGTCGGCGTCCAGCGGGCGGTCCTGGTCGTACGCGGCGTCCCCGCCGGGCTTCAGCTCCAGCAGCCGGTGCACCGTGGCGGCCTCCGCGCCGGTCAGCTCGGAGAGCCGCTTGGCCGCCCGCCCGGTCGGCGCCGCCAGCACCACCTTCGCCCTCTTGGCGCGGGCCAGCTCCACCACCGAGCGGACCGTGAAGGACTTGCCGCAGCCGGGGCCGCCGGTGAGCACCGCGACCTTCTCGGTCAGCGCCAGCTTCACGGCCGCCTCCTGCTCGGGCGCGAGCTGCGCTCCCGTGCGGTCCGCGAGCCACGCCAGAGCCTTGTCCCAGGCGACGTCACGGAAGGCCGGCATCCGGTCCTCCTCGCTGCGCAGGAGCCGCCGCAGGCGCCCGGCCAGGGACAGCTCGGCGCGGTGGAAGGGGACCAGGTAGACGGCTGTCACGGGGTCCCCGCCGTCCGGCGCCGGCACCGTCTCCCGGACGACGCCCTCCGGGTCCGCCGCCAGCTCCGCCAGGCACTCGATCACCAGGCCGGTGTCGACCTGGAGCAGCTTCACGGAGTCGGCGATCAGCTGCTCCTCGGGCAGGAAGCAGTGCCCCTGGTCGGTGGACTGGGACAGCGCGTACTGCAGGCCGGCCTTCACCCGGTCCGGGCTGTCGTGCGGGATGCCGACCGACTGGGCGATGCGGTCCGCGGTCAGGAAGCCGATGCCCCAGACGTCGGCCGCGAGGCGGTACGGCTGGTTGCGTACGACGGAGATGGAGGCGTCGCCGTACTTCTTGTAGATGCGCACCGCGATGGAGGTGGACACCCCGACGCCCTGGAGGAAGACCATGACCTCCTTGATGGCCTTCTGCTCCTCCCAGGCCGCGCCGATCATCTTCGTCCGTTTCGGGCCGAGCCCGGGCACCTCGATGAGGCGCTTCGGGTCCTGCTCGATGACGTCGAGGGTGTCCGTGCCGAAGTGCTCGGTGATGCGGTCGGCGATGCGGGGGCCGATGCCTTTGATCAGGCCGGAGCCGAGGTAGCGGCGGATGCCCTGGACGGTGGCGGGCAGGACCGTCCGGTAGTTCTCGACGGTGAACTGGCGGCCGTACTGGGGGTGGGAGCCCCAGCGGCCCTCCATGCGCAGCGATTCACCGGGCTGGGCGCCGAGGAGCGCGCCGACGACCGTCAGCAGGTCGTTGCCACCACGGCCGGTGTCCACGCGCGCGACGGTGTAGCCGTTCTCCTCGTTGGCGTAGGTGATCCGCTCCAGGACGCCTTCGACGACGGCAAGTCCTCCGGGATGTCCGGGCCCTCCCCCGTGTGATCGCTGCATGGTCCGACGGTACCGCCGGGGTCGGACACGGCCGGGAGCCTGTGGAAAACCCCGTTTCCGGTCCGCACGGCCGGTGCCCGAGCGGTCACTTCGAGGGGCCCGGCGCTGCCGGGCCCCTCGATTCCCCCTCGGGTTCCCCCTCCACATCGGCGCCCGGTCATCCCCCCCGGATTCCCCCACGGGCACTGATGCCCTGTACGACCCTCCACGAGGCGGAACGGTTGCGTCGTTCCGCTCCTCTTTCGGCGCAGTTCTTGTCACGGTCCGCGCCCGTACACACGGCGCACACGGCGCGTTCACCGCCGCCACGAGCCCCGCGTGCGCCCCACCTGCTCACGGGGCGCCGTGTGTCCCGCCGGCGGCGATGCGCGTCACGTCTCCGGCGAGGCGGCGGTGTCCGTCACCTCTCCGGCAGTACGTGCTTCCGGTAGCGGGCGATCACCTCGGCCAGCACCTCGGCCCCGTCCCGCGCCCACAGGGCCGGGTTGAAGATCTCGACCTCGATGGGCCCGGTGTGCCCCGCCGCCTCGGTCCGCTCGCGGAACCACCGCAGGTCCACCGCGCCGTCCCCGAGCTGCCCGCGGCCCAGCAGGACGCCTTCGGGCAGCGGCGTCACCCAGTCCGCGAGCTGGAACGCCGCGAGCCGCCCGCCGCGCCCCGCCCGGTCGATCCCCACCCCGGCCGTGTCGTCCCACCACAGGTGGTACGTGTCCACGACCACCCCGACCTGCTCGACGGGGAACCGTTCGGCGAGGTCCAGCGCCTGGGCGAGCGTGGAGACGACGCAGCGGTCCGACGCGTACATCGGGTGCAGCGGTTCGATCGCCAGCCGTACGCCCCGCTCCGCGGCGTATGGGCCCAGCTCGGTCAGCGCCTCGGCGACCCGCTCCCGGGCGCCCCGCAGGTCCCGGCTGCCCGGCGAGAGCCCGCCGGACACCAGCACGAGCGTGTCCGTGCCCAGCGTCGCGGCCTCGTCGACCGCGGCACGGTTGTCGTCCAGCGCCGCAGCGCGCTTCTCGGGGTCGTCGGCGGTGAAGAAGCCACCACGGCACAGGCTGGTGACGGTCAGTCCGGCGTCCCGTACGAGCTTCGCGGCCGCCTCGACGCCGTACTTCTGTACCGGCTCGCGCCACAGGCCTACGTGGCGCAGCCCGGCCGCCGCGCAGCCGTCCGCGAGCTCAGGGAGCGACCACTGCTTGACGGTCTCCTGGTTGAGGCTGAGGCGCGCGAGGTCGTCCTGCGCTCCGGGGCCGGTCATGCGTCTCCTCCCAGGACGGCGGTCAGCTTCGTCATCCGGTCGCGGGCCAGCTCGGGGTCGGGGAACAAGCCCAGCCCGTCGGCCAGTTCGTATGCCCTGCGCAGGTGCGGCAGGGAGCGGGCGGACTGCAGGCCGCCGGCCATCGTGAAGTGCGACTGGTGGCCCGAGAGCCACGCGAGCAGGACGACGCCGGTCTTGTAGTAGCGGGTCGGCGCTTCGAAGAGGTGCCGCGACAGCTCCACCGTCGGGTCCAGCACTTTGTGGAACGCGGTGGTGTCCCCCGTGTCGAGCAGTCGCACCGCCTCGGCGGCCAGCGGCGCGAGCGGGTCGAAGATGCCCAGCAGGGCGTGGCTGAAGCCGCGTTGATCACCGGCGATCAGTTCGGGGTAGTGGAAGTCGTCCCCCGTGTAGCAGCGCACCCCGTCCGGGAGGCGGCGGCGGAGCGCGACCTCACGGTCCGCGTCGAGCAGCGAGACCTTCACGCCGTCGACCTTGTCCGGGTGCTCGGCGATGATCTGCAGGAACGTCTCGGTGGCCGCGTCGAGATCGTCGCTGCCCCAGTAGCCCGCCAGCGCCGGGTCGAACATCGGCCCGAGCCAGTGCAGGATGACCGGCTCGCTGCTCTGCCGGAGCAGATTGCCGTACAGCTCCCCGTACGCCTCCGGGCCCGTAGCGGCCGCCGCCAGCTGCCGTGATGCCATGAGGATCGGCTGCCCGCCGGCCTCCTCGACGACGGCGAGCTGCTCCTCGTAGGCGTCGCGTACGTCCGACAGGCCCGCGCCGCCGGGCGCGAGCTGGTCGGTGCCGACACCGCAGGCGATCCGGCCGCCGACGGACCGGGCCTCGGCGGCCGACCGCCGGATCAGCTCGGCGGCGGTCGCCCAGTCCAGGCCCATGCCGCGCTGCGCGGTGTCCATGGCCTCGGCGACCCCCAGGCCGTGCGACCAGAGGTGGCGGCGGAAGGCGAGCGTGGCGTCCCAGTCGAGGACGGCCGGACCGTCGGGGGTGGTGTCGGCGCTCGGGTCGGCGACCACGTGCGCGGCGGCGAAGACGGTACGAGAGGTGAAGGGCGCGGCCCCTCGGTGCGCGGCGTTCACAGTGCCTCCTGGCGCGGCGCTCGCAGGGCCTCCTGGCGCGGCGTTCACGGAGTCTCCTGGTGCGGCGCTCACAGGCTCAGCTCCGGTACGTCCAGGCGGCGCCCCTGCTCGGCCGAGCGGATGCCCAGCTCGGCCAGTTGCACGCCGCGGGCGCCGGCCATGAGGTCCCACCGCCACGGCTCGTCGAGCACGACGTGGCGCAGGAAGAGCGACCACTGCTCCTTGAAGCCGTTGTCGAACTCGGCGTTGTCGGGCACCTCCTGCCACTGCGTCCTGAAGTCCTCCGTGGCCGGCAGATCCGGGTTCCAGACCGGCTTCGGGGTCGCCGAGCGATGCTGCACGCGGCAGCGCCGCAGGCCGGCGACGGCCGAGCCCTCCGTGCCGTCCACCTGGAACTCCACCAGCTCGTCCCGGTTGACGCGCACCGCCCAGGAGGAGTTGATCTGCGCGACCGCGCCGCCCTCCAGCTGGAAGATCCCGTACGCGGCGTCGTCCGCGGTGGCCTCGTACGGCTTCCCGGCCTCGTCCCAGCGGCGCGGGATGTGGGTGGCCAGGTGGGCCTGGACGGTGCGCACGGGCCCGAACAGCTCGTGGAGCACGTACTCCCAGTGCGGGAACATGTCCGTCGCGATGCCGCCGCCGTCCTCGGCCCGGTAGTTCCACGAGGGGCGCTGTGCCTCCTGCCAGTCGCCCTCGAAGACCCAGTAGCCGAACTCCCCCCGTACGGACAGGATCTTCCCGAAGAAGCCGCCCTCGACCAGCCGCTTCAGCTTCAGCAGGCCGGGCAGGAAGATCTTGTCCTGGACGACGCCGCTCTTGATGCCGGCCTCGCGGGCCAGGCGCGCCAGTTCGAGGGCGCCGGCCAGCCCGGTGGCGGTGGGCTTCTCCACATAGAGGTGCTTGCCGGCGGCGATCGCCTTCTTGACCGCCTCCTCTCGTGCGGCGGTGACCTGTGCGTCGAAGTAGACGTCGATGCTGTCGTCGGCCAGCACGGCGTCCAGGTCGGTGGTCCACTCCGTGAGGCCGTGCCGGTCGGCGAGGGCCGCGAGCTTGTGCTCCGCGCGGCCCACCAGGACCGGTTCGGGCCAGATCACCGTGCCCCCGCCCGCGTCCAGGCCGCCCTGCTCGCGCAGGGCGAGGATCGAGCGGAGCAGGTGCTGGCGGTATCCCATACGCCCGGTCACGCCGTTCATGGCGATCCGTACGGTCTTGCGTGTCACAACCCGACCCCTCACATCAACCGGTGGTACCTGTCGCGGCCCACGTGGTCCGCGAACGGACAGCGCACGGGAAAGCGCGGCCGGACGCGTGCGCGGGCGCCCCGCGACGTTCGGTCGGCGGTGCCGGACAGGCACGGGCACGCATGGACGCCCAGCGTTCGGAGTTGCTCACCCCGACCGCATAGAAAGCGCTTTCCATCGCGAGAGAAGCTAGCCTGCGACGCGAGACGCCACAAGAGGGGCGACGCCGTGCGTGGCGCCGCGGGACGGGACGGGGAGCGATCATGACCGTGACACTGGCGGACGTCGCCGCGCGGGCGGGAGTCTCGGCGGCGACCGTCTCGCGCGTGCTGAACAGCAACTACCCGGTGGCCGAGGCCACTCGCGACCGGGTGCTGCGGGCCGTCGCCGAGCTGGAGTACGTCGCGAACGGCCCGGCCAGCGCGCTCGCCGCGGCCACCTCCGACCTGGTCGGCATCCTCGTCAACGACGTCGCCGACCCCTTCTTCGGCGTGCTCGCCAGCGCCGTGCAGGCCGAGATGAGCGACGGCGGCGGGTCCGGCGGCGAGAAGCTGGCCGTCGTCTGCAACACCGGCGGCTCCCCGGAGCGCGAGCTGACGTACCTCACGCTGCTGCACCGGCAGCGGGCCGGCGCCGTGGTGCTGACCGGCGGCGCCGTGGAGGACCCCGGCCACACGGCGGCGCTTGCGGCCCGTATCGCCCGGCTGGCCGCGGCGGGCACCCGGGTCGTGCTGTGCGGCCGCCCGCCCCTGCCGGCGGAGGCGGCCGCTGAGGGCCGCGCGGCGGAGGTACCCGCGGCGAACGGGCGGCTGGCGGGCGGCCGCGCGGCGGCACGTGCCGCGGGGGCCGGGCCCGCCCCGCTGACGGTCGCGTTCGACAACCGGGGCGGCGCGCGGGCGCTGACGGAGCATCTGCTCGAACTGGGCCACCGCCGCATCGGCTGCGTCGCCGGCCCCGAGCGGCTCACCACCACCCGGCACCGGCTGGAGGGCCACCGCGCCGCACTCGCCGCGCACGGCGTCGAGGACGTCCCCGGCCGCACGGTGCACGGCGCCTACGACCGGGCCTCGGGATACGCGGCGGCGCACGAACTCCTCCGGCGGGACGACCGGCTGACCGCCGTCGTCGCGGCCAACGACACGGTCGCGCTCGGCGTCTGCGCGGCGCTGCGCGAGCGCGGGCTGCGGGTGCCCCAGGACGTCTCGGTCGCCGGTTTCGACGATCTGCCGTTCAGCGCGGACGCGGTGCCGGCGCTGACGACCGTCCGGCTGCCGCTCGGCGACGCCGGGGCGCTGGCCGGCCGGCTGGCGATGGGGCGGGAGCCGGCGCCGTCAGCCGCCGCGACGCTGCTTTCATCCGAATTGGTGATACGCAATTCGACGGCTCCGCTCTAACCTTGACTCAGTCAAGGTTTTTGGGGGATGCCATGACCGTCCAGGAATTCCGTCGCTTCAACCGCTTCTACACCAATCTCATCGGCGCGCTCGATTACGGCCGCCACCTCTACAGCCCGTACACCCTCACCGAGGCCCGCCTGCTGTACGAGCTGGCCCACACCGACGAGCAGGTGGACGCCGCGGACCTGCGGGTGGCGCTCTCCCTGGACGCCGGGTACCTCAGCCGCCTGCTCGGCAAGTTCGAGGAGCGCGAGCTGATCACCCGCGGCCGCTCGGAGCAGGACTCGCGCCGCCTGCGCATCGCCCTCACCCCATACGGCCGGGAGGCGGCGTCGGTGCTGGAGGAGCGGTCCCAGGAGACGGCGGGCCGTCTCCTGGACAAGGTGCGGGACCGGGACCGCGCCCGGCTGACGGAGTCCATGGCGACGATCCGCGAACTCCTCGGCGACACGGACGGGGAAGGGGAGCGGGGGCAGGAGCGGGGCCGAGCCCGGGAGCGGGAGCAGGGCCGGGTGGATGGGCCCGGGGGTGGGGCGGGGGCCCGGCCTGCCGCCTCCGGTCGTGTGACGTTGCGGACCACGCGCCCGGGGGACCTGGGCTGGATGGTGCAGCGCAACGCCGAGCTGTACGCGCGGGAGTACGGCTTCGACCTCTCCTACGAGGCGCTGGTGGCCCGCATCGTCGCCGACTTCGCCGCACACTTCGACCCCCGCTGGGACCGCGCCTGGATCGCCGAACTGGACGGCACCCGGGCAGGACAGGTGCTGTGCGTACGGGACGAGCCGGAGGGCGGCTCGGGGCCCGGGGACGGGGAGGGTACTGACGGGGAAAACGGCTCGGAGCACGCGGCCGGGGACGGGGGCGGGGAGGACGTTCACGGGGAGAGCGCAGGCCGGATACGCAGGGCGCGGCTGCGGTTGTTGCTCGTGGAGCCGGAGGCTCGGGGGCACGGCATCGGCGAGCGGCTGGTGGCGGCCTGCGCGGACTTCGCCCGGGAGGCCGGGTACGACGAGCTGGTGCTGTGGACCAACAGCGTGCTGACGTCCGCCCGGCGGATCTACGAACGGGCCGGGTTCGAGCTGGTCGCCGAGCGGCCGCACCGCAGTTTCGGGCAGGACCTGGTGGGGCAGGACTGGCGTTTGCCCCTGTGAAGGGACTCGGACGGCGGTGCCGGGCCCCCGTGAGGGAGCCCCGGACGGCGGTGCCGGAAGGGTGGGGGACGAGGTACCGGGTACCGGTGAGGGTCAGAGACAGAAAGCCGGGAGCAGAGGGCTGCGAGCTGGGGACTGGGAGCTGGTAGCCGGAGGCAGGGCTCTCGGGGGGACGGAGCCTGTCGGGGCTTTCTGGAAGTGCCGTCTCGAAGTGCTGCGAAAGGTAGGGCTGTAGAGCTATGCGATTCGCCTTCTCGACGCTGGGCGTGCCAGGGATGCCGGTGCGCGACGTGATCCGGCTCGCCGTCGACGCCGGGTACCACGGGGTGGAGCTGCGCGCCCATCCGGAGGAACCGGTGCACACGGGGCTGGGCGCTCAGGAGCGTGCCGACGTGGCCCGGGAGTTCGCGGACGCCGGAGTGGAGATCCTGACCGTCGCCGGGTACGCCAAGGTCGCCGAGGCCCAGGACGAGGCGGGCGAGGCGACGCTGGCCGACGAGCTGGCGGGGCTGGTCGGACTGGCGGCGGACCTGGGCGCCTCGTACGTACGGGTGTTCCCAGGCGGAGGCGACCGGCCGGCCGATGAGGCCGACGCGGACGCCGCCCGCCGGCTCGGGGCCGTCGCTCCGCTCGCCGCGGACCGCGGGGTGACCGTGCTGCTGGAGACGCATGACTCGCACCGCACGGGGGCCGCTGCGGCGCAGGTGCTCGGGCCGGTGGGCCACGGGTCGGTCGGGGCGCTGTGGGACGTGATGCACACCTGGCTGGGCGACGAGGACCCGACCACCACGCAGGCCGTGCTCGCGCCGCATCTGGGCTACGTCCAGGTGAAGGACATCGACTCGGCCGAGGACAGGACGCCGCTGCCGCTCGGCGCCGGGGTGCTGCCGCTGGCCGACTGCCTGGGGGCGCTCGTCGGGGACGGCTGGGACGGGTGGCTGTGCTGGGAGTACGAGAAGCGGTGGTACCCGTCGGCGGCCCCGCTCCCCGGCCTGCTCCGCGCCGGCCGGGAGCACCTGGAACACCTGCTGCAGGTGGCCGGGAAGTGAAAGTGATGGCCGGGAAGTGAAGTGGTGGCCGGGGAGTGAGGTGGTGGCCGGGGAGTGAGGTGGTGGCCGGGGAGTGAAGTGAGGTAGGGCCGCGGGACGGAAGGGACGACGGTCGGGCAGGCGATCAGGCCTCGGCCGGGCTGCGTTGGGGCGAGGCGGTGAAGGCCGGCTGAGCGATGGCGGGGAAGGGCGGCTGAGCGATGGTGGAGAAGGCCGGCTGAACGATGGCGGGGAAGGGCGGCAGGCCCCGGCCGAGCTGCGTCGGGCCCGACTGATCAGCGCCGATGTGGGCGGCGGGGCGCGGCCGGGCTGCGTGGGGGCGAGGCGGCGAAGGCCGGCTGATCAGCGCCGGGGCGGAGGCCGCCGGGGACCGACTGAGCAGCGCCGGGGCGTCGGGACCGGCTGAGCAGCCTCGGAAGCGGGTGGCCGGCGCCTGCGGAAGCGAGTGGTTGGCGCCGGTGGAACCGGGTGGCCGGCGCCCGTGGAATCGGGTGGTTGGGGTCGGTGGAAGTCGGTGGTGGGGGTCTGTGGAAGCGGGTGGTAGGTCCAGCGAGTGTCAGTGGTACTAATCCGTACCAATCTGGCGGCATGGGGGCGTTCCGGGGAACCCAGCGCGTCGTCGGTCCGTCACAACGACGTGCTGCCGGTGAGTCTCCGCAAAGCGGTGTCGGCCTCGCTGCTGGCTGCGTCGCTGACCACCCTCTCCACCGCCTGCGGCCGGCAGCACACCGCCACCGGTGCACCCCCCTCCTCACGCGCCGGTGGCGGATTCCCCTCCGGCCGGAGCCACCCCCGGCTCCGGCCGTAGCGGCCCCGCCCAGCCCGGCGGGGGTACAGGTCCCCAGACGGCTTCGCCCTACCCCGCCACGCCCCCGTCCCGTCCGGCGGCCTCCCCCCCCGGCCGTCGCCGCAAGCCGCCCGGAGCTCTGACGCAAGGCTGCCCGGAGCGCTGCCGCATGCCGCCCGAAGCTCCGCCGCGAGCCGTCGGAAGGGGTGGTCCGCGCTTCAAGCCGCCCGACACTCGGCCGGGAGCCGACGGAAGGGCTGCCCCGCGCTCAGGCCCCGGAAGCTCCGCCGCGAGCCGTCGGGAGGGGTGGCCGCCGCCTCAAGTCGCCGGTCACCCGGTTGGCGTGTGGGCATTGACCGGCAATTGTTTTCCGGATATCCGTGTCTCCTTGGCAGTTTCCTTCAATACGCCAATACGCCTGGGCCCGGACGGACCGGAGCGGCCTGTGCCGCGCCCGGGCCCCATGGGGCCACCAGCACCGAGGAAGTCCTCCGAGGAAGCCCTCCGGAAGGAGCGCACATGCACTCCAGACGTCAGCTCGACTCCAGACGCCCGCTGCACTCCAGACGTACCGTCCTGACCGCTGCCGCCGCGGCCGCCGCCGCGGCGGCCACCGCCGCCGGCCCCGCCGGCACCGCGTTCGCCGCCCCCGCCACCCCGCGCGGCACGCACGACCGCCTGCGCGCCCTCATCTCCCGCATGAGCCTGGAGGAGAAGGTCGGCCAGCTCTTCGTGATGCGGGTGTACGGGCACTCCGCCACCGACCCGGACCCCGCCGACGTCGAGACCAACCGCAAGGAGATCGGCGTCGCCAATGCCGCCGAGCTGATCGCCAAGTACCACGTCGGCGGCATCATCTACTTCTCCTGGGCGCACAACACCCGCGACCCGCACCAGATCGCCGACCTCTCGAACGGCATCCAGCGGGCGGGCGCCGACCAGCGGGTCCCCGTGCCGCTGATCATCGCCACGGACCAGGAGCACGGGATAGTGGCCCGCATCGGCGCCCCCGCCACGCTCTTCCCCGGGGCGATGGCCCTGGCGGCGGGCGGCTCGCGCGAGGACGTGGAGAGGGTGGGCCGGATCGCCGGCGCCGAGCTGTACGCCATGGGCATCCGCCAGGACTACGCGCCCGACGCCGACGTCAACGTCAACCCGGCGAACCCGGTCATCGGCGTGCGGTCCTTCGGCGCCGACCCGCGGGCCGTGGCGCGGTACGTCGCCGCCGAGGTGAAGGGGTTTCAGTCGGCCGGTGTGGCCGCGACGGCCAAGCACTTCCCCGGGCACGGCGACACCGACACCGACAGCCATATCGGCCTGCCGTACATCCACCACACCGCCGAGGAGTGGGAGCGGCTGGACGCGCCGCCGTTCAAGGCGGCCATCGCGGCGGGCATCGACTCGATCATGACGGCTCATATCGTCGTACCCGCGTTCGACAAGAGCGAGGACCCCGCCACGCTCTCCCGGCCGATCCTCACGGGCATCCTCCGCGAGCGCCTCGGGTACCGCGGCGTGGTGGTGACCGACTCGCTCGGCATGGAAGGCGTACGGAAGAAGTACGGCGACGACCGGGTGGCGGTGCTCGCCCTGAAGGCCGGCGTCGACCAGCTGCTGAACCCGCCGGACCTGAAGGCCGCGTACAACGGTGTGCTCACCGCGGTGGACAAGGGCGAGGTCCGCGAGCCGGAGATCGACGAGAAGCTGCTGCGCATCCTCACGATGAAGGAGCGCCGCGGCCTGTTCGCGAACCCGTACACCTCGCGCCGCGCTGTGGACCGTACGGTCGGCACGCGCCGGCACCTGAAGACCGCCGACCGGATCGCCGACCGCACCACGACGCTGCTGGTCAACGAGGGCAAGCTGCTGCCGCTGTCCCGGCACCGGTCCCGCCGCGTCCTGGTCGTCGGCGCCGACCCGGCCGCGCCGTCGGGCACCGGCGGCCCGCCCACCGGCGTGCTCGCCCGCACCCTCGGTGAGCTGGGCTTCACCGCCACCGCGCTGTCCACGGGCACCGCGCCCACCAAGGCCCGGACCGACGCGGCGGTGGCGGCGCTGGCCGAGCACGACGCGGTGGTCGTGGCGACGTACAACGTCACCGCGGGGTCGACGCAGCGTGGGCTGGTGCAGGCGCTGCTGGAGTCCGGCAAGCCGGTGGTCCAGCTGGCGATCCGCAACCCCTACGACATCGCGCAGCTCAGCGGCGTGAAGGCGGCCCTGGCGAGCTACTCGTGGACCGATGTGGAGCTGCGCGCCGCGGCCCGGGTGATCGCGGGCCGCCGGGAGCCGAAGGGGCGGCTGCCGGTTCCCGTCATGCGCGCCGACGCCCCGAAGGAGGAGCTTTTCCCGATCGGTCACGGCCTGTCGTATTGAACAGCCCGTCGTGCTGAACAGCCCGTGGCACTGAACAGCCCGTCCTACTGAACAGCCCGTCGTGCTGAGCGGTACCCGTACGGGCGGCCGGTGCGCCGGCAGCCCGCCCGTACCGAGACCGGTCGCACGGAGACCGGTCGTACGGGGACCGGTCGTACGGAGATCGGTCGTACGGGGACCGGTCGTACGGAGATCGGTCGTACGGGGACCGGTCGTACGGCGGGCGTCGCACGTGTCCGTACCGCATGCCTCGTACCGCGTGCGCAATACGCCGGTCCCGGCTGGCGTGTGCCCGTCTCGGCGGGCCACGCTGGGCCGGTATGTCTCGGAACGTCAGCCGGAACGTCAGAACGCCAGCAGGAGTCCTCGTCGTTGCCCTGGCGTCCGTCCTCGGCATCGCCCTCGGCCTGCTGCTGACCAGTTGTCAGGAGCAGGGCGATGCCCGGCCGCCGTACGCCACCGGCAGTGTTCGCCCGAGCGGTGTGCTTCCGCCGGGTTACGGTGCGGTGTTCCTGGACCGGGGCGAGTGCAGCACGCGGGGACAGGGCGCGGCCTTCCGCGAGGTGGGCTGCGGGAGCGGTGCCGCCGCGGCGCGGGTGCTGGCGCGGTACGCCGGAGGGCAGGGCGGGGGCGCGCGCTGCCCGGCCCGTACCGACTTCGTGCTGCACATCAGCGAGCACCGGCCGGACGCCGACGAGGACGGCGACGGCTCGGTCCCGCAGGGGTACGCCTGCATGCGCAATCTGCGCGCGCCGCATCCCGGGGACCCGGGGCAGGGCGGTGGCCCGCGTACGGTGCCGGGCGACTGCGTCTATCTCGCCGCCGGGCTCCAGGCACGCGAGACCCCGTGCGGCGGGCCGCGCTCCCGCGCATCGCAGTCCGGCGAGTCCCGGTCCGGAGAATCGCACTCCGGCGAATCGCACCCCAGTGAATCGCGATCCGGCGAATCGCAGCCCGGCGATTCGCGCTCCGGCACGCGTCACCGGCCCGAGTACGAGGTGACGGCGACGGTCCGGAGCCGCGCCTCGTGCCCCTCCGGGACGGCCCTGTACCTCCGGCTCCCCGACCGCACCACGGGCTGCGCCCGCCGGCTCGGTCCGGGCTGACGCGCCCGGCGGCGGCCGCCGGGGCCGCCCCGTGTCACCCACCCGTCACCTCTCCCCCGCCTTCCCTCCGCCCGTTTTCCTTTCGCGCGACGGGTTTTCGTGGTGCCATCCCGGTGCCCTGCCCCGCCCCGCCGTGTTCCGAAGGAGTTCCGGTGCCGCGTCCCCGTCCTGTCCCGCGTGCCTCCCGCGCGTCGTCCCGCACGCTCTCGCCCGCCCTGTCCGCCGTGCTCGTGGCCGCGCTCGCCGCGACATTCGTGATCCCCTGCCCGGCCACGCACCGGGCCGGGGCCGGAGCCGGAGCCAAGCCCGAGGTCGGGGCCGGAGGCGCGGCCCCCGCCGCCTTCGCCGGCTCGGCCCCCGCCGCACGGTCGAACGGCGGCACCCAGCCGGAGAGCGCCACCCGCTCGGTGCAGGCCCCGCAGCCGCACGAGGTCGCCCTCCCCGAGGAGTTCGCCCTCCCCGAGGAGTTCACCCACTGGCGGCACCAGCGGCTCGCGTCCGGCGTCGGGCTGTACGAGGGGACGCTGTCCGGGCGTCCCGGGGCCGATCGCTGGACGATCACCGTGCGGGAGGACGGTGCGGTGCTGCACGGCCGGGAGACGGCCGACGGGCTGATCCGCGCGCTGCGTGCCGCCGGGTTCGCGCCGCGGTCCGAGGACGTCCGGTGGCCGGCCGGTGCGCGGCAGCGGGGCACGGTGGGCGTACGCGTGCGCGTCGGCACGTACGGGGACCAGGGCCGGGCCGACGAGGCGCGCACGGCGCTGAAGGCCGCCGGCTTCGACGCGGTGAGCGAGTGGACCGGCGCCGACGGCACCCCCGGTACCGGGCTGGCCCGCGTCAAGGTCGCCGTCATCGATCCCCGGGCCTACAAGGGGCGGCTGGACGCCGGTCACGGGGCGGGGGTGGCCGGGCGGGAGAAGGTCACCGACCTCGCGGCCCGGGCGGACGCGCTGCTCGCGGTGAATGCCGGGTTCTTCGTGATGGAGGAGAAGGACGGTGTGCCGGGGGCGGCGGCCGGTATCGCCGCGTACGACGGCGAGTTGCAGAGCGCCGCCACGAACGGGCGGGTCGCCGCGATACTGCGGGGTGACGGCCTGCGTCCCGAGTTCCGGCGGCTGCGGACGGAGCTGTCCGTCACGGCGGGCGGTGCCACGGAGCCGGTGGACGGCATCAACCGGGTGCCCGGGAAGGTACGCAACTGCGGCGGTGTCGGCGGGGACGCGCCCACCGAGCGGCCGCTGCACGACGTCACCTGCACCGACCCGGACGAGATCGTCCGCTTCACGCCGGAGCTGGGGGCCGCGACCCCCGCCGGGCCGGGCGTGGAGGCGGTGCTGGGCCGCGACGGCCGGGTGCGGGAGCTGCGGCCGCGCGGCGGCCCGGTCCCGGCGGGCGGCTCCCTGCTGGCCGGGACCGGCGCGGGCGAGCGGTGGCTGCGCGCGCACGCCGCGCCCGGCTCGGCGGTGCGACTGCACGAGAGGATCACCGACTCCGACGGCCACCCCGTGCGGCTCACCGGCCGGGACGACATCGTCAACGGCGGGCCGCAGCTGGTCCGGGACGGCAAGGTGGCCGTGGACTTCGCCGGGGACGGCATCGAGCACCCCGGCGACCGCTCGTTCGGGTACGCCTGGGGCATCAAGCGCAATCCGCGCATGGTGCTCGGCACCGACCGGGCCGGGCGCCTTCTCCTGCTCGCCGCAGAGGGCCGCCGGCCCGGCCGCAGCGACGGGCTCGGCCTGACCGAGGCCGCAGCCCTCATCAGGTCCCTCGGTGCCACCCAGGCGATGAACCTGGACGGCGGCGGCTCCGTGGGCATGGCCGTCGACGGCCGGCTCATCACCACACCCTCCGACGCCACCGGCGAACGCCCCATCGGCGACGCCCTGTTGCTGCGGCGGTGAGGAAGCGAGGAAGCCGGACGTGAGGCCCGGTACGGCAGTGGGGGCCGGGGGGCGGGCCCCCCCGGCCCCCCCCCCGGGGGGCCCCTTGGGCAAAGGCCCCCGCCAAAACAAACCCGGCAACCCCCTTTTTTAGAGACTAAGCGTCACCCCCGCCCACGCAGGCGG
>NZ_JBITXI010000007.1:202925-230412 GCF_044544605.1 Streptomyces sp. NPDC053560 | reverse complement strand
CGCCGGGGGGGGGGGGGGGGGGGGGGGGGGGGCGCGGGGGGGGGGGGGGCGGGGGGGGGGGGGCGGCCGGGGCCCCCCCCCCCCCCCCCCCCCCACGCCGGGGATCACGCTGTGCGCAAGCGCCCGTCCCTACGCAACGCAGGAACGCACGTTTTTACGCGAGACAGGAGCACCCGTCCCTGCGCTGCGTCCGTGCTCACGGACGCAGCAGCGGCATCCGCTGGACCTGCTGCTGCTTGTCCAGCTTCTTGTTGTACGGGGCCGCCGGCGCCGGCTCGCCCGCGGCGGGCTGCACGCCGGCCCACTTCAGGAGGCGGGCGGTGGCCTTGGTGCGGTCGGCTTCCTTCAGCTTCGCGATGTTGGAGCCGTGGTTGCCGCCGGGAACGGTGAAGACGTAGGAGTCCTTCGCGCCCTTGCCGACCCGGAAGTGCTCCGAACTCCACGGGTCGTACTGCCCGTTGACGAACATCATCTGCTGGGCGTGGTGGCGCACCCAGCGGTCCACGTCCGGCATGGCCTTCTTGTCGAAGGACATGGGGATGTCGCGGGGGACGAAGGTGCGGGAGTTGTTGATGCCCGGGTAGCGGAGCAGGTCCGCGACGTTCGGGTACTGGTAGCCGGGCTCACCTAGCTGGGTGCCCGCCTGGTAGTAGTACGGCAGGTAGGGCTCCATGCCCTGGTCGGTGTAGCTGTCGAAACCGCCGACCTTGTCCATCCAGGCCCACAGCGCGTCCGTGGTGGCCGTCGGCTTCGGGACCTCGGCGCAGGCGGTGGCGGCGGGCTGGTACTGCCAGAAGCCGAAGACCAGGTCGGTGACCATGATCTCGTACGCACGGTCGGCGTTGCCGGCGAGCTTGAAGGTCCAGCCCTCGGCGGTGGCCTTCTTCTGGAAGCGGTCGACCATCTCACCGCGGCGCTTCAGTGCCTCGCGCTCGATCGCGGCGAGGTCCTTGCGGCACTGGGCGGTGCCGACGGTGGCGAAGAAGCGGTCGTACGCGGAGTCCTCGTCGTTTACCACGTCGTTGGGCGCGACGTAGGCGACGGTGCCGTTCATGTCGTGCGGGTAGAAGCGGCGGTAGTAGGTCGCCGTCATGCCGCCCTTGCTGCCGCCGGTGGCGATCCAGTTCTTGGCATAGACCGGCTTCAGCGCGCGGAAGATGCGGTGCTGGTCGGCGGCGGCCTGCTGGATGTCCAGCTTCTTCCAGTCCGCGGGCTTCGGCCGGGACGGGGTGAAGTAGCGGTACTCCATCGAGACCTGGTTGCCGTCGATGAGCTTGGTGGGCTCACTGCGGGTCGGCTCGGTGGAGACGTTGTAGCCGGAGGTGAAGAAGACGGTGGGGCGGTCCGTCGACTTGTGCAGCACGGTGATGCGCTGCTGGAAGGTGCCCTTGCCCGGATGCCGGTGGTCGACCGGCTGGGTGTAGTTCAGGACGAAGTAGCGGTAGCCGTCTACCGGCTTCTCCTGGACGAGGCTCATTCCCGGTATCGCGAGGAGGCGGTCCTTGATGTCCGTCTCCGCGCGGCTGCCCGCTGTCGTACCGGTCGGCCCGGCGACGGTGGCCGCCCCTGCCGTGGCGGTTCCCGCGCCGAGCGTGCCTATGAGCACGACGAGCGACAACAGCCATCTGAGCGTTCTGCGCATGCGCCCTCCCCTGGGGTTCGCAAAGGTCGCGCTGAACCTATCGGTACGGCCTGCCACCGACCACCCCCCGACCGGCGGTTCCGGTCACACCCCGGCGGCGGGACCGCTCGGCCCCGTGCCCACTCCTCCTCTCCCGTACGTCACACCCGTACGCGCTCCTCCTCTCCCGTGAAGTCGCCGGTGAAGGACCGCCACAGTTCGGCGTAGCGGCCGCCGTTGGCGACGAGTTCGGCGTGCGGGCCGTCCTCGGCGACCCGGCCCCGGTCGAGCACCACGACGCGGTCGGCACGGGCCGCGGTGGTCAGGCGGTGGGCGACCACCAGCGTGGTCCGGCGGCCGGCCAGCCGGTCCGTGGCCCGGTTGACCACCGACTCGGTCGCCAGGTCGAGGGCCGCGGTCGCCTCGTCGAGCAACAGCACGTCGGGGTCGACCAGTTCGGCCCGGGCCAGGGCGAGGAGCTGGCGCTGGCCCGCGGAGAGGTTGCGGCCGCGCTCGGCGACCTCGTGGAGGTAGCCGCCGTCGAGCGTGGCGATCATGTCGTGCGCGCCCACCGCCCGGGCCGCGGCCTCCACTTCGGCATCGGTCGCTTCGGGGCGCCCGTAGGCGATGGCGTCGCGGACGGTGCCGGGGAAGAGGTACGACTCCTGCGGGACGACGCCGAGGCGGTGGCGGTAGCCGGTCAGGTCCAGGTCGCGCAGGTCGGTGCCGTCGATCCGGACCGCTCCCGTGGTGGGGTCGTAGAACCGGGCGACCAGCTTGACCAGGGTGGACTTGCCGGCGCCGGTCTCGCCGACGAACGCGACGGTCTGTCCGGCGGGGATGGTCAGCGCGATGCCGGAGAGGGCCTCGGCCTGCTCGCCGTCGGCGGTCGTGTACCGGAAGTGCACGTCGTCGAAGGTGATCTCACCGGTCAGCTTCCGCACCGGGCGGGGCTCCTCGGCCGCCGGGGTGGTGGTCGGCTCGCGCAGCAGTTCCTGGATGCGGCCCAGGGACACGGATGCCTGCTGGTAGCCGTCGAAGACCTGGGAGAGCTGCTGCACGGGGGCGAAGAAGAGGTCGATGTAGAGGAGGTAGGCGACCAGCGCGCCCGCGGTCAGGGTGCCCGCCGAGACCCGGTCGGCGCCCACGATCAGGACGAGCGCCGCGGCGACCGAGGACAGCAGCTGGACGAAGGGGAAGTAGACCGAGATCAGGAACTGACCGCGGGTGCGGGCCTGCCGGTAGGCGGCGCTGCGCTCGGTGAAGCGGTCGATGCCGCTGCGCTCGCGGCGGAACGCCTGGACGATGCGGAGCCCGGCGACGCTCTCCTGGAGGTCGCCGTTGACCACGCTGATCCGTTCGCGCGCCAGCTCGTACGCCTGGACGCTCCGCTTGCGGAAGAAGTACGTGCCGATGATCAGCGGCGGCAGCGTGGCGAAGACGACCAGGGCCAGCTGGACGTCGATGACCAGCAGGGCGACCAGGATGCCGAAGAAGGTGAGGACGGAGACGACGGCGGTGACCAGGCCGGTCTGGAGGAAGGTGGAGAGCGCGTCGACGTCCGTGGTCATCCGCGTCATGATCCGGCCGGTCAGTTCGCGCTCGTAGTAGTCCAGGCCGAGGCGCTGGAGCTGAGCGAAGATCTTGACGCGGAGCGCGTACAGGACGCGTTCGCCGGTACGCCCGGTCATGCGGTTGGAGCCGATCTGGGCGGCCCACTGGGCGAGCACGACGATCAGGGCCGCGGCGGAGGCGGCCCAGACGCCGTTGATCGCGGCGCGCTGCACGCCGTCGTCGATGCCGTGCCGGATCAGTACGGGCAGCAGCAGTCCGGCGACCGCGTCCACGGCGACCAGCGCCAGCGCGACCAGCAGCGGGCGGCCGAAGCCCGCGAGCAGGCGGCGCAGGCCGTAGGCGGTCTCCGGGCGGGCCGCCCGCTCCTCGTCGACGTCGGGGGTGTCGGTGGCCGGGGGTAGGGCGGCGACCTTCTCCAGGAGTTCGGGGGATGCGGGTCCCCCCTGTTCGAACGGAGTCGAGCGCTTGGGGGAAGGCATCCCGGCGAGGGCACCCGCCATGCCGCCGGGGCGGCCGGCGAGGGCCGCGGCCGGTGCCCCGCCGCCCTCCTGCCGGCCGGTGTCGCCCGGCTCCCCGGTACGGACCCACAGCTCGGGGGTGACCCCGTCGACGGTGCGGGGGCGGTCGTCCTCCGGGCCCGCTGCCGGGGCCGCCGGCTCCGGCAGCCCGGTGGTCGCCGCCTCCCCGGAGAAGGCCCCCGCCGTCGCGGCCCGCCCCACCGGGTCCCGCTGCACACTGCCCAGCTCGTCCGGGTCGGTGAGCAGCCTGCGGTACAGCTCGCAGCGCTCCTCCAGCTCCTCGCGCGTACCGATGTCCAGCAGCCGGCCGCCGTCGAGGACCGCGACCCGGTCGGCGAGCGCCAGGGTGGAGGCGCGGTGCGCGATCAGCAGGGTCGTACGGCCGGCCATGACGCCGCGCAGCGCTTCGTGGATCTCGTGCTCGACCCGGGCGTCCACCGCGGAGGTGGCGTCGTCCAGGATCAGCACGCGCGGGTCGGTGACGATGGCGCGGGCCAGCGCGACGCGCTGCCGCTGGCCGCCGGACAGGCTCAGGCCCTGCTCGCCGACCTCGGTGTCGTAGCCGTCGGGCAGGGCCGAGATGAAGCCGTCGGCCTGGGCGGCACGGGCGGCCGCGCGGATCTGCTCGTCGGTGGCGTCCGGAGCGCCGTAGGCGATGTTGTTCCGGAGGGAGTCGGAGAAGAGGAAGCTGGTCTCGGGGACCAGGCCGATGGCGGAGCGCAGCGAGTCGGCCGTCAGGTCGCGCACGTCCCGGCCGCCGACGAGCACCCGGCCCGCACCGGCGTCGTAGAAGCGGGGCAGGAGCAGGGAGACGGTGGACTTGCCGCTGCCGGAGGTGCCGACGACGGCGACGGTCTCGCCGGGCTCGATGCGCAGCGAGAAGTCGTCCAGGACCGGGGGCGTGCCGGTGTCGTCGCCGTACCGGAAGGTGACGTGCTCGAACTCCACGGTGGCGGGGGCGTCGGCGGGCAGCTCGACGGCGTCGGGGCGTTCCTCGATGACCGGCTCGGTGTCGATCAGCTCGAAGACCCGCTCCACGCCGGCGCGGGCCTGCTGGCCCACGGTGAGGACCATGGCGAGCATCCGGACCGGGCCGACGAGCTGGGCGAGGTAGGTGGAGAAGGCCACGAAGGTGCCCAGCGAGACCTGCCCGCGGGTGGCCATCCAGCCGCCGAGGGCGAGCATCGCGACCTGGCCGAGGGAGGGCACGGCCTGGAGCGCGGGGGTGTAGCGGGCGTTGAGGCGTACGGTGCGCAGCCGGCCGGCGAAGAGCCGCCGGCTGACCTCGCGGAGCTTGCCGGTCTCCTGTTCCTCCTGGCCGAAGCCCTTCACGACGCGGACGCCGGAGACGGCGCCGTCGACCACACCGGCCACGGCGGCCGCCTGCCCCTGCGCGTACCAGGTCGCCGGGAAGAGCCGGATGCGGCTGCGCTTGGCGATCCACCACAGGGCGGGGGCCACGGCGAGGGCGACGACGGTGAGCAGCGGCGACAGCACCACCATGACCACCAGCGAGATGGCGAACAGCAGGATGTTGCCGAGCATCATCGGCACCATGAACAGCAGCGACTGCACGAGCTGGAGGTCGCTGGTGCCGCGGCCGACCACCTGGCCGGTGGACAGCTCGTCCTGGCGCCGCCCGTCCAGCCGGGTGATCGCGCGGTACATGCGGGTACGCAGATCGTGCTGCACGTCCAGCGCGAGCCGGCCGCCGTAGAACCGGCGGATGTACGTGAGGACGTAGACGGCGACCGCGGCGACGATCAGCAGGGTGGCCCACGGGGCGAGGGACCGTTCGTGCTTGACGATCACGTCGTCGATGATCAGCTTCGGCACCAGCGGGACCAGCGCCATGACGGCCATCCCGGCGAGCGAGGAGCCGAGCGCGAGCAGTACGTCCTTCCTGTACTGCCAGCATGTGCGCGTCAGCCGCCGCGCCCAGCCCTCTTCTGCCGTGTCCGTGCCCGCCACGCGACGCCTCCCACCGGTCGACTACCTGCCGCAGGCACCAACATCGCCGACCGGTGTTTTCATCCCACCGCAACAATTCACGCAACCATGGGCGTCACCGCACGCTGCTCACTGGATACGGACGGTCATGTCGTACAGCCGCGTGATCTGCTTCGGGTTCTGGTTGTCGTCGCTGACCAGCAGGAGATGCAGCCGCCCCGCTCGCCTGCCGAGCACGGTCATGCCCTCGATGTTGTCCAGCAGCGGATTGAGCTGCGGCTGCTTGGCGGGGGCGCCTAGGGAGGGGCAGCGGGTGAGGTCGGCGAGCAGGGTCTTGCGCGCGGGGCGCACGGTCTCGGTGAGCCGCTCGGTGTCCTGGGTCGCGGTGGCGTGCCGGGGGTCGGCGAGGTAGAGGCGGATGACGTTGCCCTGCGGGGTGAAGGTGCGCTCCAGGACGAGGAGGCGGCCGTCGCCGAGCGCGGTGATCTCGGGGACGGTCATGCCCTTCTCGACCGGGTACGCGAACTGCCGGGCGAGCGCGTAGCCGCCGTGCGGCCGCCGCTCCCAGGTCTGGAAGCGGTGCAGGGACCGGCCCCGCGCGTCGGTGCCGTCGCCGGTGAGCGCGCCCTCCATGGACGCGATGAGGGTACGGCCGCCGGGTCCCGCGGTCAGGCCTTCGAAGGTCTGGTTGCCGGTGGACCGGCCGGCCGGGGCGACCCGCAGCGCGCCGGGGACGGGGAGGCTGCCGCTCGGGCGCCCTGCGCGGTCGTAGCGGCGTACCGACGGCTCGGTCTCGGAGGTGACGATCCGGTCGCCGTTCGCCTCGACGACCAGGCCCTCGGAGTCCAGCGGCGCGCCGTGCTCGTCGGCGAGCGGTACGGCGCGCAGCGGCTCGCGGGTCCGGCCGTCGAGGGTGACCAGCGCGGACCGGTCGGAGAGGGCGAGCAGGTCGCCGTCGGTGTCCCTGGCGAGCGCGGAGAAGTTACCGACGTACGTGCCGTCGACGGACCGCTTGTCGAGGGCGTCGGACCAGCGGTCGACGGAGACGCGGGGCGAGCAGGCGTGCCCGGTGGCGGGCGCCGGGGACGGGGCGGCGGCCGCCGGGAGCGTACCGGCGGCGAGCAGTGCGGCGGCGAGGGCGGCGGGCAATGCGGCGAGACGCACGGTGGGGCCTTCCGGTCGGCGGTACGGCAACGGGCGGGGCGCCCGGGGTTCCTTCCCCCGGTCGCCCCGCCCGCATCACACGTTCCGTCCCGCGGAACGGCCGCCGGTCAGTCCTTCGCTTCGGCCACCGTCAGCTCGGTGATGCCGGGCCGGGTCTTGGCGCCGTCCTTGCCGTGCACGGTGACCCGGACGTACCGGGCCGGCGACTTCCCGTCGTAGCCCGTGCCGGTCCAGTGCCGCCCGTCGCGGGAGACCTGGATCCGGTACGACTCGGGCTTCTTGTCCGTCCAGTGCGGGGTGACCGTGCCGATCCGGCGGACGCCGCCCAGGTCGGCGGTGAGGGTGCCGGTGGTGGCGTTGGGCACCCAGGCGGTGGTGGTGTTGCCGTCCACCGCGGCCCCCGCGTACATCCCGGGCTCCTCGGACGTGGCCTTCGCCGGCCGGCAGCGGGCCGCGTTGTCCGTCGGCTCCTGATCGGGGCGGCGGGTCTTCAGGTGCAGCGGGGCGCCCTGGCTGACGACCCGCTCGCCCTCCGGGGTGGCGACCGTCATCGGTTCGCCGCCGGTCAGCCGCACCTCGGTGTGGTGCGCGCCGAGCGCGACGTCGTACGTCCGGCCCTGCCAGTGCAGGCCGCGCAGGGTGACGCCGTCGGCGAGCTGCGGCGGCAGCGTCGGGTCCAGGGTGATCTTGTCCTCGCCCAGCCGCAGGCCGGTGAGGCCGTGGGTGAAGACCTGGAGGAAGCCGCCCTTGCCGGTGAGGAAGTCCTGCGCGGGCGAGCCCGACAGCGGGTCGTTGGCGCCGGCCTTCTCGCCGCGGGCCTCGGAGAAGAGGTGGAACGGGCCGCGCATGAAGGGCCGGACGGACCGCTGGAGGTAGGTGTAGGTCGCGCAGCCGGGCTCGCCGGTCTCGGCGGCGTCGACGGCGTGCACCGAGTCGGTCATCGCCGGGCCGTCGGGGTCGGTGTGCGCGGCGTAGTAGTCCAGCGTCTTCGCCTTGGCGGCGTCGGACATGGGCCACTGCAGCGGGTACTGGAGCAGCACGGTGTCCGCCTGCTTGATGGTGGTGCCCTTGTAGCCGTCGTACTGCTGGAAGACCTGCTTCTTCTTGTCGTACGGGATGCGCAGCTTGCCGGCGATGGCGTTCCAGGAGGCGGGGGCCTTCTTGCCGAGGACGGCGGCGGCGCGGGTGGCGTGGCGGAGCGCGGTGGCGGCGCCCGCGTTGGTGAAGACGCCGTCGTCCACGCCGTTGCTGTACTCGTCGGGGCCCGCGACGTTCTTGACCGAGTAGCTGCCGTCACTGTTCTTGGTGACGCGGGAGGCCCAGAACTGCGCGATGCCCTGCATGACGGGCCAGCCGCGCTCGCGCAGCCAGCCCGTGTCCTTGGTGGCGAGGTAGTACTGCCAGGCGGCCAGCGAGACATCGCCCATCAGGTGGTTCTGGGTCTTGCAGTGCGGCGGGTCCCAGCTGTGGCACTCCTTCCACAGGTCGCCCTTGCCGCCGCTGGTCCAGGGATAGAACAGCCCGTCGTAGCCGAGCTTCTTCGCGTTCGCGCGGGCGGCGTCCCGGGTCCGGTACCGGTAGTCCACGACGGACCGGGCGAGGTCCGGGTGGGCGGCCAGCAGGCCCGGGTACATCCAGGTCTCGGCGTCCCAGAAGATCTCGCCCGCGTAGTTGTCGCTGGTCAGGCCGGTCGGGGCGATGCTGTTCGAGGATCCCTCGCGGGAGTTGGCGAGCAGCCCGTACTGCGCGGAGCGCACCCAGGCCTGGAGGTCGCGCTGCTCCCTGCCGCGTACCTCGACGTCGGAGCGCCACAGCTTCTGCCAGGCGGTGGCGTGGTCGCGGTAGAGGCCGTCCCAGCCGCGCGCCGCGGCCTGCTGGGAAGCGCGGGTGGCGGCGGCTCTGGGGTTCTCGGAGGTGAGCGCGGTGTCCACGCCGACGTACTTGGCGACCTCGTACGTCCGTCCCTTGTGCACCGGGAATGAGACGCCCTGATGCGCCGTCAGCTTCTCGGCCGCAGCAGCCTTCTGTTCACTTCCCGAACGAATGCCCGGGCCCGTGCGGAGCGTCGACGCGACCGCGCCCGCCGTGTTCGTGCCGTTCGTGCGGAAGGTGACGTCCTGCGTCCGGTCGCCGGAGCGGGCGCCGCCGCCGGTCTGCGTGATCCGGCGGGCACCGCGTCCGTCGAGCGTGTCGGTGACGGTGGCCGGGCCGCTCCAGTGCGGCGTCATCCGCAGCCGCACGGCGCCGGTGTGCGCGCGGGTGCGGTCCGCGAGCACGTCGAAGACCAGGTCGGTGGCGCGGCCGTCGGCGGCGGTCCAGGTCAGCGACGTACGGACCAGGCCGCAGCGCATCAGCAGGGTCTGCCGGTAGTGGGAGATCCGGCCGGGCTCGGTCGCGGCGCTGAAGGTCTCGCCGCCGGAGCCGCCGGTGGCGACGTTCAGCGTGGACCAGGTGGGCAGCGCGGCGATGGCCTGCCGCTTCTTCACCGACTTGGGGCCGTCGGCGAACAGTCCGGCCGCGAAGGCGCCGTCGTAGCGCGGCGTGTAGAGCGGAAAGCCGGTCTTCCCGCCGGTCGCCGCGTACCCGGTCCCGTTGGGCGGCACCCGCTGCCCGAGGTAGCCGTTGGCGACGTACGGGTGGTCGCTGTCCTCGGGATCGATGCGGGTGGACGTGGGCGTCCAGCCGGGGCCGTCCGAGGCGCAGGAACCGTCGGCGGCGGGGGTGGCGCCCGTGGCCGGGCCCGCGGCGCGGCCCCCGGCCGGCGTCTCGGCCGAGGAGGCGGGGGGCACGGCCGCGATGAGCGCGCCCGCGAGCAGGGGGACGAGCAGCCGCCGGCCGGCGCGCGGCAGCGGACGTGGGGAGTACGTCATTGTTCTCCGTCGACGGTTCGTCGGGCACGGGCGGGCAGGCCGGGGCGCTGCCCGCAGCGAACCTAAAGTTATGAACAGTTCGCGTCAACGGTCCGCGCGCTTTGTTAACTTTCCGAAGTCGGAGAATCCGCCGAATCACCCAAATGCGTCGGCGCGAACATCCGCAGCAGTGCCGGCAGCACCACAACGGAAGGGCCGGGGGCCGCCAGCGCCGCGGCCAGATCGTCCCGCAGCCGCTCGGGAGCGCTGGTCACCGCGGGCACCCCGAAGGACTCGGCGAGCGCCGCGAAATCCGGCCGCGCCAGCTCGGTGCCGGTCGCCCGCCCGAACGTGTCCGTCATGTACTCGCGGAGGATGCCGTACCCCCCGTCGTCCACGATCAGCCAGGTCACCGGCAGGCCGTACTGGCGCGCCGTGGCCAGCTCCGCGAGCGAGTACATGGCGCCGCCGTCGCCGCTCACCGCGAGTACGGGGCGTTCCGGGTCCGCGGCGGCCGCGCCCAGCGCCGCCGGGAAGGCGTAGCCGAGGCCGCCCGCGCCCTGCGCCGAGTGCATGGTGTTCGCGTGGCGGGCGTCGAAGGCCGACCAGGCCCAGTAGCCGAGGATCGTCATGTCCCAGAAGGACGGCGCCCGGGAGGGCAGCGCCTCACGGACGGCGGCCAGCACGTCCTGCTCCAGGGTGAGGTCCTGGGACGCGATCCGCTCCCCCACCCGGTCCAGCAGTGCCCGTACGCGCTCGGGTGCCGTGCCGTCCTCGCGCGTGCCGGCCGCCTCCAGCAGCGCCCGGAGCGCGAGGCGGGCGTCCGCGTGGATGCCGAGCGCGGGGTGGTTGGCCTCCAGCTTGCCCGCGTCCGCCTCGATCTGGATGACCCGGCCGCGGGGATTGAAGGTGTGGTAGTTCGAGGAGAGTTCGCCCAGGCCCGAGCCCACGACCAGCAGGACGTCCGCGTCCTCCAGGAAGTCCGTGGTGTGGCGGTCCTCCAGCCAGGACTGGAGGGAGAGGGGGTGGGTCCAGGGGAACGCGCCCTTGCCGCCGAAGGTGGTGACCACGGGAGCACTCAGCCGTTCCGCCAGCTCCCGAAGCTCGCCCGCGGCGTCAGCGCGTACGGCCCCGCCGCCCGCGATGATCGCCGGACGCTCCGCGTTCGCCAGCAGGCCGGCGGCCGCGGCGGTCAGCTCGGGGCGCGGGGGCAGCTCCTCCGGATCCGCTGCCACGCCCGTGACCACCGGGATCTCCGTCGGTGCGAGCAGTACGTCCTGCGGGATCTCCACCCAGACCGGGCCGTGCGGGGCCGTCAGCGCCGACTTCCAGGCCGCGGCGATCACCGACGGGATCTGCGACTGGGTGCGCGCGCTGTGCACGGACTTCACCACGTCGCGGAACGAGGCGCTCTGGTCCCGGAGTTCGTGCAGGTAGCCGTGGCGGCCACCGCCGAGCCCGGCGGCCGGCACCTGGCTGCCGATCGCCAGCACGGGGGCCGAGGCGGCGGCGGACTCCTGCAGCGCGGCGAGCGTCATCAGCGCGCCGGGGCCGGTGGAGACCATGAGCGGTGCGACGGTGCGGGTCGTACGGGCGTACGCGTCGGCGGCGAACCCGGCGTTGTTCTCCACGCGCAGCCCGACGTACCGCAGGGCGCTGCGGCTCAGCGCGTCGAAGAGGCCGAGGGCGTGCTGGCCGGGGAGGCCGAAGACGGTCTGCGCGCCGAGCGCTTGGAGCGATTCGGTGACCAGGTCACCACCGGTTCGCTGCGCGGGCCTGTCCGATGACTGCGGGGTGCTCACGTCGTGCCTCTCTGCGGGTGCGTGGGGGTGCGGCTGTGATCACGGCCTGAGGGCCGCTCGTCCTCAAGCGCCGGACGGGCTGGATTCGGCCGGAGTGGTGCCGAGGTTGCCGGACTCGGCCGGAGTTGCCAGGCGGGAGCGCCATTCCGCGAGTACTGCCGGGTCCGTGGGCCGCGAGGCCAGGCTCACCGTCACGTACGCGACCAGCGACACCAGCAGCCCGTAGTAAATGGGTTCGTTGGCGAGGACGCCGCGCCAGGCCATCAGGGTGATGACCGTCGCGCCGCCCGCCGCGACGGCGGCCAGCGCGCCGGCGCCCGTGCCGCGCTTCCACAGCAGGCCGCCGAGGATCGGGACCAGCAGCCCGCCGACCAGGAGGTTGTAGGCGACGGTCAGCGCCTGGACGACGTCGTTGAGGGCGATGGCGATGCAGATGACGGCGGCGCCCATGAGGAGGATGAAGGCGCGGTTGCCGCGCACCTCGTCGTGATGCTCGGTACGGCCCCGGCCGCCGATGGCGCCACGCAGCCGGGACCAGATGTCGTTGTTGGCGACCGTCGCGCAGGCGATCAGCGCGCCCGAGGACGTGGACATCACCGCGGAGAGCGCCGCCGCGAGGACCAGCCCGCGCACGCCCACCGGCAGCGCGTCCTTCACGATCGTGGCGAACGCGTCGTCCGGGCTGCCCAGATGGGGGTAGAGCACCTTGGCGGCCGTGCCGATCACCGCGCCGGCCAGCGCGTACACGAGGCAGTACGTGCCGGCCGCGGTACCGCCCAGCCGTGCGACGCGGTCGCCGCGCGCGGTGAACACCCGCTGCCAGATGTCCTGGCCGATCAGCATGCCGAAGGAGTAGATGAGGACGTAGGTGAAGACGGTCTGCGCGCCGATGCCGAGCGGGGCGAAGTAGGAGTCGGGGAGCTCGGCGCGCAGCTCACCGAAGCCGCCGGCCTTCACGACCGCGATGGGCAGCAGGAGCAGCAGGACGCCGATCGTCTTGACCACGAACTGCACCATGTCGGTGAGGGTGATCGACCACATGCCGCCGAGGGTGGAGTACGCGACGACGATCACCCCGCCGAGGATGATCGACACCGTGCGGTCCAGGCCGAAGAGGACATCGAAGATGGTGGCGTACGCGATGGTGGAGGTGACCGCCAGCATCAGGGTGTACGCCCACATCACCACGCCGGAGATGACCCCCGCCGAGCCGCCGTAGCGCAGGTCCAGCATCTCGGAGACGGTGTAGACCTTCAGTCGGGCGATCCGGGCCGAGAAGAAGACGCTCAGCGCGAGCAGGCCCAGGCCGATGGTGAAGACCATCCAGGCACCGGAGAGGCCGTACTGGTAGCCGAGGCCGACGCCGCCGATCGTGGAGGCGCCGCCGAGGACGATCGCGGCCATGGTCCCGGAGTACATGAACGGCCCCAGGCGCCGTCCGGCGACCAGGAATTCGCTTTTGGAACGGGCGCGGCGCATGCCCCACCAGCCCATGGCGAGCATGCCGGCCAGATAGAAGATGATCACCGCGTAGTCGACAGCCATGGGCCATCCCTTCGGCAGGGCGGAGCGGGGGACGGGCGGGATTGCGTGGGTTGACCTTAGGAAACGGCGCGGCGGCGAAGAAGTGTACGTTTCCTCCACTCCGCCCCTCCGGAATGGATGATCCGCACATGGCCGACGCGTCGCCCCCTTTGCCGCCCACTCCCGGCGTCCCGCTCTCCGCGCTGCTCGCCCGCGCCGGTCTCGGGCTGCGGCAGATCGCCGGGCCGCGCGAAGACGCCACCGTCCACTGGGTACACACCTCGGAGATGGCCGACCCGGAGCCGTACCTGCTCGGCGGCGAGCTGCTGCTGACGGCCGGGGTGCATCTGGACGCGGCGGGGGACGGCGCCTATCTGGACGGGTACGCGGAGCGCACGGTCGCGGCCGGCGCCGTGGCACTCGGATTCGGGATCGCGCCGGTGCACGACGCGGTGCCGTCGGCGCTGGTCGCGGCCTGCGACCGGCACGGGCTGCGGCTGCTGGAGGTACCGCGGGAGACGCCGTTCACGGCGGTGGAGAGCGCCGTGTGGGAAGCCATGACCGAGGCCCGGCACCGCGAGCTGACCCGCGTCAGCGAGGGCCAGCGGGCCCTGGCAGCGGCGGCGGGCGGGCCCGACCCGGTGCCGGCCGTGCTGCGCACGCTCGCCCGCCGGGTGGACGGCTGGGCGGCGGTGACCGGCGCGGGCGGGGAGGACGAGCTGGCCGCCGCCGGCACCCGGCCGCCCGCCGCCGCGCTGACGGCGGTCACGCGGCTCGCGCGCCGGGTGACGGTTCCCGGCGGCCCGGCGTCGGCGGGCGAGTCACCGGCCGACGGGGTCGGCCGTCATCTCGCCGCGTACGCGCTCGGCGGCCGGGCACCGGACCGGACGCTCGCGCTGACCGTCGTGGCGCCGCCGCCCGACCCGGCGGCCCGCGCCGTCGTGGGCGTCGCGGCGGTCCTGCTGTCGCTGCTCACCGGCCCGTACGCGGCGGCGGCCGACGGCGGGCACTCGGCCGCGCTGGTGCGGCTGCTGCTCGGGGACTCCCCCGCCGAGGTGGCGCCCCTGCTCAAGCACGCGCACTGGGCCGTCGTGCACGCCCGCGCCCGGCGGGGCCACGACGCGCCCGCCGCCGCCCTGGCCGCCGGGCTCGGCACCCCCCTGGTCGCGCCGGGCGCCGACGCCGTGCGCGCCCTCGTCCCCGCCGACCGCGAGATCGGGCCGCAGCCCGGCTGGACGCTGGGCGTCAGCGAGCCCGTACCGGTCTCCGGACTGACCGCCGGTGACGCGCACGCGGCCGCGGCGCTGCGCCGCGCGGTGGCGGCCCGTCGCCCGCTCGTCCGCCACCGCTCCCCCGGCGTCGGCGGCACCGGCGGCCTCGCCTCGCTGGTCCCGCCGACCGAGGCCCGGGCCCACGCCGCGGCCGTGCTGGCGCCGCTCGACGGGGCCCCGGCGCTCCGCGGGACGCTGCACACCTGGCTCTCCCTGCACGGCAGCTGGGACCGGACGGCGACGGCGCTCGGCATCCACCGCAACACGGTCCGCCAGCGCGTCGCCCGCGCCGCGGCGCTGCTGGACACCGACCTGGACGATCCGGACGTCCGGATGGAGCTTTGGTTCGCGCTCGGTGTACTTTCCTGAATTCCGGACGCGATTACGGACATGTCCTTTTCACTGGACCTCGCCGCCCTTCTCCACCCCTTCCCGAATTCCACCGGGCGACTTCCGACATCCACGGCATCGGCTTTCAAAGCCGCACTTCACAGCGCATGTGGTGGGCCATTTCCGGCGTACTGCGCGGGCCATTGCAGAGAACTTGCCTTACGGCCTCAATCCCGGCACTATTCCCGGCGTAAACCCCGTTCTTCCGCGTCCCCCGTGCTTGAAGGGAAGAAAATTCATGCGTGACTTCATCGAGACCGCCGAGATCTCCGACAGCGAGCTGGACGGCATTGCCGCCGGTGCCGCCACCGTCGGTGCCGGCGTTGCCGGCTACGACGCCGCCGTGACCGTCGACGGCTCCGCCGTCCAGGCCGTCGAGGGCCTCGCCCAGGGCACGCTCGCCAAGGCCAACGGCCTGGCCGGCGCGCTGCCCACCGCGGGCCTCTGAGCAGAGCCTGTACGACCAGGGCCCCGGAACGGTCACCGTTCCGGGGCCCTGGCGCGTTCCGCGCGGCGGGTCAGCCGCGCGCCGCCGCGATCTGCCGGCTCATGATCGTGGTCAGCTCGTACGCGGTGTGCGAGGCCGCGACCGAGGTCATCTCGGCGTGGTCGTACGCCGGGGCCACCTCGACCAGGTCGGCGGAGACCAGGTTGCACGAGGCCAGGCCGCGCAGGATCTCCAGCAGTTCGCGCGAGGTGAGGCCGCCGGCCTCCGGGGTGCCGGTGCCGGGCGCGTGCGCCGGGTCCAGCACGTCGATGTCGATGGAGATGTACAGCGGGCGGTCCCCGATGCGCTGGCGGAGCTGGTCGGCGACCTCGTCCACGCCGCGGCGCATGACGTCCGCCGAGGTGACGATGCCGAAGCCCATCTTCTCGTCGTCGGTGAGGTCCTTCTTGCCGTACAGCGGGCCGCGGGTGCCGACGTGCGAGAGGGCCGAGGTGTCGAGGATGCCCTCCTCGACCGCGCGGCGGAACGGCGTGCCGTGGGTGTACTCGGCGCCGAAGTAGGTGTCCCAGGTGTCCAGGTGCGCGTCGAAGTGCAGCAGCGCGACGGGGCCGTGCTTCTTGGCGACCGAGCGGAGCAGCGGCAGCGCGATGGTGTGGTCGCCGCCGAGGGTCATCATGCGGGCGCCGGTGCCGAGCAGGTCGTCGGCCGCGGCCTCGACCGTCTCGACGGCCTCGTTGATATTGAACGGGTTGGCGGCGATGTCGCCCGCGTCGGCGACCTGGGCCAGCGCGAACGGGGAGGCGTCCTGGGCCGGGTTGTACGGGCGCAGCAGGCGGGAGGCCTCGCGGATGGCGTTGCCGCCGAAGCGGGCGCCGGGGCGGTAGGAGACACCGGTGTCGAACGGGACGCCCACGACGGCCACATCGGCGCGGCCGCCGACCTCGTCGATGCGCGGCAGCCGGGCGAAGGTCGCCGGGCCGGCGTAGCGCGGGACGCGGGAGGAGTCGACGGGGCCGACGGGCTCTGAGGAAGCGGCAGATGCGGAGGTCATGGCGCCGAGCGTAGGGTCGGGACGGCGTTCGCCCCATGGACATATCCGTGAGGTGACAAGGGGCCGTTCGACATGACGTCCATGCGGCGCGCGCTCAGGACGTCTCCGGTGCCGCCGCCCGCTGTCCGGACCGGGTGACCGCCACCTGAAGGTGCCCCTCCGCCCCCGTCTTCGTGATCACCGCGCCGGCCTGCGCGGTGAGCTTCACGCCGAACTGGATCTGTGCCTCCTCCGGGCGCTGGGCCGGCGAGCCGAAGCAGCGCAGGGCCGCACGGCGGCGCCCCGTACCCCCTCCAGGGCCCGGTCGAAGTCCGTGGTGCCGTCCGCGTTGACGTTGCCGCTCATCTCCCGCACGCCCCAGGGGTACTCACCGCCGGGCAGCGAGCCGACCGGCGGCGTCGGCACCATCCCGACACGCCCGGCGGAGCCGCTCGTCCTCCCCTGGCAGCGCACCCGCTCGAAGGCGCTGCCCCATGGGTACATCCGGTCGTCGTCCGGGCCGCGGGCCGCCTTGGTGCACAGCACGCCCCCGCCGAGCACCGGCCCGTCCTCCGCCCGCCTGATCCGCACCTGCCACAGCGGTCCGGCCGCCCGCCTGTCCCCCCTGCTTCCCCTCGCCGTCCCCCCTGCTTCCCCTCGCCGTACCGAGCCGCCGGAACACCGCGATCGTAGGCACGAGGGGGGCGCGGGATGTCCGGGCAGTGGAACTCGCCCGCCTCCGGCCGATCCGCCCCGGCACAATGGGCTTCATGCCGATAACCTCCGCCCCTGCTCCCAGCCGCGCCGAACTGATCGATCACCTCGTGCGCACCCGGATCGCCGGTGACGTCGCCACGCCCCGCGAGAACAACCTCGACCACTACCGCAAGCTCGCCAACGGCGACCGTCACTATTGGTTCGGCCTGGAACTGGGCGACCGGTGGAGAGACGAGCAGGACGTGCTCGCCGTGATGGCCGAGCGCTGCGGCGTCAATGACGACCCCGACCACCGCCACGGCCAGGACACCATCGACCCCGAGCTGACGGTGGCCGCGCTGGACCGGATGGCGGCGGTGCTGCGCAAGGCCGCGGCCGGGCAGCGGCGGGTGCTGCTCGCCACCGGCCACCCGGGCGGGCTGCTGGACGTGCACATCGCCACGGCCGCCGCGCTGCGGGCGCGGGGCTGCGACATCGTGGTCGTCCCGGACGGGTTGACCGCCGACGACGGCGTGGTCTTCCAGTTCGGCCAGGTGGCGATGCTGGAGCGGGGCGCGACGCTGTGGCACACCCACTCGCCGGGCCCGATGACGGCGATCCTGGACGGGCTGGAGCGGGCGGGGCAGCCGCTGCCGGACCTGGTGGTCGCGGACCACGGCTGGGCGGGCTGCGCGGGGCAGCGCGGCATCGACGCGGTCGGCTACGCGGACTCCAACGACCCGGCGCTCTTCCTGGCCGAGGCGGAGGGCACCCTCCAGGTCACGGTCCCGCTGGACGACCACGTCCGCAGCCCGCGCTACTACGACCCGCTGACGGCGTACCTGCTGAACGCGGCGGGGCTGACGGACTGACCCGGCGGGCGGCGTCTCAGGGGGCCGCCCGCCCGCGCCCCGGTGTCGGGTCCAGGAAGACCCGGCGCACCGCCGGGAAACGGGCACGGAGGTCGCGCTCGGCCTCCTCGCAGGCCCACTCGATCTCCGTGGCGGTCGCCAGGTCGCGGAAGTCGACCTTCGCCGCGATCAGCACCTCGCCCGGCCCCTGGACCAGCGTGACCAGCTCCAGGACGTCCGCCACCTGCGGCACGGCCCGCAGCCGTTCCCGTACGGCGTCCCGGACGTCCGGCGGGAGCGAGCGGCCGATGAGCAGCTGGGCGTTGCTGCGGCCCAGCACCCACGCCACGTACACCAGCAGCAGCCCGATCAGGATCGCGGCGACGCCGTCCCAGACGCCCGACCCGGTGAGCTGTCCGCCGAGCAGGCCGCCGGCCGCCAGCAGCAGCCCGACCAGCGCGGCGGAGTCCTCCATGACGACGGCCTTGACGGTGGTGTCCGGCGTGCGCCGCAGGTAGTGGCCGAGCGGCCGGTGCAGGCGCGCCGCCTCGCCGCGCGCCTGCCGCAGCCCGGTGCGCAGCGAGTAGCCCTCCAGCAGGAAGGCGACGGCGAGGATCACGTAGGAGACCAGCGGATCGCCCGGCTCCTCGCCGTGCGTGAGGGTGTGGATCCCGTCGTACACGGAGAAGACGGCGCCGCCCACAAAGGTGGCGACGGAGGCGAGCAGCGCCCAGACGTAGCGCTCCTGGCCGTGGCCGAGCGGGTGGTCCTCGTCGGCCGGCCGGGCGCTGCGCTTCAGTGCGGTGAGCAGCAGCAGTTCGGTGACCGTGTCGGCGACGGAGTGCGCGGCCTCGGAGAGCATCGCGCTGGACCCGCTGACCATGCCGCCCACGGTCTTGGCCGCGGCGATGCCGAGATTGGCCCCCGCGGCGACGAGGACGGTGACGGTGCTCTCGCCCGTACCGTCCCCGGCCGTGTTACCGGCGTCCTCCGCGCTGCCCATGGAGCGGCAGTATGCCCGATTCGCCGGGTGGCCGGCGGAAGGCGGCTCAGGCGCGCGGCGCGCGGATCACGCCCTCCTGGATCACCGACACCGCGAGCTGTCCCTCAGCGGTGAAGATCCGGCCCTTGCCCAGCCCGCGGCCGCCCTGCGCGGTCGGCGACTCCTGGTCGTACAGCAGCCACTCGTCCGCCTTCAGAGGGCGGTGGAACCACATCGCGTGATCCAGGCTCGCGCCCACCACGTCACCCACAGCCCAGCCGCCCCGCCCGTGGGCGAGCAGCACCGAGTCCAGCAGCGTCATGTCGGAGACATAGGTGACCAGGCAGATGTCCAGCAACGGCCGGGGGATGCCGGTGTCCCCGTCGAGCTTCCCCTGGGTACGGAACCAGACCTGCGACCGGGGCTCGCGCACCTGGCCCGCCGTGGCGAAGGGCGGCTCGTCGACGTACCGCAGGTCGACCGCGGCACGGGCCTCCAGCAGCCGCTGGGCGACGCCCTCGCCGACGAAGCGGTCCGCGTAGCGCGGCAGCATCTCGGCGGCGGTGGGCAGGGTCAGCGGATCCGGCACCGAGGGCATCGGCTCCTGGTGCTCCATGCCCTCCTCGTGCGCGTGGAAGGACGCGGTGAGGTGGAAGATCTGCTGGCCGTGCTGGACGGCGACGACCCGGCGGGTGGTGAAGGAGCGGCCGTCGCGGATCCGGTCGACGGTGTAGACGATCGGCGCGCCCGGGTCCCCGGGGCGCAGGAAGTACGCGTGCAGGGAGTGCGGCGGCCGGTCGGCGGGGACCGTACGGCCCGCCGCGACCAGCGCCTGGGCCGCCACCTGGCCGCCGAAGACCCGGGGGACCACGGCGGGACGGGACTGCCCGCGGTAGATGTCCTCCTCGATCCGCTCCAGGGTGAGCAGATCGAGGAGGGATTCCAGTGCGTCGTTCACGGACGTCAGCCTAGGCGGGACCTCAGAGGCCCATCGACTTGGCGATGATCGACTTCATGACCTCGTTGGTGCCGCCGTAGATGCGGTTGACGCGGTTGTCGGCGTACAGGCGGGCGATCGGGTACTCGTTCATGTAGCCGTAGCCGCCGTGCAGCTGGAGGCACTTGTCGATGACGCGGTGCGCGACCTCGGTGCAGAACAGCTTGGCGGAGGCGGCCTCGGCGGCGGTCAGCTCGCCCGCGTCCAGGGCCTCCAGGGCGCGGTCGGCGACGGCCTCGGCGGCGTCCACCTCGGCCTGGCAGGCGGCCAGCTCGAACTTGGTGTTCTGGAAGGACGCGACGGTCTTGCCGAAGACGGTGCGGTCCTGCACGTACTGCTGCGCGAACCGGACGGCGGCCTTGGCCTGCGCGTACGCGCCGTAGGCGATGCCCCAGCGCTCGGACGGCAGGTTCTTGCCGAGGTAGTAGAAGCCCTTGTTCTCCTCGCCGAGCAGGTCCTCGGCCGGCACCTTCACGTCGACGAACGCCAGCTCGGCGGTGTCGGAGGTCTTCAGGCCGAGCTTGTCCAGCTTGCGGCCGACGGAGTAGCCCTCGGACTTGGTGTCGACGGCGAAGAGGGAGATACCGAAGCGGCGGTCGTCCTCCTTCGGCGCGGAGGTACGGGCGCAGACGATCACGCGGTCGGCGTGCACGCCGCCGGTGATGAAGGTCTTGGCGCCGTTGAGGACGTAGTGCGTGCCGTCCTCGGAGAGCTTGGCGGTGGTCTTCATGCCCGCGAGGTCGGAGCCGGTGCCCGGCTCGGTCATCGCCAGCGCCCACATCTCCTCGGCGGAGACGAACTTCGGCAGGTAGCGCTTCTTCTGCTCGTCGGTGGCGAGCATCTTGATGTAGGGCAGGGCGAGCAGCACGTGCACGCCGGAACCGCCGAAGTTCACGCCCGCGCGGGCGGTCTCCTCGTACTGGACGGCCTCGAACTTGTGCGACTCCAGGCCGGCGCCGCCGAACTCCTCGGGGACGTTGATGCCGAAGAGGCCCAGCTCGGCGAGCTTGTAGTAGAACTCGCGGGGCACCTGCCCGGCCGCGAACCAGTCGTCGAAGACGGGGACGACCTCGGCCTCGATGAAGGCGCGGATGGTGTCCCGGAACGCCTCGTGGTCCTCGTTGAATACCGTCCGCTGCACTGCCGCCTCCTGGACATCCTGAATCACTACGCTGGCTAAGCGCTTGCTCAGCGAAAGCTACCCGGCAGTCACGTTTTCTGTCCAGGGGTCCCCCGCGTCGCCTGGAACACAGCGGCCCCGCCGGCATCGCTGCCGACGGGGCCCGTGGAAGTGGCGGTACTCAGCCGTCCCGGCCCGCCGCCGCGCCGAAGGCGCCCAGGGCCAGCCGCTTGAGCAGGTCCTCCGTGGCCGTACGGGGCGGCAGGCTGGCCCGGGGGCTCAGGTGCGGGGTGGAGTTCAGCAGGCCGAAGACGGCGTGCACGGCGGCCCGCGCCTCGGCTTCGGTGCAGGCCGGGTAGACCTCGCGGACGACCTCCACCCACAGCTCGACGTACTGCCGCTGGAGCTGCCGGACCCGCTTGCGGTCCGCCTCGCGCAGCCGGTCCAGCTCCCGGTCGTGCACGGTGATCAGCGGGCGGTCGTCCAGCGCGAAGTCGATATGCCCCTCGATGAGGGCGTGCAGCACCTGCTCGGCGCTCTCACCGCCGTCGGCGACCCGCAGCCGACCGCCGTCCAGCAGCCGCTCGCTGATCCCGACCAGCAGCTCGGCGAGCATCGCGTCCTTGCCGGCGAAGTGGCGGTACAGGCCGGGACCGGAGATCCCGACCGCGGCGCCTATCTCGTCCACGCCGACGCCGTGGAATCCCCGCTCGGCGAAGAGCCGCGCGGCCTCTTTGAGGATCTGCTCGCGGCGGCTGACGGCGGCGGGGGCCTTCGTGCTGCTCATGGCTCCAATTGTAGACAGGCGGGTTAGTGCTCGTTAACCTGAACGCAATCGTGTTAACGACCACTAACAAGGGGCGGGTACGACGATGGAGCAGGCTCCGGTACTGGGGACGGCGGCCGACCCCGCTGCCGACTCCTGGCGGGCCAACGAGGCCGCGCACCGCGCACTCGTGGACGAGCTGCGCGCGAAGCTCGCGGCGGCCCGGCAGGGCGGCGGCGAGAAGGCCAGGGCGCGGCACACGGCACGCGGCAAGCTGCTGCCCCGGGACCGGGTGGACAGCCTGCTGGACCCGGGCTCGCCCTTCCTGGAGCTGGCCCCGCTGGCGGCGGACGGGATGTACGACGGGGCCGCCCCGGCGGCCGGCGTCATCGCGGGCATCGGCCGGGTCTCGGGCCGCGAGGTGGTGATCGTCGCCAATGACGCCACGGTCAAGGGCGGCACGTACTACCCGATGACCGTGAAGAAGCACCTCCGTGCCCAGGAGGTCGCGCTGGAGAACCGCCTCCCCTGCGTCTACCTGGTCGACTCCGGCGGCGCCTTCCTGCCCATGCAGGACGAGGTCTTCCCCGACCGCGAGCACTTCGGGCGGATCTTCTACAACCAGGCCCGGATGTCCGGTGCCGGGATCCCGCAGATCGCCGCCGTTCTCGGCTCCTGCACGGCCGGCGGCGCCTACGTCCCCGCGATGAGCGACGAGGCGGTGATCGTGCGGAACCAGGGCACGATCTTCCTCGGCGGCCCGCCGCTGGTGAAGGCCGCGACCGGCGAGGTCGTCACGGCCGAGGAGCTGGGCGGCGGCGAGGTGCACTCCCGCACCTCCGGCGTCACCGACCACCTCGCCGAGGACGACGCGCACGCCCTGCGCATCGTCCGCACCATCGTCTCCACGCTCGGCGAGCGGGCGCCCCTCCCCTGGACCGTGTGGACGGCCGAGGAGCCCAAGGCGGACCCGGCCGGGCTGTACGGCATGGTCCCCACCGACTCCCGCACCCCCTACGACGTCCGTGAGGTGATCGCGCGCGTCGTCGACGGCTCGCGCTTCGCGGAGTTCAAGGCCGAGTACGGCCAGACGCTGGTCACCGGCTTCGCGCACCTGCACGGCCACCCGGTCGGCATCGTCGCCAACAACGGCATCCTCTTCTCCGAGTCGGCCCAGAAGGGCGCGCACTTCATCGAGCTGTGCGACCAGCGCGGCATCCCGCTGGTCTTCCTCCAGAACATCTCCGGCTTCATGGTCGGCAAGGACTACGAGGCGGGCGGCATCGCCAAGCACGGCGCCAAGATGGTCACCGCCGTGGCCTGCACCCGCGTGCCGAAGCTGACCGTCGTCATCGGCGGGTCGTACGGCGCGGGCAACTACTCCATGTGCGGCCGGGCCTACAGCCCCCGCTTCCTGTGGATGTGGCCGAACGCCAAGATCTCCGTCATGGGCGGCGAGCAGGCCGCCTCGGTCCTGGCGACCGTCAAGCGCGACCAGCTCGAAGCGCGCGGCGAGGAGTGGCCCGCCGAGGCGGAAGAGGCCTTCAAGGACCCGATCCGCGCCCAGTACGACCAGCAGGGCAATGCCTACTACGCGTCGGCGCGGCTCTGGGACGACGGCGTGATCGACCCGATGGAGACCCGGCAGGTACTGGGCCTGGCCCTCACCGCCTGCGCCAACGCCCCGCTGACCGACCCCGCCTTCGGCGTCTTCCGGATGTGAGGACCTCCACCATGTTCAGCACAGTCCTGGTCGCCAACCGCGGCGAGATCGCGGTCCGCGTCATCCGCACCCTCCGGTCCCTCGGCATCCGCTCGGTCGCCGTCTTCAGCGACGCGGACGCCGAAGCGCGGCACGTACGCGAGGCGGACACCGCCGTCCGCATCGGCCCCCCGCCCGCGACGGAGAGCTACCTCTCCATCGAGCGCCTCCTCGAAGCGGCGGCCCGCACGGGCGCGGAGGCGATCCACCCCGGCTACGGCTTCCTCGCGGAGAACGCCGCGTTCGCCCGCGCGGTCACCGACGCAGGGCTGGTCTTCATCGGCCCGCCCGCCGACGCGATCTCGCTGATGGGCGACAAGATCCGCGCGAAGGAGACGGTGCGCGCCGCGGGCGTACCCGTCGTACCGGGCTCCTCGGGCAGCGGGCTGACCGACGCCGAACTGGCCGCCGCCGCACGGGAGATCGGCATGCCGGTGCTGCTCAAGCCCTCGGCGGGCGGCGGCGGCAAGGGCATGCGGCTCGTACGGGACGAGGCGCTGCTCGCCGACGAGATCGCGGCGGCCCGCCGCGAGGCCCGCGGCTCCTTCGGCGACGACACCCTGCTGGTGGAGCGGTGGGTGGACCGCCCGCGCCACATCGAGATCCAGATCCTGGCCGACGGGCAGGGCAACGTCGTCCACCTCGGGGAGCGCGAGTGCTCCCTCCAGCGCCGCCACCAGAAGATCATCGAGGAGGCGCCGAGCGTCCTGCTGGACGAGGCGACGCGCGCGGCGATGGGCGCGGCGGCCGTGGAAGCGGCCCGCTCGTGCGGCTATGTCGGCGCCGGCACCGTCGAGTTCATCGTCCCCGGCGACGACCCCGCCTCGTACTACTTCATGGAGATGAACACCCGCCTCCAGGTCGAGCACCCGGTCACCGAGCTGGTCACCGGGCTGGACCTGGTCGAGTGGCAGCTGCGCGTCGCGGCGGGCGAGGAACTGCCGTACGGCCAGGACGGCATCACCCTGACCGGGCACGCCGTCGAGGCCCGGATCTGCGCCGAGGACCCTTCCCGCGGCTTCCTGCCCTCCGGCGGCACCGTGCTCGCGCTGCACGAGCCGTCCGGCGACGGGGTGCGGACGGACTCCGGCCTCTCGGAGGGCACCGAGGTCGGCTCGCTGTACGACCCGATGCTCTCCAAGGTGATCGCGTACGGCCCGGACCGGGCGACCGCGCTGCGCAGGCTGCGGGCCGCGCTCGCGGAGACGGTCATCCTCGGGGTGCCCACCAACACCGGCTTCCTGCGCCGCCTGCTGGCCCACCCGGCGGTCGTGGCCGGGGAGCTGGACACCGGCCTGGTGGAGCGCGAGGCGGACGGCCTGGTGGACGGGGGCGTGCCGGACGAGGTGTACGCGGCCGGCGCCGCGGTGCGGCAGGCGGCGCTGGAGCCGGTCGCGTCCGGGGACGGCTGGACCGACCCGTTCTCCGTGCCGAGCGGCTGGCGCATGGGCGGCGAGCCGACCCCGCCCGCCTTCTGGCTGCGGGTGCCGGGCCAGGAGCCGGTACGCGCCGCCGGCCGGGGCCGGGTCGCCGAGGACCGGGTGGCCGTCACCGTCGACGGCGTACGCCACACCTTCGTACGGGCCGGGGACTGGCTCGGCCGGGACGGCGACGCCTGGCATGTGCGGGACCACGACCCGGTGGCGGCCACACTCGCCGGGGCGGCCGGCGCGCACGGCGCCGACTCGCTCACCGCGCCGATGCCCGGCACGGTCACGGTGGTCAAGGCCGCGGTCGGGGACCGGGTCGAGGCCGGGCAGGGGCTGCTGGTGGTGGAGGCGATGAAGATGGAGCACGTCATCTCCGCGCCGCACGCCGGCACCGTCGCCGAACTCGATGTGACGCCGGGCAGCACGGTCGCCATGGACCAGGTGCTGGCCGTGATCACCCCCGACGAGCCGGAGGAGGACCAGCGATGACGCCGGGACTGCCGATGTCCGTACCCGCCCCCGGGCTCCCCGCCCGGGTCCGCATCCACGAGGTGGGCGCGCGGGACGGCCTCCAGAACGAACAGACGGTGGTACCCACCGAGATCAAGGCCGAGTTCGTCCGCCGGCTGGCCGCCGCCGGGCTGGACACCGTCGAGGCGACCAGCTTCGTGCACCCCAAGTGGGTGCCCCAACTGGCCGACGCCGAGCAGCTGTTCCCGATGGTGCGCGACGTCCCCGGGGTACGGCTGCCGGTGCTCGTACCGAACGAGCGCGGCCTGGACCGCGCGCTGGCCCTGGGCGCGGACCGGATAGCGGTCTTCGGCAGCGCTACCGAGTCCTTCGCCAAGGCCAACCTCAACCGCACGGTGGATGAGGCGCTGGCGATGTTCGCGCCGGTCGTCACCCGCGCCAAGGCGGCGGGCGCGCACGTCCGCGGCTACCTCTCCATGTGCTTCGGCGACCCCTGGGAGGGCCCGGTGCCGGTCCCCCAGGTCGTACGGGTCTGCCGCGCGCTGCTGGACCAGGGCTGCGACGAACTGAGCCTGGGCGACACCATCGGCGTCGCCACGCCCGGCCATGTCACGGCCCTGCTCAACGCGCTGAACGAAGCGGGCGTCGGCACGGACGTGCTCGGCGTCCACTTCCACGACACCTACGGACAGGCGCTGGCCAACACCCTGGCCGCGCTGCAGCACGGCGTCACCACCGTCGACGCCTCCGCGGGCGGCCTGGGCGGCTGCCCGTACGCCAAGAGCGCCACCGGCAACCTCGCCACCGAGGACCTGGTGTGGATGCTCCGCGGCCTCGGCATCGAGACCGGGGTCGACCTGGAGCGGCTGACCGCCACCAGCGTCTGGATGGCGGAGCGGCTGGGCCGGCCGAGCCCGTCCCGCACCGTCCGCGCCCTCTCCTCCTCCCTCGACTCCCACAAGGAGTGACCCCCATGTCACTGGACCACCGCCTCCCCTCCGAGCTGGAGGAACTCCGCACCACGGTCGAGGCGTTCGCCCACGACGTCGTCGCGCCGAAGATCGGCGAGTTCTACGAGAACCACCAGTTCCCCTACGAGATCGTGCGCGAGATGGGCCGGATGGGCCTCTTCGGGCTGCCCTTCCCCGAGGAGTACGGCGGCATGGGCGGCGACTACCTCGCGCTCGGCATCGCCCTGGAGGAGCTGGCCCGGGTCGACTCCTCGGTCGCGATCACCCTGGAGGCCGGCGTCTCGCTCGGCGCCATGCCGCTGTACCACTTCGGCACGGAGGAGCAGAAGCAGACCTGGCTGCCGAAGCTCTGCTCGGGCGAGATGCTGGGCGCGTTCGGGCTGACCGAGCCCGAGGCCGGGTCGGATGCGGGCGGCACGAAGACCACCGCGCGGCTGGACGCGGCCACCGACGAGTGGGTGATCAACGGCAGCAAGTGCTTCATCACCAACTCGGGCACGGACATTACCGGGCTGGTCACGGTCACGGCCGTCACCGGCCACAAGGAGGACGGCCGCCCGCTGATCTCCGCGATCATCGTGCCCGCCGGCACCCCCGGCTTCACGGTCGCGGCCCCGTACTCCAAGGTCGGCTGGAACGCCTCCGACACCCGCGAGCTGTCCTTCTCCGACGTGCGGGTGCCGGCCGCCAACCTGCTGGGCGAGGAGGGCCGCGGGTACGCCCAGTTCCTGCGCATCCTGGACGAGGGCCGGATCGCCATCGCGGCGCTGGCCACCGGGCTCGCGCAGGGCTGTGTGGACGAGTCGCTGCGGTACGCCAAGGAGCGGAAGTCCTTCGGGAAGCCGATCGGGGAGAACCAGGCCATACAGTTCAAGCTCGCCGACATGGAGATGCGCGCCCACACCTCCCGGCTGGCCTGGCGCGACGCGGCCTCCCGGCTGGTGCACGGCGAGCGCTTCAAGAAGGAGGCCGCGCTGGCGAAGCTGTACTCCTCGGAGATCGCGGTCACCAACGCCCGCGAGGCCACCCAGATCCACGGCGGCTACGGCTTCATGAACGAGTACCCCGTCGCCCGCATGTGGCGCGACTCCAAGATCCTGGAGATCGGCGAGGGCACCAGCGAGGTCCAGCGCATGCTGATCGCGCGGGAGCTCGGGCTGTAACACCCCTCCGGGGGGGGGGCGGGGGGGGGCCCCCCCCCCCGGGCCCCCCCCCCCCCCCCCGGCCCCGGGGGGGGGGGGGGGCGGGCGTTGTAGGTTCCCCACGCCACCCCCCGCCGGGGCGGCGCCGCGGCGCGCG
>NZ_JBITXI010000007.1:0-202915 GCF_044544605.1 Streptomyces sp. NPDC053560 | reverse complement strand
GGGCCCGACACAAAGACCGGGGTGATGGGGGCGGCCACCCGCTCGGCCCAGCGCTTTGGGGGGGGGGGGGGGGGGGGGTTCCCCCCCCCCCGGGGGGGGGCGGGGGGGGGCCCCCCCCCCGCTCGGTCACCGGCTCACTTCGCCGGCCAGGGGATCTGCGGTGAGCGGTAGTAGTCGATGCCCATCGCCTCCCAGCGCGGGGCCTGCGCGGCGACGCGCTCCTTGTAGTTCTCCCAGTCGTGCGTGCTCGCCGGGGACCAGCCCAGCTCCGCGATGCCCGGCAGCCTCGGGAAGGCCATGAACTCGACCTGGTCGCTCTCGGAGAGCGTCTCGGTCCACATCGGGGCCTCCACACCGAGGACGGAGTCCGCGGGCGCGCCCGTCAGGTAGTCGCCCGGGTCCCAGTCGTAGGAGCGTTCGGCCGGCACGTACCCGGCCCAGTGCAGCCCGTACGGGGTGTCCTTGTTGTACTGCATGTCCAGGTAGGACCGGTCGGCCGGCGAGAGGATCAGCCTCGTGCCCTTCTTCGCGGCGTCCGTTACCTGCGCCTTCTCCGCGGCACTCGTCGCGTCGTAGCCCCAGTACTGCGCCACCGCGCCCTTCACCGGCGTCGCGCCGGTCAGCTGGTGCCAGGCGATCACCGTCTTGCCGTACTTCGCGACCACCGGCTGCACCTTGTTCATGAAGGTGACGTAGTCCTCGTGGCTGGTGGAGTGCGCCTCGTCGCCGCCGATGTGGAGATACGGGCCGGGCGTCATCGCCGCCAGCTCGCGGATCACGTCGTCCACGAAGTCGTACGTCACCTGCTTCGGCACGCAGAAGGAGCTGAAGCCGACCTCGGTTCCGGTGTAGAGCGGCGGGGCGACGCCGTCGCAGTTCAGCTCGGCGTACGAGGCGAGGGCCGCATTGGTGTGGCCCGGCATGTCGATCTCGGGGACGACGGTCAGGTAGCGGCTCTGCGCGTACCGGACGATCTCCTTGTAGTCGGCCTTGGTGTAGAAGCCGCCGGGGCCGCCGCCGACCTGGGTGGAGCCGCCGTAGGTGGTCAGCCGGGGCCAGGAGTCGATCGCGATGCGCCAGCCCTGGTCGTCGGAGAGGTGCAGATGCAGCTTGTTGATCTTGTAGAGCGCGAGCTGGTCGATGTAGCGCTTGACCTTGTCCACGGAGAAGAAGTGGCGGGAGACGTCGAGCATCGCGCTGCGGTACTCGTAGCGCGGGGTGTCGGTGATCGTCCCGGCGGCGATCGTCCAGGGCCCGGACTGTGCCGTGCGCCGCTCCGCCGCCGGGGGCAGCAGCTGACGCAGCGTCTGGACGCCGTGGAAGAGGCCGGCCGCGCGTGCCGCGGTGAGGGTGACGGCGCGGCCCGTGACGGTGAGCCGATAGCCTTCGGCGCCGAGCTTCCGCACCTCGGGCGCCCTGGACGCGAGCCGGAGGACGATGCCGTCGCCGCCCCGCGCGGTGACGGGGAGCGCATAGCCGGTCGACGGCCGCAGCACCCCCGCCAGGTACTCGGCGACCCGCTTCGTCTCGCCGGTGGCCCCGGGGATCCGGATGGCGGTCCGGTCCGTGAGGCGATGCGTGCCCGGGGCCGGGCGGACCGAGACCGGGGCGGGGACGACGCGGTCCAGGGGCACGGGTCCGGTGGCGGGCCGTGCGGCGGCGGGCGCCGCGCCCGCCGTGCCGAGGCCGGCCGCGGCCACCAGGAGGAGGGAACAGAACAATCGGTGCGGTCTCACGAGTGACACGGGTGATCCCTTCGGCGAGCTTCGTGCGGGGCATGGAGCAACCGAACGCTCACCTTGCGTACCGTGCGCCCCACCGAGGGTCAAGGTGTAGACCATTTCTCCTTCGGTCGGTCCGGGCGGCTCGGCGACACGCCTGCCCGATATCGGGCAGATTTCTTGCGAAAGCGCGCCCGGCACCGCAGTATCGATGGGTGCTCGATCGTCGTCCGTCCCACGAGGACCTGGTGGAACACCTGGTACGCAGTACGCCGCTGCAGCGCGGCGAGGCGGTCCGGGTGATCCAGGACGTCCTCGCGTACTTCGACGAGACGACCGAGGTGTTCGTACGCCGCAGACACCGCGAACTGCAGGGCCAGGGCCTGCGCAACGACGCGATCTTCGAGCGGATCGCCCACGAGCTGCCGCACCGCGCCGTGGCCCCGCCCGAGCTGTCGATACGTCAGCTGCGCCGCCTCGTCTACGGCTGAAGCAGCGGAGCACCACGAACCATCGATCAGGGAGGGTCCACCCATGTGCGGAATCGTCGGATATATCGGAAAGCGTGATGTCGCTCCGCTGCTCCTGGAGGGTCTGCAGCGCCTGGAGTACCGGGGTTACGACTCCGCCGGCATCGCCATCCACGCCTCCGGCAAGACCGGCGGGCTGAAGACCGCCAAGGCCAAGGGCCGCGTGCGGGAGCTGGAGTCGCGGCTGCCGAAGCGGTTCGCCGGCACCACCGGCATCGCCCACACCCGCTGGGCCACCCACGGCGCGCCCAACGACGAGAACGCCCACCCGCACGTCGACGCCGAGGGCAAGGTCGCGCTCGTCCACAACGGCATCATCGACAACGCCGCCGACCTGCGCGCCCGGCTCACCGCCGAGGGCGTGGAGTTCGCCTCCGAGACCGACACCGAGGTCCTCGCGCACCTCATCGGCCGCTCCGAGGCCGGCACGCTGGAGGAGAAGGTCCGCGAGGCGCTGCGGCACATCGAGGGCACGTACGGCATCGCCGTGCTGCACGCCGACTTCGCCGACCGCATCGTCGTCGCCCGCAACGGCTCGCCCGTCGTGCTGGGCATCGGCGAGAAGGAGATGTTCGTCTCCTCCGACGTCGCCGCCCTCGTCTCGCACACCCGCCAGGTCGTCACCCTCGACGACGGTGAGATGGCCACGCTCAAGGCCGACGACTACCGCACGTACACCACCGAGGGCTCGCGGACGACCTCCTCCCCGGAGACCGTCGAGTACGCCGCCGAGTCCTACGACATGGGCGCGCACGACACCTACATGCACAAGGAGATCTCCGAGCAGGCGGACGCGGTGGACCGCGCGCTGCGCGGCCGGATCGACGACCGCTTCTCCACCGTGCACCTGGGCGGCCTGAACCTGGACGCGCGCGAGGCGCGCGGCGTCCGCCGGGTCAAGATCCTGGGCTGCGGCACCTCGTACCACGCGGGCCAGATCGGCGCGCAGATGATCGAGGAGCTGGCGCGCATCCCCTCGGACGCCGAGCCGGCCTCCGAGTTCCGCTACCGCAACCCGGTCGTGGACCCCGACACGCTCTACGTCGCGGTCTCGCAGTCCGGTGAGACCTACGACGTGCTCGCCGCCGTCCAGGAGCTGAAGCGCAAGGGCGCGCGGGTGCTGGGCCTGGTGAACGTGGTCGGCTCGGCGATCGCCCGGGAGACCGACGGCGGCATCTACGTGCACGCCGGGCCGGAGGTCTGCGTGGTCTCCACCAAGTGCTTCACCAACATGGTGGTCTCCTTCGCGCTGCTCGCGCTGCACCTGGGCCGCATCCGCGACCTGTCCGTGGCGGACGGCAAGCGGATCATCGACGGCCTGCGCCGGCTGCCCGAGCAGATCACCGAGATCCTGGAGAACGAAGCCGAGATCAAGAAGCTCGCCGAACTGTATGCGGATGCGAAGTCGATGATGTTCATCGGCCGCGTCCGCGGCTACCCGGTGGCGCGCGAGGCCTCCCTGAAGCTCAAGGAGGTCTCCTACATCCACGCCGAGGCGTACCCGGCCTCCGAGCTGAAGCACGGCCCGCTGGCGCTCATCGAGCCGGCGATGCCGACCGTGGCGATCGTCCCCGACGACGACCTGCTGGAGAAGAACCGCGCGGCGATGGAGGAGATCAAGGCCCGCAGCGGCCGCATCCTCGCGGTCGCGCACGCGGAGCAGGAGAAGGCTGACCACACGATCGTGGTCCCGAAGAACGAGCCCGAGCTCGACCCCATCCTCATGGGCATCCCGCTCCAACTCCTCGCGTACCACACGGCCTTGACCCTCGGCCGTGACATCGACAAGCCCCGCAACCTGGCGAAGTCGGTGACGGTGGAGTAACTCCGACGTGAGTGAGGTGGACCTCCGGTCGCGCCACCATACGAGCCGGGGGTCCACCTCACGGTGCCGGCGTCGCCCTAACGCCGGCAGTGATGCCGCCTTCCCGGGAACCGTCACACCCGGGCGGCAGCACGCTGTGTGAAGGGCTTGTACCCCTCACAAGCGCACAACCCACCTCTACGAGTCAGTAGATTTGTCGACTACTGCCGGGGTGTGACGTCTCGTCACGCCGTACCGACGTCACGGAGTGGACGGGAGTACGAGGCCGAATACGTACGGTGTGGACGGGCGGGCCGCCGTCACGGCACGACGATCACCGGTCGCTGCGCGCGGCGCGCGAGCCGTCCGGCGACCGACCCGAAGATCCGCCCGACGATGCCGTGCGTGGAGCCGACCACGATGGCGTCGGCCGCGTACTCACGGCCGACCTCCTCCAGTTCGTGGCAGATGTCGCCGCCCCGCTCGACCAGGATCCAGGAAAGCTCGGCGAGATGATCGGCGCACGCCAGCTCCAGCCCCAGGACCTCCGTGCGGTGATCGGGGACGTCCACGAAGACGGGCGGCTCGCAGCCTGCCCAGACGGTCGTGGGGAGCCGGTTGGCGACGTGGACGATGATCAGCCCGGAGCCCGAGCGCCGGGCCATGCCGATGGCGTAGGCCAGGGCGCGCTCGCTGGAGACCGAGCCGTCGAAGCCGACCACCACACCGTGCTGGAAGGCGGGGTCGCAGGAGTGGTGTGACTGTTCCGCCGCTTCGAGGTCCGCCATCGGATCGGCGACCTGCTTGCGGTCCGCGGGTTCGGGGAATTCGTGACCGGCCATGAGTGTCTCGGCGAAGGGGAGCCCTCGTACCCAGAGGCGGAGGGGAACGGCGATTGACTTGTTCGGGCAGTTGACTGAACTGGGCGGAGAGCGGGGCGACGGCGATGGTTCAATGCCGAACAATACGGCCGGGAATCATCTTCCCAACCCCTTACCCCAAGAGTACGGCGCCACTCCTCCCCTGCCCAGAGTCTCCGTAAACGGCGCTTGTCCCTTTTGACCGGACAGCGCCCCCGAACGTTCCCCGGAGCATGCCGGAGCGTCGCGCCGTTGGCAATGGCCTCCAGCGCGTTCATACGGAGGCCGCGGGTCCGATACGGAGGTCCCAGCTCCGGTACGGCCCCCTCTGCTCCGTCCGAACGCCTCGCGGTGACTCCCCGTGGCCACCGGCGTTGTTCCAGTGGTCCCGCGCGGTCGGTGCGGATCACTCGGAAGGAGACCCCCTTGCCCGGTACGCCTCACCCGCCCGTGGACCCGGTGAGCGATGTGGTCCGCTGGGCCTCGTTCAGCTGCGCACTGGTTCCGCTTGTCCTCCTCGTGTGCGGTTCGTCGCTCGGCGGGGCGGCCGGCGCCGCCATCGGGCTCACGGCGGTCACGTGCGCCTGCCGGGCGCTGCTGCGGCAGTCCGAGCGGACCGCCGCCCGGCTGGCCGTCGAGCGGGCCTCCGTGCACCGCGGACGGCACGGCAGGACGGGCCTGGGGGCGCACCGGGGCGGGCGCCACGGCGGGGGGCGCACGCCGGGGGATTGAGGCGCTCACGCGCGAGTGCGGGGGTGCTCGCGCGGGCACCCGCGACCCTTTTCAGCCAACTTCGACCCCCGGCACATCCCTTGGCAAAAGCGACCCCCAACCGGCCTTTGAACTGGACGGGAGGGACCGCACGGCGTGGTTGTACCCCGCGACGGACGGGCAGGCGCGTGAGGCGTACTTCCCAGCGGAGCCCACGAGTGGAACGCTTCGTGATCGAATGCTTCGCGCCAAGTTGCCATATCGACTTACCAGCAGGTGGTGAACTTGGCACTCCATCCTCACGGGACACAGTAGATTCGATCTTGGCAATCACGGCGGGGGAACAGTGCAGGACCGAGAGGGCGAGACGACCGAGGGGGGCTTAGTGCCATGAGCCAGGACTCCGCTGCCGTACCAGATGCCGCACGCAAGCTCGCCGCCCGACGACGCCGCGAAGTAGTCGCGGTGCTCCTCTTCAGTGGCGGCCCCATTTTCGAGAGCTCCATTCCGCTCTCCGTATTCGGCATCGACCGACAGGACGCGGGCGTGCCGAGGTACCGCTTGCTTGTGTGCGCGGGCGAAGATGCGCCTTTGCGCACGACCGGCGGACTGGAGCTTTCCGCTCCATACGGACTGGAAGCGATCTCCAGGGCAGGTACCGTCGTGGTACCCGCCTGGCGTTCGATCACCCAGGCGCCACCACCAGCCGCGCTGGACGCACTCCGGCGCGCGCACGAAGAAGGGGCCCGCATCGTCGGGCTGTGCACGGGCGCGTTCGTGCTGGCGGCCGCAGGGCTGCTGGACGGCCGTCCGGCGACCACCCACTGGATGTACGCACCGACGCTCGCGAAGCGTTATCCGTCCGTCCATGTCGATCCACGCGAACTGTTCGTCGACGACGGCGATGTGCTGACGTCGGCGGGCACGGCTGCAGGAATCGACCTGTGCCTCCACATAGTGCGGACCGACCACGGCGCCGACGCGGCCAACGCGCTCGCCCGCCGGCTGGTCGTGCCGCCCCGGCGCACGGCGTCGGAGCTGGGGCACCAGCGTTACCTCGACAGGTCATTACCTGAGGAGATCGGCGCCGACCCGCTGGCCGAGGTCGTCGCCTGGGCGCTGGAGCACCTCCACGAGCAGTTCGACGTGGAGACGCTCGCCGCGCGCGCTTACATGAGCCGCCGGACGTTCGACCGCCGGTTCCGCTCACTCACTGGGAGCGCTCCCCTGCAGTGGCTGATCACTCAGCGTGTGCTGCAGGCACAGCGGCTGCTGGAGACGTCGGACTACTCGGTGGACGAGGTGGCGGGCCGCTGCGGCTTCCGCTCCCCCGTCGCGCTGCGTGGTCACTTCCGGCGGCAGCTGGGCTCCTCCCCCGCGGCCTACCGGGCGGCCTACCGCGCCCGGCGGCCACAGAACGGCGCCGCGGAGCCACCAGGGGCCACGGGCCGGCCGTCCGACCGGCCGGAGCGCCTGGACCGCACGGGGACCCCGGCGGCCGAGCGCTTCGGGGCGCACGCCCAGGTGCCGGGACAAGGGGGTTCACTGGGCGTTCATGAACCGGGCAAACCGGAGTCGGACGCGTACGCGACCCGGCTCGGGGAGCCCGCCGTCGGCCGCTCCACCGGACGCCCGGTGCTGCCCGGCCAGCGGGAGCGCCCCGTAGGGTGAGACGCATGAACGATCGCATGGTGTGGATCGACTGCGAGATGACGGGGCTCTCGCTGGCGAACGACGCGCTCATCGAGGTGGCCGCGCTGGTCACCGACTCGGAGCTGAACATCCTGGGCGAGGGGGTGGACATTGTGATCCGTCCCCCCGCCGAGGCCCTGGAGACCATGCCCGAGGTGGTGCGTGACATGCACACCACCTCGGGACTGCTCGCGGAGCTGGACGGCGGGACGACCCTCGCCGACGCCGAGCGGCAGGTCATGGACTACATCAGGAGTCACGTACCGGAGCCGGGCAAGGCCCCGCTGTGCGGCAACTCCGTCGGTACCGACCGCGGCTTCCTGCTGCGCGACATGCCGGAGCTGGAGGACTACCTCCACTACCGGATCGTCGATGTCTCGTCGGTGAAGGAGCTGGCGCGGCGCTGGTACCCGAGGGCGTACTTCAACAGCCCGGAGAAGAACGGCAACCACCGGGCGCTCGCCGACATCCGTGAGTCGATCGCGGAGCTGCGGTACTACCGGGAGGCGGTCTTCGTGCCGCAGCCGGGGCCGGACTCCGACACCGCCAAGGCGATCGCCGCCAAGCACGTCCTGCCCGCGGAGACCCCCGCGGCGGAGCGCGCCGGCGGACAGTGACGCAGCTCGCTCCCGGCCAGGGGGGAAACCGGGAGCGAGCACCCCTTCGGACCCTGTACACTTTTCTTCAGCCGGTGGGGAACAAGACACCACACAGCACCGGTCATGGTGGGTATAGCTCAGCTGGTAGAGCACCTGGTTGTGGTCCAGGATGTCGCGGGTTCAAGTCCCGTTACTCACCCCAACGAGTGAGGGCCCCGGACGCTTTGGCGTCCGGGGCCCTCACTCGTTTTTCCTGCCCCGGGAGTTCGGGACCCGGCCCGTCAGTAGCCGACCGTGAAGCGCTCACCGGTGTGGCGGGGCGCCTCCAGCTCGTCCAGAAGGGCGACGGCGTAGTCCTCGGTGGAGATCCGGCTGGTGCCGTCCGCGTCGGTGACGAGGTCGTCGACGGCGGTGCGGTAGCTGCCGGTGCGGGTGCCGGGCTCGATCAGGGCCGCCGGGCTGAGGTTGGTCCAGCGCACGTCGGTGACGGTGCGGTAGAAGTCCAGTGCGTCGCCGTGCGCGTGCATGATCTGCAGCAGGAACTCCGGCAGCCCTTCGGCGTCCCAGACCTGCGTGCCGTCGGGCGTGCGCAGCGAGCCGGCGCCGCCGACCGCGATCAGCCGCGGCGCCCCGTCGCCCAGCTTCCGCAGTCCGGCCACCAGGGATTCGGCGGAGGGCTTGATGGTGGCGACATGGCCCGGGCCGTCGCCGCCGCCGACCGCGCTGATCAGTACGTCCTGGCCCGCTGCGGCCGCGGCCACGGAGCCGGGGTCCAGGACGTCACCGGTGGTCACGGTGAGGTTCGGGTGGGTCCGGGTGAGCTTTGCCGGGTCCCGGACGACCGCGGTGACCTCGTGGCCGCGCTCCAGGGCCTCGTCGAGGACGCGGCTGCCGATGGTGCCGTTGGCGCCGAAGAGGGCGATCTTGGACATGGGGTTCCTCCGGTGAGCTGGTTTCCGTTTTCCGTCAACGCTTGTGGCGGCGTCTTCTACGCTAGAGCCAGAAACAGGGAATACCGGGGTAGGAGTGAGACGAGCCATGGTGAGAATGCGACATGCATGCTGATCAGCGTCCGGAGGACATCCCGGAGGTCCCGTTCTCGGCGCCCGCCGGGCGGCCCACCGGCGTGGAGGTCATGACGCTCGCCGAGCTGCGCGCCCGCGCCGACGTCTGCACGCTGGCCGTGCCGCACCGCCCCGGCTTCCACCACCTCCTCGCGCTGGACGCGGGCCGGCTCTCCCACACCGCCGACTTCCGCGAGTACCGGCTGGAGCCGGGCGACTGGCTGTGGGTACGGCCGGGCCAGGTCCAGCACTTCGGCGACCTGACGGCGGCCGAGGGCGTCCTGGTGCTCTTCGAGTCGGGCTTCCTGGATCCGGCGACGGCTGCCGCTGCCCGGCTGGAGGACTGGTACGGCCCGGCCGTACGCCGTCCGGACGAGGCGGCCGGGGCGGCGGCGCGGGCCGCCCTGGACCATCTGCACCGCGAGTTCGGCGCGCTGTGCGGGCTGCCGCTGGAGGCGCACCTGGACGTGCTGCGGCACCTGCTCTCGGTCCTGGTGCTGCGCGCGGCGCACCTGGTGCGGGACCCGGCGGACGACGCCGCCGACTGCGCGGCGACCGCGACGTTCCTGCGGTTCCGGGACGCCGTCGAGCGGGACTTCGCGGCCAGCCGCCGGGTCGCCGACTACGCCCGGGCGCTGGGCTATTCGCCGCGCACCCTCTCCCGCGCGACGGAGGCCGCCGCCGGTGTCGGGGCGAAGGAGTTCATCGACCGCCGGGTGGTGCTGGAGGCCAAGCGGCTCCTCGCGCACGGCGACCAGCCGGCGGCCGGGATCGCCCGCCGCCTCGGCTTCGAGGACGCGACGAACTTCAGCAAGTTCTTCCTGCATCGGACGGGGAGCACGCCGATCGCCTTCCGGGAGGGCGTACGCGGCGGAACGGCCTGAGCGCCCGTTACGAGGACTCCCGCACCACCAGCTCCGTCGGCAGGACGAGCTGCGGGCGCTCCCGGGAGCGTTCGCCGAGCTCCTCGACGAGCACCCGCGCCATCGCCCGGCCCATCTCCTCGATCGGCTGCCGCACGCTGGTCAGCGGCGGGTCCAGATGGCGGGCGACGGCCGAGTCGTCGAACCCGACCAGCGCCACGTCGGCCGGCACCCGCCGGCCGCGTTCCCGCAGTACGGCCAGCGCGCCCGCCGCCATCACGTCCGAGGCAGCGAAGACCGCGTCCACGTCCGGCCGGCGGTCCAGCAGCGCGGCCATCGCCCGCCGCCCGCCGTCCTCGGTGAAGTCCGCCGGGACGATCAGCGCCTCGTCCGCGCCGTGCCCGGCGTCGGCCAGCGCCTCGCGGTAGCCGGCCAGCCTGCACTGCGCGGCGTACATGTCCGGTGGCCCGGCGACCGTGGCGACCACCCGCCGGCCGCGCTCCAGGAGGTGCCGGACGGCGGCGCGCGCCCCGCCGGCGTTGTCGGAGTCGACGTACGGCACGGTCTCCCGCGCCGAACGGCGGCCGCTGAGCACCGCGGGCAGCTCCAGCCGCGACAGCAGGTCGGGCAGCGGGTCGTCCTGGTGCACGGAGACCAGCAGCACGCCGTCCACGCGGTGCGCGGCGAGGTACTGGCCCAGCCGCTCGCGCTCCTTAGGCGTACGGACGAGGATCAGCAGCAGCTGGAGATCGGTGTCGGCGAGCCCGGCGCCGACGCCGCGGACGATGCCGGAGAAGTACGGCTCGGCGAACAGCCGGGTCTCGGGCTCGGGGATGACCAGCGCGACCGCGTCGGTCCGGTCGGCGGCCAGCGCGCGGGCCGCGCCGTGCGGCACGTACCCCAGCTCGGCGATGGCCCGCTCGACCACGGCGCGGGTGCGCGGGCTCACCCGGGGCGAGCCGTTGACCACCCGGGACACGGTGCCCCGGCCGACGCCGGCCCGCGCCGCCACCTCTTCGAGGGTGGGGCGTCCGCCGCGCCGACCACCGCGCCCTGCCGCTGCCATGGCTGCCTCCGGACTCCCGGCCGCGAATGTTTCCCGCCATTACACAGCGGAACGCGACGCAATGGCGGAAAGCGGCGTCAGGTCGGCGCGGTACGGCGCAAGCGGAGGAGCGGGACGCAGCGGCCGTGGGGGGGGTGGGGATCCGCTGCGCCCCGCTGGTGTGGGGGGTGTGGGGGGTGGTTCCGGGGTCAGCCCTGGTACGCGCCGAGGGCCTTGGTGAAGTCCAGCGGCTGCTGGTCGATGGAGCTGCAGGTCGGCTGGGCCGTGCCGGACGAGCCGCCCTCGCAGGCCTTGTCGCGGGTGCCGGACCACATCGACAGCCACGCGAGGTGCTTGGTGGCGGCGAAGTCCGCCAGCTCCTTGGCGTCGTCGAGGGTGAAGATCTCGGTCGCCACGTCGTTGACGCCGATCATCGGGGTCACCGCGACCGCCTTCCAGGCGTCCGCCTCGCTCAGCCCGAGCGCGTCCTTGACCTGCTTCTGGGTGGCTGTGGCGGCCTGGATCGCGTACTTGCCCATGTCGCCGTCGTAGGAGGCGCCGTAGTCCATGGCCATGATGTTGACGGCGGAGATCTTGACGCCGTTCTTCTCGGCGTCCGCGAGGAGGTTCACGCCGTCCTGCGTCAGGCCCTCGGGCATGACGGGGAGGGTGAAGGAGACGTCCAGGTCCGGGTGGTCCTTCTGGAGCTGCGCGATGGCCTGGGCGCGGCGGGTGTTGGCCGCGGTGTCCGGGAGCGCGCCGCCCTCGATGTCGAAGTCGGCCTTCTTCAGGTCGTACGCGTCGACGACCTTGCCGTACGCGGCGGCCAGTTCGTCCGCCGACGTGCAGGCTAGGCCCAGCTCGGAGCCCGCCGCGCCGCCGAACGAGACGCGTACGTCGCCGCCTTGGGCGCGCAGCTTCGGTATCTGCTGGGCGACCGGGTCGCTGTCCAGGGCGCCGCTGCCGCCCCACTTGGGGTCGCAGCCGCCGCCGGAGGTGACGAAGGCGAGGTTGAAGGTCTTGACGCCGGTCTTCTCGGCCGTGCCCACGAGGTCGTACGCGGGGCTGAGCGAGGTGTCGGCGTACGGGGCGAACGCGCCCTTCGCCGCCGCCTGTTCGGCCGGCCCGGCCTTGCTCGCCCGGGCCGCGCCGGCGACGACGAACCCGCCGCCGACCGCGAGCGCCGCGGCGGTGCCGGCGCCGATCAGCTTGGCGGTGCGGCTCGTACGGCGGCGGTGTGCCGGAGAAGTCATCTGGTGCCTGCCTGTCGTTTTTGTGGGGGGTGGCCGTCGTGGGGGGTGACGTGTCCTGCTGGGGGGTGACGTCCCGCACGCTAGCTACCGGGAAACGGACAATCGGCAGGTAAGCCACGCCGGTCGGCGGACTTATGGCCCGCTTAAGGAACCGAAAGGGACCGGTTAAGCGCGGGCCCGGCGCGACGCCGCGAGGGTGCGCCGGCGGAGCCGGCCCAGCCGGCGGCGCGCCCGGTGGCGGCGGCCCGTCCGGGGGCCGCGCCGGCCGTCCAGGGCGAGCCAGACGCGTACCTCGGTACCGCCCAGGACGGAGCGGCCGATGCGGACGTCGCCGCCGGTGGACTCCGCGAGCCGGCGGACGATGTCCAGGCCGAGCCCGGTCGAGCCGTCGCCGCCGCCCCCGTGACCGCGGCGCAGCGCCGCCGCCGGGTCGGCGATTCCCGGGCCGGCGTCCGACACCAGGACGATCACCGCGTCCTCGGCGTTGTGCACGTCCACCGCGAAGGCGGTGCCCTCGGGCGTGTGCCGGAAGACGTTGCCGAGCAGCGCGTCCAGCGCGGCGGCCAGCTCGGGGCGCGCCACCGGGACGCGTACCGGCCGGTCCGCGCCCGCGACCCGTACGGTGCGCCCCTCGTCCTCCGCGAGCGCCGACCAGAACCCCATCCGCTCCCGGATCACCTCGGCCGCGTCGCACCCGGCCACCGCTGCCGCGGGCTGGGTCAGCGCCTGCTGCTCGCGCGCGGTCCGGATGATCTGGTCGACCTCGCGCTCCAGCTGGGCGACGGCGGCCCTGGTGTGCTCGGCGGCCGGGCCCTCGCCGAGCGAGGCCGCGTTGAGCCGCAGCACGGTCAGCGGAGTGCGGAGGCGGTGGCTGAGGTCGGCGGCCAGCTCGCGTTCGTTGGCCAGCAGCTGGACGACCTGGTCGGCCATGGAGTTGAAGGCCACGGCCGCGGAGCGCAGCTCCTTCGGGCCGTCCTCCAGGACCCGTACGCCGAGCTTTCCGTCGCCGAGGTCGAGCGCGGCGCCCGCCAGCCGCTCGGCGGGCCGCACCATCCGCGTACCCAGCCGGTCGGCCACCGCGACCGACCCGACGATCAGGGCGAGCCCGACGCCGGCGAGCAGCACCCAGGAGGTCGCCACCCCGTTGGTCACCGCCTGCTCGGGCACGAAGACCTCGACGACGGCGGTGCCGGAGGCCACGGCGGTGGGCTGGAGCAGCGAGGAGCCGCCCCGGACGGCGGCCACGGACGCCCGGCCGTACCGGGCCGCGCGCGCCACGTCCGCGTCCTTCGCCCGGCCCGCGCCGATCACCGCGGGCGCGCCGCCCCGGCCTGTCGCCGGTACGTGCACGCCGAGCTGGCCGCCGGGCCCGGTCTCGGCGCTGGCCACGGCGCGGGTCAGCTCGGCGCGGTCGGTGGTGATGGCCAGCACGGGGCCGATGGCCGCTGCCTGCCGCTCGGCGTTGGCGAACGCGCGGTCCCGGGCCAGTTCCTTGACGACCAGGCCGAGGGGGACGGCGAAGGCGATCACCACCATGGCCGTGACGGCGAGGGCGACCTTGACCAGCGCCCACCTCATGCCGCCGCTCCCCCGCCGGCTCCGGGTCTGCCCGCGGCGCTCACCGCGGGGGCTCCAGCTTGACGCCAACGCCGCGCAGGGTGTGCAGGTAGCGGGGGCTGGCGGCGGTCTCGCCGAGCTTGCGGCGCAGCCAGGACAGGTGGACGTCGATGGTCTGGTCGTCGCCGTAGGACTGCTGCCACACCTCGGCGAGGAGTTCCTTGCGGGCCACGACCACGCCGGGCCGCCCGGCCAGGAAGGCCAGCAGGTCGAACTCGCGGCGGGTGAGGTCCAGCGGCACGCCGTCCAGCTCGGCCTGGCGGCGCAGCGGGTCGACGGTCAGGCCGCCGACCCGGAGGACCCGGGAGGGCGGCCCGCCGCCGGGCCCCTGGGCGCGGGCCCGGCGCAGTACGGCGGCCATCCGCGCGGACAGGTGCTCCACGGAGAACGGCTTGGTGAGGTAGTCGTCCGCGCCGTCGTTGAGCAGCCGGACGATCTCGGCCTCGTCGTCGCGCGCCGTGGCGACGATCACGGGGACGTCGGTGATCCCGCGCAGCATCTTCAGCGCCTCGCGGCCGTCCAGGTCGGGCAGGCCGAGGTCGAGGACGACCACGTCGAAGCCGACCTGCGCCACTTCGCGCAGCGCCTCCAGGGCGGTGCCGACGCTGCGCACGGTGTGGGCGGCGTCGGACAGATGCCGGATGAGGGCCGAGCGGACGAACTGGTCGTCCTCGACCACGAGCACACGTGCCATGGGACGGCACCGTACGCCATTCGAGTGTGCTTCTTGACCGGCCATTGACGGTCGCTGTCCGTTCCGTACGAAGTGCGGCCCGGTCCGGTACGCAGTGCGGCTCCGTTCCCGTGCGAGCGCCGGCTCGGCCTCGTACCCGGCACCGGGGTGGTGCAATATGGCCCGGGTGCGACGAGGACTGGTTCACGCGGCGGCCTGGACGCTGGCGACCGGCGCCGCGGTCACGCTGTCGTGGTTCGGCGTGCACACCGTGGTCTCCGGTACGGCGTACGACCCGCCGCGCGCGCTCCCGCTCTCCGACGATGCGCCCGGAGTGCAGCCCGACGGCGAGAGCAGCGCCACGCCCCGCGTGTCCTCCACCCACCGCCCCAAGCCCTCCGGCACCCCCTCGCCCTCCCCCACCCGTAAGACCGCCCGGCCGGAAGTGCCGGCGACGCCCCCGAGCAGCCCGGCGCCGAGCCGTTCCACCACCGAGCCGAGCACGCCCGCGCCGGACGAGGGCGCCGGCACGGTCAGGGGCTACCGCACCGACGGCGGCCGCGTCGTGCTGGACGTGCGGTCCTCGTACGCGGAGCTGGTCTCGGCGACCCCGGGGGCCGGCTGGCAGATGCAGGTCTGGAAACAGGACGGCTGGCTCCGGGTCGACTTCACCCGCGGCAACGACCGCACCTCGGTCATCTGCGCCTGGAACGGCCACCCGCCGATCGTCACGACGGACAACCACGCCCGGTAGCGCCCGCCCCCGCGGGGCCTGCCGCCCTCAGTCGAACGTGCCCGGCGGCGGTGCGGGTGAGGCGACCGCGGTGGCGTCCGTGACCGGGGCCGCGCCCCCGGCGAAGTCCCGCAGCGCGGGGCCGTGTTCCACCCGCCCGGACTCCGGGTCGGTGGCGGCCCGCCGGGTCAGCTCGGCGACCGGCAGCGCCCCGTCCGCCGCCAGCAGTACGGCGTTCCCGAAGCGCTTGCCGCGCAGCACGGGCGGCGCCGCGGTCAGGCACAGCTCACCGAAGACCGCGCCGACGGTGGCGATCTGGGACCGGACGAAGGCCAGCGGCGGGCCGTCCGCGAGGTTGGTCGCGTACCAGCCCCCGGGGGCCAGCGCCCGCGCCGCCTCAGTGACGAACTCCGTGCTGGTCAGATGGGCGGGCGTGCGGGCGCCGCTGAACACGTCGGCGATGATCAGGTCGGCCCAGCCGTCCGGGACCTTGGCGAGCCCGGCGCGGGCGTCGCCGCCGCGCACCTTGATACGGGCACCGGAGTCCAGCGGCAGCTGTTCCCTGACGAACTGCACGAGGGGCGCGTCGATCTCCACGACCTGCTGCGTGGAGCGGGGCCGGGTCGCCGCGACGTAGCGCGCCAGGGTGAGCGCGCCGCCCCCGAGGTGCAGGACGCGCAGCGGCTTGCCGGGCGGGGCCGCGAGATCGGCGACATGGCCCAGCCGCCGCTGGTAGGCGAAGTCCAGGTGCGCCGGGTCGTCGAGGTCCACGAAGGACTGCGGGGCACCGTCGATCAGCAGCGTCCAGCCGCGCGGCCGGTCCCGGTCGGGCCGCAGCTCGGCCCGGCCGCCGGTCACCTCCGCCGTCACCGGCTCCGCTGCCACCCGCGTCCGTCTGTTCCTCGCCATCCGGCCAGTATCCCCGGCGGGGCCGGGGCGGGCCCGGGGAGGTGCGCTCAGCGGCAGCGGTCGACGGCCTCGATCGTACGGGCCGCCTCGCCGAGCGCGGCGCGCAGCACCGCGGGGTCGGTGGCCGCGCCGAACGCGCCATCCGGGGGGACCAGCCAGCCCGTGCCCGCGACCGGCGGCGCGTCCGCGTCCCGCGGGCCGCTCTCCCGCCCGCCGCCATACGTCTGGGTGCAGGCACTGCCCGGCAGGTCCCAGCCGGCGGCCGTGCCCGGCGGCACCAGGAATCCGAGGGTGTCGCACGCACCGTCGTGCAGGACCGGGCCGACCCCGTCCCGCAGCCGGAGGATGTCCACCGCCTCCAGGCCCTGCCGGGCCGGCACCGTGACCAGATCGAGGTCGAGGTCGCCGGTAGGCGCTGCGGCCCCGGTGCCCCCCGACGGCTGCGAAGCGGTCCCTACGACACTCTTGTCCACGCCAGCTTCCAGCACGGGAAACCCCTCCTCATGACGCGCCGCTCCCTACACCTGGAGCAACGCGAAAAGGCGTCAACAGCAACGGTGTCGGACCGCTGTAAAGGATGGCACTTCATGGCGGATGACGCGTGGGATATCCCCTTTTGTAAACAAACTCTCCGTACCGCCCTCATCACAGACGGTACGGTCGTCCCCGCCGTGCCGCCCAGGGCACGGCGTCGCCGCACGGATGGCATGGAGAGGCCCGCCATGACGTCGCCCACAGATCCGTCGAAGTCGGTACGCGACGTTCCGCCCCGGCCGAACACCGCTTTCAGGCAGTTGCGGGGCCGGTTGTCGCCCGGCGAGTTCGCGGCCGCCGTGCGCCGGGCCGCCCGGGAGATCGGCGAGCAGGTCTCGTGCGACGCGCGCTACGTGGGGCGCGTCGAGGCCGGGGAGATCAGGTGTCCCAACTACGCCTACGAACGGGTGTTCCGGCACATGTTCCCCGGCCTCACACCGGCCGACATGGGGTTCGCACCTCGCGAATGGGTACGCGGGCGAGGGGCGCGCACGCAGACGGGCGCCGCACCTCCGGCAGCACCACCCGAGCACCGCGACCACACCACCGAGAGCTGCGAGGAGAGCGACGTGCTGCGTCGCGCGTTCATGACCGGCGGCCCGGCCGCCGCCCTGGGGATCGCCGGCCTGGCGCCCCTGGGGTCCGTACCCGCCACCCGCGCCACGGCCGCCGGCCTGCCGGGCGCCGCCCCCGCCGGGGGCACCCGCCATGTGGGCGGGGCCGAGGCCGCCGCCGTGGAGGACGCGGTCCGCCGCATCCGGCTGCTGGACGACCGGCACGGCGCCGAGGGCATCTACCGGCGGGCGGCCCAGCCGCTGCGCGCCGCGTACGCGCTCCTGGACGCCGGAGCCCAACGCCAGTCGGTCGCCGACCGGCTGCACTCGGGCGCCGGCGAACTGGCCATCTCCGTGGGCTGGCTGGCCCACGACTCCAGCCGCTTCGGGGATGCCCGCTCGCACTACGCGGAGGCGCTGGCCACCGCCCGGGTGGCGGGCGATCCAGCGCTGGAGTCGCACGCGTTCTGCAACACCGCGTTCCTCGCCCGCGACGCGGGGCGCCCCCGCGAGGCGGTCCGTGCGGCACAGGCGGCCCAGCACGCCGCCAAGCACCTCTCCTCGCGCCGGCTGCTGTCCCTGCTGGCGCTGCGCGAGGCGGGCGGCTGGGCGGGGCTCGGCGACCGGCCGGCCTGCGAAGCTGCGCTGCTGCGGGCGCACCACCTCTTCGCCCGCGGCCCGTCCGACGCCGACCCGGAGTGGATGTCCTTCTACGGGGAGGCGGAGCTGGCCGGCCTGGAGGCCCAGTGCTGGTCGGCGCTGGGCGAACAGGGGCGCGCCGCGGAGCACGCGCGCCGTGCGGTCGCCCTCCAGGACCCGCACTTCACGCGGAACACCGCGCTGTACACCGCGGAGCTGGCGGGCAACCTGGCGCACAGCGGCGCGCCCGACGAGGCGGCCGCCGCCGGGCTGCGCGCCCTGGACCTGCTGGGCGAGGTCGGCTCGGCCCGCATCCGCTCGATGCTGGCCGGCACGGCGCGGACGCTGCGTCCCCGGCGGCGCATTCCGGCCGTCGCCGACTTCCTGGACCGGCAGGCGCTGGCGGCGTCCCGGACGGCCTGAGCGCACGGCCGGTCCTGCGGCGCGCGCTCAGCGCGGGTGGCGCGCGCTCAGCGCGGGTGGCGCGCGCTCAGCCCAGGTGGCCCGTGTCGTTCCAGCGCTCGATGGCCGGGGCTCCGTATGCCCAGCCGAGCACCGACAGAGAGGTGGGTTCGAGGCGCACCCGGGCGGCGAAGGAGATGTCCTCGCCGAGCCAGCGGGCGCACAGCGAGCGCAGGATGTGGCCGTGCGCGAAGAGCAGGACGTCGCGGTCGGCCGAGCGGGCCCACTCGATGACGCCGTCCACCCGGCGGGACACCTCGGCGAGCGTCTCGCCCTCGGGCACACCGTCCCGCCAGATGAGCCAGTCGGGCCGGTCCGCCTTGATCTCGGCGGGCGTCAGGCCCTCGTACGCGCCGTAGTCGATCTCCTTGAGGGCGTTCCAGTCCGTCGCGCGGTCCCCGAAGCCGGCCAGCTCGCAGGTCTCCTTGGCGCGGATCAGCGGGCTGGTGCGCACCTCGACGTCCGGCAGCCCGTTCCAGGGCGCGCGGTGCAGCCGTTCACCGAGCAGTTTGGCGCCGCGCCGCCCCTCGTCCAGGAGCGGGATGTCCGTGTGGCCGGTGTGCTTGCCGGACAGGGACCACTCCGTCTGCCCGTGCCGGGCCAGCAGGATGCGCGGTGCCATGGGATTACCTCTCACCGGGGCGAACCCGCTCGCCGCCGGCCTTGCTCGTTCGACCGCCGGCCGGGCCGGCGGCGGTACGTCTCGTTCCGTCCGCCCCATCATCGCGCATGCGGTCCCCGGGCCACCGACCCCGAGGGAACGAAGCAGGACATAAGGCGTAGGGTTGACCGCTTCTGACAGCGACTGACATGAAGGCTGGAAACAGTGAGTACGTTCCGGGTGCACGCCGCACCGCACACCCCCGTAGCGCGCGGCACCCGGCCGCACTGGTGGGCCGAGCTGCCGCTCCTCGCGCTCGTCTACGCCGCGTACTCCGCGGGCCGGCTGCTGGCCAGGGGCGACGTGACCGCCGCGACCGGCCACGGGGTGCGGCTGCTGGGCGCCGAGCAGCTGCTGCACATCGACTTCGAGCGGCCATTGAACCGCCTCTTCTCGGGCCTGCCCGCGCTCGGCATACCCGCCGCCTTCGTGTACGCGGCCCTGCACTATCTGGTCACGCCCGCGGTCCTCGTGTGGCTGTGGCGCCGGCACCCGGCCCGGTACCGCCTCATGCGGACCTGGCTGCTGCTCTCCACGACCATCGGCCTGGTCGGCTTCACCCTGCTGCCCACCTGCCCGCCCCGGCTGCTGGCCGCGGTGCACGGCTTCACCGACACGATGGCGGAGTACGCCTCGTACGGCTGGTGGGGCGGCGAGGCGAGCGCGCCGCGGGGGCTGGGCGCGCTGACGAACCAGTACGCCGCGATGCCCAGCCTGCATGTCGGCTGGGCCCTGTGGTGCGGCGTCGCGCTCTGGCTGTACGGCGGCTCGCGGCTCACGAAGGCGGCGGGCACGGCCTATCCGCTGCTCATCACGGTCGTGGTGCTGGGCACCGCCAACCACTACTTCCTCGACACGCTCGCCGGCAGCGCCGTCATGCTCCTCGGGCTGCTGCTCGCCCGCCCGGTGCTCCGGCTCACCGCCGCCGCGCGTGGCGTGATCGCTCCCCGCGCGAGCGGAGGTACGCCTGGTCCTCCCGCGAATGTCGGTGACGGATGCGAGACTTCCGCAGGTGAACGTTTTCCGCGACAGTCGGCCCGAGCCGGCAGCGGCACGCGCAGCGCGGCCGCGGCCGGCGACGGGGCTGCGCGCACGCCTGGCTGAGCTGCGCGGCCCCGTACCGCCCCGCCCGCTGGACGCCAGGGCGCTCGCCGCGCTGGCCGCCAACCCCGGCTGCCGGCGCCGCGCGCTGCTGGACGGCGCCGGCGTGGACAAGGCCGGGCTCGCCCGGGCGCTGGGCTCGCCCGCGCCCTTCGGCCAGTCCCAGTTCGCCATCGCGCGCGGCCATTCCTTCGAGGCGCGGGTCAAGGCCGACGGCGGCGCCGAGCTGGTCCGGCTGGCGCGGGAGCAGCTCGGCGGCGCCGCGGACCCGGAGCCCGGCCCGGCGGCCACGCCCGACCTCTCGGCCGCCGGCCCGCAGGGCCGCGCCGCGCGGACCGCGCTGGAGCTGCGGGAGGCGGCGGCGCGCGGCGGCTGGACCTTCCTGGACCATCCGATGCTCGCGCTGGACGTGGCCGGTTCGCCGGCGTATCTGGAGCCGGACGCCGTGGTCGTGCACCCCGACGGCCTCTGGAGCGTCATCGAGATCAAGTCCTTCCCGATGATCGACGGGGCGGCCGACACCGCCAAGGTGGGCGCGGCCGCCCGCCAGGCCGCCGTGTACGCCCTCGCGCTGGAGCAGGTCGCCGAGCAGGTCGCGCGGCACACCGCCGGGGAGGCGGCCCGGCCGGCGCCGCGGGTCGGCGAACGGGCGCTGCTGGTCTGCCCCAAGGACTTCTCCAACCTCCCGGCCGCGGCCCCGGTCGACCTCCGCAAGCAGCTGGCCACGACCCGCCGCCAACTCGGCCGGCTCACCCGGGTCGACGAGCTGGCCGCGGCCCTCCCCGAGGGCACCACCTTCGACCTGCGGCTCGCGGACGACGGGAAGACCGCCACGCGGTCCGCCGAGGAGCTGGCCGAGGCCGTGGAGTCGGTCGACGCGGCGTACGCACCGGAGTGCCTGTCCGCGTGCGAGCTGGCGTTCCACTGCCGGGGCCGGGCCCGGGAAGCGGACCTGGTGGAGTCGCTGGGCCGCGGCGTCCGGGGCGAGCTGGGCGGCCTGCGCACGGTCGGCGAAGTGCTGGCGGCGGCGTCGGGCCCGGCGGACGACGGGCAGGAGCCGGACCCCGCCGCCGAGGCGCTGCGGCGCGCCGCGGCCCTGCGCGCCGAGGCACTGGCCGCGGCGCGGCCGACGCCCTCGGTCCCCGCTCCGGCCCCGCCCCCGGCGGCCGAGCGCGACGCGCGTGAGGAGACGGAGTGTCGCTGATCGACGTGCTGGCCAGGATGGAGGCCGTGGCGGCCGGGCGGGCCACGCCGCTGGCGACCGTGCGGCACCGCCGGCTCGCCGACCGGCCCCTGGTGTTCGTCCCGCTGACGACCGCCGGTGAGACCGGTGCGCCGCTCGGCGCGCTGGTCGGGACGGACCGCGAGCGGCCGCTGCTGCTGACGGTGCCGCAGCCGCGCGACCGCGACCTGCGGTTCGCCTTCTTCGCCGAGCTGGCCGACGCGGTCCTGCCGTACGTGGACTCCTTCGCCGACGACGTCGAGGCCGCCGAGCGCAAGGAGACCGACCCGGAGACCGGCAAGCGGGTCACGGTCGAGACCGAGCTGTGCGCCGACGCGCCGCAGGTGCTCGTGCCGAGCGCGGCGGGCGTGGAGTTCGTACGACTGCTGGGCCGGTCCATGCGGTTCCGGCGGACCGCCGCGCAGGATCCGGACACCCCGCATCCCGCGCCGCCGCACGTCCCGCTGCTCGGCCGCTGGCTCACGCACTTCGGCGAGCGCGCCCGGGTGCCGGGGTCGAGCCTGCTGCTCCCGATGACCGGCCTGCTCGCCCGGCACTGGGCGACCGGCCAGAGCCCGGCAGAGGACCAGCACTTGGGGGCGCTGCTCGCCTGGATCGATCCACCCGAGGGCGAGTCGGGGCAGGACGCCGCGCTCCGCGCCGAGACCGCCAGGGACGCGGCCGGGCAGCTGCGGTGCCCGCCGGCCGGGCCCGCGACGGACCCCGCGTTCGACAACGGCCTGCTGGCGCCGGCCATCGGGCGGTACGACGCCGGAGTGCCGGGCGCGCGCGAGGAGTTCGACGCGCTGGTGGCGGGCGTGCTGCGGCCGACGTGGGACGCGGTCTGGCACGCCGTCGACCTGCTGCGCGCGCTGCCCGAGGGGGCGCGGGTGGCCGACCGCTGGAAGCGGGACCGCTGGTCCTACACCGCGCACCGGGACCGGGTGCGGGCCGGCGAGCCGCCGCAGCCCCGGCTGGACGACGCGGTCACCGCCGCGCAGAAGCTCGCCTCGCGGGAGACCGCGCAGGGCCGGCTGGACGCGCAGGAGGCGCTGGACGACCCGCTGGTGATGGCCGCGCGGCGGCTCACCGGCGAGGCCATGGAGGGCGAGGTGACCGAGGTCGAGATGGCGATGTCCGAGGGCAGGCGGCCGGTGCCCAGGCCGCTGGTCACGCTGCGCACGGGCGACCGGCCCCAGCTGGAGGAGCGGGCGAAGCTGTACCGCCCGCTGGACGGCGGGAAGACGCAGACCGCGGAGTTCGTGGCGTACGTACCGGAGCAGCCGGGCACGTTGGTGCTGCGGCTGACCGGCGGCATGGGGCGGGGAAAGACCCCCGAGCCCGGTTCGGTGCCGGAGAAGGGCGACCGGGTGTGCTGGACGCTCTTCGAGCACGCACCGCGCGGCGGCCCGGAGCTGCCCGACCCGGAGGACACGCCGTGGACGCACGGCGGGCCGCCGGCCGGCGGCGGCGCTCCCGGGACCGCGGCCGGTGGCACGCCCACGACCGTCCCGGCCCAGGCCGCCGTGGACGAGCCCGCCGCCGTACCGCTCCCCGACCCCGACCCCGTGACCGCGGAGGACTTCCTGTGAGCCGCGGAATCCCCGCGCCGGACCGTACGGACTTCGACCCCGGCGCGGCGGCGACCGCCGCGACCGCCGCGATTTTGCACGACACGCTGCACGGCGACCGGCGCGGCGTGGTCGTGGACTCGCCGCCGGGCGCGGGCAAGTCGACGCTCGTGGTGCGCGCCGCGCGCGAACTGGCCGCCGCCGGGCGCCCGCTGATGGTCGTCGCGCAGACCAACGCGCAGGTCGACGACCTCGTGCTGCGGCTGGCCGAGAAGGACCCCGAGCTGCCGGTCGGGCGGCTGCACAGCAGCGAGCCCGGCGCGTACGACCCGGCGCTGGAGGACGTCCCCTCGGTCCGTACGGCCGCCAAGGCCGCCGACCTCAAGGGCCTTCCGATCGTCGTCGCGACCGCGGCGAAGTGGGCCTACACGAAGGTGGACGAGCCCTGGCCGCACGCCATCGTGGACGAGGCCTACCAGATGCGGTCCGACGCGCTGCTGACCGTGGCGGGGCTGTTCGAGCGGGCGCTGTTCGTCGGCGACCCGGGGCAGCTGGACCCGTTCAGCGTGGTGGGCGCCGACCAGTGGGCGGGGCTGTCGCACGACCCGTCGGCGAGCGCGGTGTCGACCCTGCTGGCGCACAACCCGGACCTGCCGCAGCACCGCCTCCCGGTGTCCTGGCGGCTGCCCGCTTCGGCCGCGCCCCTGGTGTCGCACGCTTTCTACCCGTACACCCCGTTCCGCAGCGGGACCGACCACGGCGACCGGCGGCTGACGCTGGGCGTACCGTCGGACGGCTCGGCGGTGGACCGGGTGGTGGACGAGGCGGCGGAGACCGGCTGGGGCCTCCTCGAACTGCCCGACCGGCGTACGCCCCGTACGGACCCGGAGGCCGTGCACGCCGTGGCCCTGGTGGTGCGGCGGCTCCTGGACCGCGGCGGCGCGACGGTCAGCGAGCGCGGGCCCGACCCTGCGCCGCTGACGGCCGACCGGATAGCGGTCGGCACCGCCCACCGGGACCAGGCGGCGGCGGTGCGCGCCGCGCTCGCCGGGCTGGGTGTCACGGGCGTGGCGGTGGACACGGCCAACCGTCTGCAGGGGCGGGAGTTCGATGTCACGGTCGTCCTGCACCCGCTGTCCGGGCGTCCGGACGCCACCGCCTTCCACCTGGAGACCGGCCGGCTGTGCGTGCTGGCCTCGCGCCACCGCCACGCGTGCATCGTGGTGTGCCGGGAGGGCGTGGCGCAGTTGCTGGACGAGCATCCGTCCACGGAGCCGGTGCAGCTCGGGGTCACGGTGAAGTTCCCGGACGGCTGGGAGGCGAACCACGCGGTGCTGGCCCATCTGGCGGAGCACCGGGTGCCGTGGCGGCCGTAGCCGCGCCGGCCCGGGCGTACGGCCGCTGCCAGGGCGTACTTGCGGAGCGCGGGACAATGGGACGCGGCAGACGATTCTGGAGGTAGGTACATGTCCGAGCCGCAGTCGGCTCCCGACCCGCGCGGTGCGGCCTCCGCGCCCCGGCGGCTGAAACCAGCGCCGCTGCTGTTCGAACCGCCCGAGGCCGCGGCGGATCCGGAGCACTTCTTCGACCTGGAGTCGATCGAGGACCCCCGCGAGCTGCTGTCCCGCTCCACGGAGCTGGCGCTGGCCTTCCGCGCGGCGGCCGACCGGGCGACGGAGTTCCAGGCGATGGCGGCGGCGCAGCTGGCCGACCCGCGGCGGTTCGACCGGCTCACCCTGGCGGTGCTCGCCGAGCGGGCCGAGTGGACCGAGGACTACGCCCGCAAGATGGTGGAGTTCGGCCGGTCCCTGATACGGCAGGGCGGCAGCCTTCCGGACGAGGCCGGATAGGCCGGGCCGGGACAGGCGGCCGGACGGACGGCGCGCGGCGCGGCACCGCGGCTCATGATCACCAGCGTGTTGATCATGAGCCGTTGGCATATGCGGGTCAGAAGATACTCCGCCTCACTCTCCCGTGTCCCGATTTCTGGCGAACCGCAGAAACGGAACCTCATCTACCGGTAGACCTGTCGGCATGAGTGACTGGCCCCAGCCCCCGGCCCCCGACCTGCACCACGCGTCGTACGTCACGCTCGCGGGCGCGGACTGGCTCGCCTCGGCGAGCCCGCACCCGCGCCGGGTCCACCACATGTGGGCCACCCACCCCTCGGCGCCCAGCGTGCTGCCCTGCGGCACCGTCTTCGACGTGATCAGCGCCCCCGCCCTCTTCGGCCGCCGGATGGCGGACTGTTTATGGGCGGCCGGCCCCGGCTCCGGGCCGATGGCGATGCACCGCGACCGGCTGCTGCTGTTCGCCGCGCGCGGCACCGCCCAGCGGCTGCCGTCCCTGCTCGCCTGGGAGGAGTGGGCGCGGTCGGTGCCGCCGCTGCTGTGCCACGGCACGGGCGACGCGGTGAGCATCCCGCCGCTGTACCCCCGTCCCGCCGCGCCGGGCGCGCCGTCACCGGCCTCCCGCTGGCTGGTCGCCCCCGACGTGCGGAAGCCCTGGCTGCCCGGCCCGGACGTGCTGCTGTGGGCGTGCGTACGCGCGGCGCGCTCGGCCCCCGCGGAGAGCCCGGCCGCCCCGGACGCCGTGCGCCCGGTAACGCCCCGCGCGCCCGCTCGGGCCTGAACGGCCACCGGCGGCGAATCGATTTTTGCCCTCCCCGATCAGGGTGCTAATGTTTTCCACGTCAGCAGGCGCCGTTAGCTCAGTTGGTTAGAGCAGCTGACTCTTAATCAGCGGGTCCGGGGTTCGAGTCCCTGACGGCGCACAGACAAGGCGAAGGCCCTCACTCCGGTGAGGGCCTTCGTCGTATGCGGTGGCCGACCCGCCCACCGGTCCGGGCGGTCACTCCCGCGTGACCCGGACCGACCAGTCACCCGCCGCCGTGCGGCCCGTCACCGCCACCCGCACGCCGTCCCCCGCGTCCATGCTCTCGCCGACGCCCAGGGGCGCGTCCGCGAGCGGCGGGTGGACCGAGGCGCCCCAGCAGGCCGAGGTGCCCGGGTGGCCGTCGAGCACCCGTACGGGCCCCTCGCCGGACGATGTCGCGCCGTCGATGCGGTAGACGAGCACGCCCTCGCGGCACAGGCCCCGGTCGTTGCCGGCCGCGACCCGCGCCTCCACCGCGATCGCGCCGCTCTCCCCGGTACGGGCCACCAGCAGCCGCGGCCGTTGCGCACCGCCCTCGGTCATCGGCGCGGCCAGCGGACGCAGGGTGCGTACCGTGCTGCCGGTCGCCGGGATGCAGTCGACCTGGCGGTCGCCGAGCCAGCCGAGCTTCCACTTGTGCCAGGCGAAGGGCTCGGGGGCCATGCCGAACTGGCTGCCCATGAGGTCCCAGTCCCCTACATAGGTGTCCCAGTCGCCCATGCCGTCGGCCGGCCGGTGGTAGAGGTCCGGCAGGTCGAAGACGTGGCCGGTCTCGTGGGCGAGGACGTTGCGGTCCGGCGGGTTGCTCTCGAAGACGGTGACGAAACGGTGCAGCGGGGCGCCGTCCGCCGTCAGCGGCTGGTCGAGGTTGACGACCTTGGTCGCGTCGGGGTCGACGCCGGGCGCCTCGGGGTCGGCGACGAGGTAGACGACGTCGTACCGGCCGAAGTCCACCTGCGCGTCGGCCGCCGCCACCGCGTCGTCGAGGTACGCGGTGCGCCCCGCGGCGTCCCAGTCGCGCTGTATCCCGTACGCGGCGGACGTCCGCGGCATCTTCACCCAGCCCCGCCGGACGTGCGGGCGCAGCCGGAACTTTCCGTACGAGGCCGTCTTGAAGAAGCGGTTGGTGGCGGGGAAGTAGTCGCCGGCGAGCCGGCGGGGCGCCGTGCGCGGCCGCGCGTCGGGGAAGGACAGGAAGATCATGACGGCGTCGAGCGTCCGCAGCGGGCGCGCGTAGGTGCCGTTCCAGGAGTTCAGGCCCTCGGAGTGGTGGACGCCGGTGCGCGGCAGGGCGCAGGACAGCGTGGCCTCGGAGGCGGTGGCCGGAGCGGCGACGATGGAGGTGGCGATGAGCGCGATCAACGACGTGGCGATGGCCGCGAACCGCCGCAGCGGTCCGTGGTCCACCCCGTCGGGTGTCTGGGAGTGCTGCACATCGACCTCCCGGAACGCAGTCGGAACATCCCATCCACCCTGTGGGGGTTCGTGGGGTTTCGTCCTGTTCCATGGAGCCAGTTGAGTGACAGCAGCATCCCGCTGCGTCATCACCCAACGTCACAATCGATCGATCAGAGCAAGTCAGCGAACAGACGCGCACAGAATCCATCAAACATCTGCCATCGATGCCGATCCTCACGGTTGTGTTGCTGGCTAGCCCGTCCGGGAAACCTCTATGATCGCCACACTTACACCGCGGATTCCCCTTCCCCGAGATCGACCGACCGGACCAGCGCCAGCGGGAGCGAGCAGTGAGCGGACACTCCGACGGCACGAGCCGCGCCTCCGGAGCCACACTGTCTACGGTCACCCAGAGTGATGGTTCGGCCAACGGAAGCGCGGGGAAGACCCGAACGGGCAGCGAGCACTCCACCGCCCCGGACGGCGCCCCCGCACCCCTCCCCGCCTCCCCCGGCGGCTACCGCGCCGCCTTCGAGGCCGCCCGGCTGCCGATGGCCGTCCTCGGCCGGGACGGGCTGGTCATGGCCGCCAACCCCGCCTTCGGCGAGCTGCTGGGCAAGGACCCGCGCGCGCTGGCCGACGCCTCCGCCGCCGACCTCACCGACCTCGGCGGCGACCCGCACATCTGGGCCGCGTACCGCGACGTCCTGGCGGGCCGGAGCGACCGGCTGCGCTGCACCCGCCGGCTGAAGCACCCCGCGGGCCACTCCGTGTGGGCCGAGGTGAGCGTCGAGCCGCTGCCCGGCGGCGACGACGTCCTGCTGTCCGTCACGGACGTCAGCGACCGGCACGACCTCCAGGCCCGGCTGCGCCACCTCCAGATGCACGACCCGGTGACCCGGCTGCCCAACCGCGCACTCTTCTTCGAGCGGCTGGCCGCGGCGCTGGAGACGGCGACGTACGACCGGGGCGGCACCGGCCGGATCGGCCTCTGCTACCTCGACCTGGACGGCTTCAAGGCGGTCAACGACACGCTCGGGCACCGCGTCGGCGACCGGCTGCTGGGCGCCGTGGCCGAGCGGCTGACCCGCTGTGCCGAGCGCCCCGCCGGCCGGGCAGGGCGCGGCGGCCAGCTGGTGGCCCGGCTGGGCGGCGACGAGTTCGCGCTGCTGGTCGAGGACTCCACCGGTACCGAACGGTTGACCGACCTGGCGCAGTCCGTGCTGGACGCGTTGCAGCGCCCGTTCGACCTGGCGGGGCAGCGGCTCTCGGTCTCGGCGAGCATCGGCGTGGTGGAGCGGGCCGCCGCCGGCACGACCGCGACGGGCCTGATGCAGGCCGCGGACACGACGCTGTACTGGGCCAAGGCGGACGGCAAGGCCCGTTGGACGCTCTTCGATCCGGAGCGCAACGCGCACCGGATGACCCGGCAGGCGCTCTCCAGCACGCTGCGCCCGGCCGTGGACCGCGGCGAGTTCACGCTGGAGTACCAGCCGCTGGTCGGGCTCGGCGACGGCCGGGCCGAGGGCGTGGAGGCGCTGGTGCGCTGGCGGCACCCGCAGTTCGGAACGCTTCCGCCGAATCGGTTCATCGGATTGGCGGAGGAGAACGGCGCCATCGTCGAGCTGGGCCGCTGGGTCCTGGAGCGCGCCTGCTACCAGGCACGCGCGTGGCAGCTGGAGCGTCCCGACGAGCCGCCCCTCTTCGTGAGCGTCAACGTGGCGGTCCGGCAGGTCTGGGACTCCGACCTGGTCACGGACGTGGCCGGAATCCTGGAAGAGACCGGCCTGGCGCCCGAACTGCTCCAGCTGGAGCTGACCGAGTCGGCGGTGATGGGCTCGGCCGGCCGGCCGCTCCAGGCCCTGCAGGCCCTCAGCGACATGGGGGTCCGCATCGCCATCGACGACTTCGGCACCGGCTACTCCAACCTGGCCTACCTCAGCCGGCTACCGGTCTCCGTGCTGAAGCTGGACGGCTCCTTCGTCCGCGGCTTCCGTTCCGCCGAGCATCCGAATCCGGCCGACGAGACCATCGTCGAGGCGCTGGTGGCGCTGGCCCACCGGCTGGGCCTGACGGTCACGGCGGAGTGCGTGGAGAACGCCGAGCAGGCCGAACGGCTGCGCCGCATCGGCTGCGACACCGGCCAGGGCTGGCTGTACTCCCGCCCGCTGCCCGCCGACCGGGTCCCGGTGCTGCTCGCCGGCCCGCCGATGGCCGGGGAGGGCCCGCCGGCGAACGGCGAGGAAGGGAACCGGGGCTGACGGGACCCGTCACCGTCCCGGCAGCCCCGTCCCCCGTCCCGAGGCCCCCGTCAGGCGCCGCCCGGCAGCCCGTACGCGTCCGCGATCAGCTCGTAGGAGCGGAGACGGGCCGCGCCGCCGTGGGCATTGGCGGTGATCATCAGCTCGTTCGCGCCGGTGCGCTTGGCGAGGTCGTCCAGGCCCTGACGGACCGCGTCCGGCGTGCCGTACACGACGTTGCCGAGCCAGCTCTCGACGAAGTCCTCCTCGACCATGCTGTACGGGTGGCTCTCCGCCTCCTCCGGCGTGGGCACCAGGCCGGGGCGGCCCGTGCGCAGGCGGATCATGGAGAGCGCGCCGGCCAGCACCTGGCGGCGGGCCTCGGCCTCGGTGTCGCTCGCCAGCGCGCCGACGCCGATCAGCGCGTACGGCTCGTCCAGCACGGCGGAGGGGCGGAAGTGCTCGCGGTACAGGTCCAGCGCGGGAATGGTGTTCTGCGCGGAGAAGTGGTGCGCGAAGGCGAACGGCAGGCCGAGCTGGGCGGCCAGCCGGGCACTGAAGCCGGAGGAGCCGAGCAGCCAGACCGGCGGGCGGTGCGCGGACTGCACGCCACCGGGCGAGGTCGCCTGCACCGGCCCCGGCACGGCGTGGATGCGGGAGTACGGATGCCCGTCGGGGAAGTCGTCGTCCAGGAAGCGGATCAGCTCGGCGAGCTGCTGGGGGAAGTCGTCCGCGCCTTCGTTCAGCCGGTCGGTGCGGCGCAGCGCGGCGGCGGTGGCGCCATCGGTGCCGGGCGCGCGGCCGAGGCCGAGGTCGACGCGGCCCGGAGCCATCGCCTCGAGGGTGCCGAACTGCTCGGCGATCACCAGCGGGGCGTGGTTGGGCAGCATCACGCCGCCGGAGCCGAGCCGGATGGACTCGGTCTGCGCGGCGAGGTGGGCCAGGATGACGGCCGGCGAGGAGGACGCGACGCCGGGCATGGAGTGGTGCTCGGCCACCCAGTAGCGGTGGTAGCCGCGGCGCTCCGCGGTCCGCGCGATCTCACCGGCGGTGCGCAGTGCGTCGGTGGCGGTGCTCCCGGCGCCGACGGTCAGCAGGTCCAGGACGGACAGCGGTACGGGCGCGGTGCCCTGGGCCGTGCCCCGGATCTCCTCGTCGGTGCCGGGCGTGCCGGAGGCCCGGGCGGGTTCAGGGGCCGGGCCCCGGCTTTCGTCGTGGTGGCCGCTCACGATGCGGGTCCTCCTAGGTCGCGGGTCTTCCCCGCGGCCAACCGGAGTAGAACTCCGTTTATTCCCGGCGGCCGGTTCGCGCGGCTCCGGTCACTCCTCCCGCCGGGGTCCCGCGAAGAGGGTGCCCAGCTCCGGCCGGACGATCTCCCGGTCCAGCAGCCGCAGCCCCTCCCACACGGTGACCTGGTTGGCGGTCAGCACCGGCTTGCGCAGCGCCTCCTCGATGGCGGGGAGGTACGCCGCGGTGTGCAGCGCGGTGTCGGGGAGCAGGACCACCTCGGCGTCCGGGTGGTCCCCCGTACGCGCGAGGTGCAGCACCTCGTCCAGACCCCAGGTGCCCACTTCGGCGGCGGTGATGATGCCGCTGCCGCGGGTCTGGACGACCTCCGTGCCCGCCGACTTCAGGAAGGCGTGGAAGTGCTCGGCCACGTCCTCCGGATAGGTCGCCGCGATCGCCACGCGCTCGGCCCCCAGCGCCTGTACGGCCCGCGCGAAGGCGAAGGACGTACTGGACGCCGGCAGCCCGGCGACGGCCGACAGCTCCCGCACCTGGTCCTGCGCGCCCTCCCAGCCGAAGACGAAGCTGGCGCTGGTGCAGGCCCACACGACGGCCTCCGCGCCCTGGTCCTTCAGGTCGGCGACCCCGGCTGCCAGCCGCGCCGCCGAGCCCATTTCGAGCAGGGCGTCCACGCGGTGCGCGTCCTCACCGATGTCGGTGTGGACCAGCGGCAGCCGGACGCCGCCGCCCAGGAGGGACTCGATCCGGGGATAGTCGTCCTCGGCGGAGTAGCCGGGGTAGAGGAAGCCGACCGTTGCCATGCAGAACTCCCATACGTCGTGCGGGTGCGGGTGTGCTGACGGAGTACGCCGATGTGCTGTTCGGGACCGTACGGGCGGTCAGGCCTCGTACGGGTCGTCCGGAAAGGGCGGGGCGTCGAGCCCCTCGGCCTGCTCGGCCTCCGGTGCCGCCGGCGGGCCGGCGAAGGCCGCCTCCGGCTCCGGGTGGTGCCGCTGCGGGATCTCCGGTGACCCGGACATCGCCGCGGGACCGCGTCTCGCGACGGGGTCGAGCAGCGCCTGATAGGGGCCTACCGCGTGGATGCCGATGGCGCGCAGCGCGCCCCACATCGTGACCTGGTTGGCCGACAGGACGGGCATCCGCAGCTCGGCCTCCAGCTGCGGGATCACGTCGTAGGTCGGGAGGTTGGTGCAGCTGATGAAGAGCGCGTCGGCCGCGCCCACCACCGCCTGCCGTGCCATGTCGACCACGTCCCGGTACGGAACCTTCCAGATGTGCCGGGTCAGGCCGAGGTAGGCGCGGCCGGTGACCGTGATGCCGCCTTCCGCCAGATAGTCCTCCAGGGAGTCGGTGACGGATTTGGTGTACGGCGTGACCAGCGCGATCCGCCGCGCGCCGATCTCGCACAACGCGTCCAGCAGCGCCCCCGAGGTGGTCACCGAGGGCACTTCGCCGGCTTGCCGCATGGCGGAGCACATGGCGCGCTCGCCCGCCACGCCGCCGACGAAACTGCCCGAGGTGCAGGCGTAGGAGACGACCCGCGGGGCGACCGCGGACAGTGCCTGTACCGCCTCCCGGAGCGTCTCGTGCTCACTGACGAGCCGGGCGAGGTCGAGGGAGACCTCGACCGGTACGAAAGGGGTGCGGGTGAGGTGGAGGGACACGTCGTCGGGGACCCAGCGCCACAGCTCGCGGTCGAGTGCGAAGTCGAAGGGTGCAACGACGCCCACGCCGCACTGCGGCTGTGGGCCGCCCAGAAAAGAGACGTCCATGAATGGCCCCTAGAAGTACGAAAAGGGCTAGGCCATTGGCCAGGGATTTTGAAACAACCGGCACAAGCCGGGACGTCGGGACAGAGCCGTTGTTGACACGGTAGATACGGCTTCCTAGCGTGGTCAATCCTCGCATCTCAGGCATCTGTCGGCGCCCCTTTCAGTTAAAGGGGCACTCGTTTCAGAACGGTTTCTGGCTCATGACCGAAAACACCGTCCTCGTCCTCGGATCCGACCCGCCCCCGAAGCTCGGCAGACTGTCCGGAAGGGCCGAAGTGATCTTCGCGGACGAGAAGACCCTGGCCGAGCAACTTCCTACCGCCGATGTGCTCTTGGCCTGGGATTTCACCTCCGACGCGATCCGCGACGCATGGTCCGCCGGCGGGCCGCGGCCGGGCTGGGTGCACACCGCGAGCGCCGGCGTGGACCGCCTGCTCTGTCCCGGGCTCATCGAGGACGCGACCGTTGTGACCAATGCCCGGGGCGTTTTCGAGCAGCCCATCGCGGAGTACGTCGCCGGTCTCGTGATTGCCATGGCCAAGGATTTTTATGGCAGCTGGGAACTCCAGCGGCAGCGGCGCTGGCAGCACCGGGAAACTCTTCGGGTGGCCGGTTCCCGCGCCGTGGTGGTCGGCTCCGGGCCGATCGGACGGGCCATCGGGCAGACGCTGAAAGGCCTCGGCGTAAAGGTCGACCTGATCGGCCGGCGCGAGCGGACGGATGATCCGCAGTTCGGAACGGTGCGCGCGAGCAATGCGCTGGACGGGCTGCTGCCGGCCGCCGACTGGGTGGTGTGCGCGGCTCCGCTGACCGAGGAGACGCACCACCTTTTCGACCGGGCGGCGTTCGGCCGGATGAAGGAGTCGGCCCGGTTCATCAACGTGGGACGCGGCCCCATGGTCGTCGAGCCGGACCTCGTCGAGGCGCTGCGGGGCCGGCGGATCGCGGCCGCCGCGCTGGACGTCTTCCAGCAGGAGCCGCTGCCGTCGGACAGCCCGCTGTGGGACGTCCCGCACCTGATCATCTCGCCGCACATGTGCGGCGACACCCTCGGCTGGCGGGACGCGCTCGCCGAGCAGTTCATGGACAACTACGACCGCTGGGCGGCCGGCGAGCCGCTGCTGAACGTGGTCGACAAGCGGCTGGGGTACGTGCCGGTGCAGTAGCAGTCGCCGTATACGGCCGCCCGCCATGCCACCGGGCCCCGGCCGGTCGCCGGGGCCCGGAAATTCCGCACACTCCACTCCCCCGATGGAGGGCTCGATGACCCAACTGGCGGATCTCACAGCACTGCGGCTCACCGCCGGCTACGCGGCCGGCGAGTTCTCCCCGGTCGAGGCGGCCCGGGCCGCGCTGGAACGGGCGGAGCGGGTACAGCCGCACGTCAACGCCTTCACCCGGCTGGAGGCCGACGAGGCGCTGTCCGCCGCGAAGGAGTCCGCGGAACGCTGGCGGACCGGCACCACTGCCGGTCCGCTGGACGGCGTGCCGGTCACCGTGAAGGACATCTTCCTGATGCGCGGCGGGCCGACCCTGCGCGGCTCGCGGACCGTCCGCGCCAACCAGGCGTGGGACGAGGACGCGCCCTCGGTCGCCCGGCTCCGGGAGCAGGGCGTCGTCTTCATCGGGAAGACGACCACCCCGGAGTTCGCCTGGAAGGGCGTCACCGACAGCCCGCTCCAGGGAGTGACCGGCAATCCGTACGACCCGTCCCGGACCGCGGGCGGCTCCAGCGGGGGCAGCGCCGCGGCGGTGGCGCTGGGCGCCGGGCCGCTGAGCCTGGGCACGGACGGCGGCGGTTCGGTCCGGATCCCCGCCTCCTTCTGCGGGTGCTTCGCGATGAAGCCGACGTACGGGCGGGTGCCGATGTACCCGTCGAGCCCGTTCGGGACGCTGGCCCACGCGGGCCCGATGACGAAGGACGCGGCCGATGCCGCGCTGATGATGGACGCGATCTCCGGGCCGGACGCGCGGGACTGGTCGCAGCTGGCCCCGGTGTCCGGCTCCTTCCTGGAACAGCTGTCGGGCCCGGTGGCCGGGCTGCGGGTGGCGTACAGCCCCACCCTGGGCTGGGACGTGAACGTACGGCCCGAGGTGGCGGCGGCGGTCCGGCGGGCCGTGGAGAAGCTGGCCGAGCTGGGCGCGCACGTCGAGGAGGTGGACCCGCGGATCGAGGACCCGGTGGAGGCGTTCCACACCCTCTGGTTCAGCGGCGCGGCGCGGGTGGTGCAGCCGCTCGGGGAGGAGGCGCGCGAGCTGCTGGACCCGGCGCTGCGCGTGGTCTGCGAGCAGGGAGCGCGCTACAGCGCGCTGGACTACCTCGCGGCGGTGGACGTACGGATGGCGCTCGGCCGGCAGCTGGGCCGGTTCCACGAGACGTACGACCTGCTGGTCACGCCGACCGAGCCGATCACGGCGTTCGAGGCGGGCGTGGAGGTGCCCAAGGGGTCCGGGCACGAGCACTGGACGGGCTGGACGCCGTTCACGTACCCGTTCAACATGACGCAGCAGCCCGCCGCGTCGCTGCCCTGCGGCGTGGACGGTGACGGGCTGCCGATCGGCCTCCAGCTGGTCGGGGCGCGGCACTCGGACGCGCTGGTGCTGCGCGCCGCGCACGCCCTCTACGGAGCCGGGGTGGCGGACATCCCGGCCCCGGAACTGGCGGGCTGACCCCGGCCGCGGCGGGCGGTCAGGGGCGGCTCACGCCCGGCGGAAGCTGAGGGTCTCGCCGATCGCGCCGGCCCGCCAGAGGTCCTGGCAGGCGTCGGCCATCCGGTCCAGGCCGTCCACGACGGACCCCCAGACGATGCCGGGCACCCAGCCCGCGTCACCGTTGATCAGCAGGTTGTTGCGCTCGTAGAAGAGCGCGAGGTCGATGACGGTGGCGCGCTCGGCGTGCGCCGCCTTGCCGCCCTGCCCCTCGGCCGCCGCCTCGTACCCGTACGAGGAGGTGGCCAGCTGGGTGTCGGTGAAGGTGAAGTAGCAGAGATCGCCGGGGATCGGGGTGATCGTGGGGTTCTCCAGGGGCGGCTCCTCGGGGGCGAAGGGCGGCACCAGGGCGTAGATCTCGTTGCGGGCGTACTTGGCGTGGTAGACGTCGCCGCCGAGCGGGAGCGCGTCCCAGACGGCGGCGCAGGTGACGGGGGCGCGGTCGTCGAGCAGCTTCGCCGTGCAGCGCACGCCGCGCTTGTCCAGGGAGACCTCGATGAATCGGTCGGCCATGATGACCCCTCTTGGTTGATTACCATGCTTGTCGGGCTTACCGGTTCTTGCCGGTCATTGGTGATGTATCACCCGGCATGACGAGCGTAGGGCGTCGACGGACACTTCCCCGGGGACTCGGGGCAAGTCATTTCCCATCCGCCCCAACCGCCCCGCACACAGCGGTGGTTACCCGGACTTTCCCTCGCAACTCCGTGTACAACCCCTTCGGTACCGGAAGCATCAAGGGCCGGAAACGATCGGCATAGGTTCCCCGCCTTCGGGTAGTCGCGCGCCCATGGCTCCATCAATGGGGAACACCAAACAATTCAGGCGAAGTTCGGGAAGCGGCCTCCGCCGCCGCACGCTGCTCGCGGGGGTAGCGGCGCTCGGCGCGGCGGGCGCGATGGGCGCGACGAGCGCCTGCAGCCGGGTCTCGACGGCCGACACCGGCGACGGCGGACACCTGCTGGAACAGCTGCGTGCCAAGGGCACCGTACGGCTGGGGCTGGCGGGCGAGCAGCCCTACGGCTACATCGGCAAGGACGGGAAGATGACCGGCTCGGCGCCGGTCATCGCCGAGCGCATATTCAAACGGCTGGGCGTGGCGAAGGTCGAACCGTTCGCCACGGAATTCGGTTCGCTCATCACCGGCCTGAATTCCCTCCAGTTCGATGTCGTGGCGGCCGGCATGTACATCAATGCGGACCGCTGCGAACAGGTCATCTTCGCGGACCCCGAATACCAGATGCTCGACGCCTTCATCGTGCCGAAGGGAAATCCGAAGAACCTGCGCACCTACAAGGACATAGCCAGGACCGGCGCCCACATGGCGACGGGCGTCGGCTTCGCCGAGATCGACTACGCCAAGGAGGCCGGGGTCAAGCGCATCACGACCCTGCCCGACCAGCTGGCCGGCCTGCTCGCGGTGGAGCAGGGCCGGGTCGACGTGTTCGTCGGCACCGCGGTCACCGTGCGCAACGTCGTGAAGGAGACCGAGACCACGAAGGCGGAGGCCACCCAGGAGGTCACGCCGTACGTGGGCGGAAAGCCCATGGTCGACGTCGGCGCCTTCGCCTTCCGCAGCCCGGAGACCAATCTGCGGGACGCCTTCAACCGCGAGCTGCACAAAATGAAGAAGACCGGCGAACTCCTCGACGTCATGCGGCCCTTCGGCTTCACGAAGGACCAGATGACGACCATCACCGCCAAGGAGAGGTGCAAGCCGTGAGCGAAATCAGCTGGGGTTTGTGGGAACTCCTCCTCAAAGGCGTCTGGATCACCGTCCAGCTGACGGTCTTCAGCGCCGCGCTCGCCGCCGTGGTCGCATTCGTCATCGGTCTTGCGCGTACCCACCGGATGTGGATCGTACGCTTCCTCTCCGGCGCCTACTTCGAGATCTTCCGCGGCACCTCGGCGCTGATCCTGATGTTCTGGATCTTCTTCGTGCTGCCGATCGGCTTCGGCTGGCAGCTGGTCCCCATGTGGGCAGCCGTGCTGGCCCTCGGGCTCAGCTACGGCGCGTACGGTTCGGAAGTCGTACGCGGCGCCCTCAACGCGGTGGCCCCCGCCCAGCGCGAGGCGGGCATCGCCCTCAGCTTCAGCCCGGCCCAGCAGCTGCGGAAGATCATCCTTCCGCAGGCCTGGCCGGAGATGGTGCCGCCCTTCAACAACCTGCTGATCGAGCTCCTCAAGGGCACCGCACTGGTCTCGATCATGGGCGTGGCCGACATCGCCTTCGGCGCCTCGCTGGTCCGCAACGCCACCGGCCAGAGCGCCCCCGTCTACACGATCATCCTCGTCATGTACTTCGTCCTCGCGTTCATCCTGACGCGCGGGATGCGGATCGTGGAACGGCACGCCAAGGCGGGCATCGGCAAGGCACCGGAGAAGCGGTCGGGCCTGCGCAGCAGGCTGAGCCCCGACCAGGTCGGTGACATCGCGCGCTCCGGCGCGGCCCCCGCGGGAGGTGCTGGCCAGTGAAGTGGGACTGGAACGCCGTCGGCGACTTCATGCCGATGTTCTGGCACGGCCTGCTGGTCACCCTGGAGGCCCTGGCCCTCGGCTCGCTGATCGCCTTCGCCCTCGGACTGGTCTGGGCCATGGCGCAGCGCTCCGAGCACGCCGTGGTCCGCTGGCCGGTGGTGGGGGTCACCGAGTTCATCCGCAACACCCCCCTCCTCGTCCAGCTCTTCTTCCTCTTCTACGTGCTCCCCGAGTGGGGGATCACGCTCTCGGCCCTGACCACCGGCGTGATCGGCCTCGGCCTGCACTACTCGACGTACACCGCCGAGGTCTACCGCGCCGGCATCGACGGCGTCCCGGTGGGCCAGTGGGAGGCGGCGACCGCGCTCAGCCTGCCGCGCACGCGGACCTGGGGCGCGGTGATCCTGCCGCAGGCGATCCGCCGCGTCGTGCCGGCGCTGGGCAACTACGTCGTCGCGATGCTCAAGGACACGCCGATGATCTTCGTGATCGGCGTACTGGAGATGCTCGGCGAGGCCCGTCAGTTCTCCTCGCAGACGTTCCACACGATCGAGCCCTACACGATCGTCGGCATCGCCTTCATCGTCATCGCCTACCCGGCTTCCCTTCTCCTGCGAGCCCTGGAGCGTCGTCTTGTCCGCTGACAGCAACCTCTCGAAAGCAACGGCCAACCCGGCGGTGGACGGCAGCGAGCTGATCCGCTTCGACCGCGTCACCAAGCGCTTCGGCACCAATACGGTCCTGGACTCGCTGGACTTCACGGTCTCCTCGGGCAAGCACGTCACCCTGATCGGCCCGTCCGGGTCCGGCAAGACCACGATCCTGCGGCTGCTGATGACGCTGCTGAAGCCGGACGAGGGCACGATCAAGGTGGGCGGGGAATACCTCACCCACGAGAAGAAGGGCGAGAAGCTCGTACCGGCCGGCGAGCGGCACACCCGCGAGGTGCGCAAGAACATCGGCATGGTCTTCCAGCAGTTCAACCTCTTCCCCAACATGAAGGTGCTGCGGAACGTCACCGAGGCACCGGTGCACGTGCTGGGGATGTCCAAGGAGGCGGCCGAGGAGCGCGCTCACGAGCTGCTGGACCTGGTGGGCCTGACCGAGCACGTCGACAAGTACCCCACCCAGCTCTCCGGCGGCCAGCAGCAGCGGGTCGCCATCGCGCGCGCCCTGGCCATGCGGCCGCAGGTGCTGCTCCTGGACGAGGTCACCTCGGCGCTCGACCCGGAGCTGGTGGCCGGCGTCCTGGACGTGCTGCGGGACATCGCACACACCACGGACATCACGATGCTGTGCGTCACGCACGAGATGAACTTCGCCCGGGACATCTCGGACGACGTCCTGATGTTCGACTCCGGCCGGGTCATCGAGTCCGGCCCGCCGGAGAAGATCTTCACGGAGCCCGAGCACGAGCGCACCCGGGAGTTCCTCAGCGCGGTGCTCTGAAGCACGGCGCACGCACGGAAGGCAGCGGTCCGCCACCCCGGCAGGGGGCGGCGGGCCGCTGCCTTTCCGTAGAGGCTATGACCAGGGCATATGCCATGGTGGTGAATCGCTGAACAGAAGCATGCCGAACGCCGATTTTCACTCAAGACCCCCTCCTGTCCGCCAGGTTGGCCGCTATCGTGGTACGAGCCCCGCCACCCGGTAAGGCCGCGCGACGCATGCTGTCCGTGACGGGCGGCGACGGTGATGATGCAAACGGTCACAACCTGCTAGGGGGACACCGTGGCGCCGACGTACGAGCCCACCGCGCCTTATCACTCGGTGCGCTACGCACTCCGCGTTCTCGAAACGGTTTCCCGGCACGCCACCGGCACGACCGACACCCAGATCGCGCGCGAGACCGGACTGCCCGCCGCCCACCTCACCCACATGCTGGCGATGCTGCGCCGCGAGGGCTACGTCAAGCAGCTGTCCGACGGCGCGTACGTGGTCGGCGAGTCGCTGAACCTGCTGGGCGGCGGCGTCGGCCGGGCCCAGGCGCTCAACGACAAGCTCCAGAGCTCGCTGGACGAGCTGCGCGACTCCGTCGGCGCCGCGGTCTACATCAGCCGCTACATCGACGGCGAGGTGCGCATCCTGCACTACGCCGACGGCCCGCAGGCCCCCAAGGTCAACGAGTGGGCCGAGTTCCACCGCACGGCGCACGCGAGCGCGATGGGCAAGTGCCTGCTCGCCCAGCTCGACCACGACGGCCGGCGGGACCACCTCTCCCGGCACAAGACCGCCCGGCTCACCTCCCGGACGATCACCAACGAGAAGGTGCTCTTCCACAAGCTCGACAGCCAGCCGGCCTCCGTCCCCGTCCTGGACCTCCAGGAGTACGCCGTCGGCACGGTGTGCGCGGCCGTCCCGATCACGGCCGGCGCCACGGTGGGCTGCCTCGCGCTGTCGATGCCGCTGGAGCACGCCCACCGGCTGCGCAAGGCCGCCGACACCCTGAACCGCCGGGCGGCCCCGGTCCTGCTGTCGCTGGCGATCTGACCCGCCGGGTGTGGCCGGGGCCACATGGTCAGGAGCACCCCTCGGGAGCAGGTAGTATTTACTTCGTCAGCAGGCGCCGTTAGCTCAGTTGGTTAGAGCAGCTGACTCTTAATCAGCGGGTCCGGGGTTCGAGTCCCTGACGGCGCACAGACAAGGCGAAGGCCCTCACTCCGGTGAGGGCCTTCGTCGTATGCGGTCACGCCGTGCGCGGAGACCGGGCCGCGGCCGTTACGACAGGTTGACGTCGGCGCAGGAGTAGAAGGCGTTGCCGGTGTCGGCGATGTTCCAGACGCCGAGGATGATGTGCCGGCCGGTGTGCCCGGTGGGCACGGTGCCCTGCTGACTCCAGACCTCCGGCGGCTGCTTGCCGCCGAGCGGCACGTTCATGAAGGGCTGCGACTCCAGGGACGCACGGGTGAGCGGCTTGCTCGGGTCCCAGCCCTGCTTGGTGATGTAGTACCGGAAGTCCGTCGTGGCGTGCCGGGCGGTCATCTTCCAGGTGAAGTTGAAGCCCTGGCCGGCCTTGAGGTTCGTGGCGGGCCACTGGCCGCCGCGCGGGTCGTCGAGTTCCGCGAATCCGGAGTTGCCGCCGGCACAGATCTTGCCGTCGGCGGGGCCCGCCGCCGGGAAGCCCTTGGGGCCCTCGACGCTCTGCGGCTCGTACTGGATGGCGCCGCAGTTCTTGACGGTCCCGGCGGCGCACAGCGACTGGCGGCTCGCGGGCTGGGTGCCGTACCCGTGGCTGGAGGCGCTGCCGGTGGCAACCAGGGAGGCGCCGGCTATGCCGAGGGTGACCACGGCGACGCTGATCTTCTTGCGCATGCTTCGCTCCTGAACGAGGGGGAGGTTCCGTGAGCCGTGCATTGTGGTCTAGACCAAGCCGCAGCGTAATGAGGGCTGTTGCAGTTGTCCAGACCAATTACCACCGCTCGTCACCCACACCCCGCCCCCCGTTCAGGCGGACGTATCAGTTCCGTTCCGCGAACAGCCGCGCCAGGTGGGCGTCCAGATCCAGGTACCGGCTCTCCTGCCCGGGCGGCACCACCTCGGCGGTCGCCCGCACCCAGGCCGCCAGGTCGGTGGCCTCGGCCGTCAGCACGCACGCGCCGCCGTCGGCCCGCAGCTCGATGTGGACCCGGCGGAGCCCGACCGAGTCCCGGAAGGGCCGTATCCGCACGTTCCCCTCCCCCGCCGGGCCGCGCAGCCCGGCGAGCAGCAGCTCCCTTGAGAACACCCAGGTCGTGACCGTACGGCCCTGGCTGACGAAGGCGACCCTGACCTCGTACGGACGGTCACTGCGGTAGCCGAACCGGCCCGCCACGGGAACGACGGTGTCCGGACCGAGCAGCAGCTGCAGTTCGAGGGTGCGGGTCGTGGCGGCCACCACGGCGCCTCACTCCTGCGCCGCCGCGCTGCCGCGGGCGGTGTAGAACGCCACGGTCAGGTCCTTGACCAGCGCCTTGCGCTCGTAGTCGTCCAGCTCCACCAGCCCCCGGCTGGTGAGCCGCCGTACGGTGTCGTCCACCGCGTCCACCACCGAGGTCAGCACGGTGTCGCGGTGCCGGGCGTCGAGGGCTGCGACCTGCCGGCGGTGCATGGCGGCCGCCACCTCCGGCGCGTACTCGATACGGGTGGGCTGCGCGGAGAACACCTCGATGCCCACCGGACGGCAGTCCGCCGCGAGCTGCGCGGTCAGCGCGTTGCCCACCGCCTCCGCGTCCCAGACGCTGGGGGCGCCGCTCTTCTGCAGCGAGGGGCCGGCGGACGGCGCGTCGGCGGCCAGTCGGCCGATCACCCGCGCGGTCGCGGCCTCCACCTGTTCGCGCAGGTAGGCGACGTGGTCGTCGACCTCGTACCGGGCCCGGGCCGCGTCCACGACCCGCCACACCACCAGCACCACGGCCCGCAGCCGCACACCGGCCGCGTCCACCGCCGGCATCGGCTCGCTCCGCCAGTGGCGCAGCCGCACGTCGATCCGGCGGCGGCGCAGCACCGGGCTGATCCACACCAGTCCGGTCCGCCGGACGGTGCCGCGGTACCGCCCGAAGAGGCTGAGCACCCAGGCGCTGCCGACCCGGCCGCGGGCCAGCCCGCCGAGCGCGAACAGCACGGCCGCGCCACCGAGGCCGAGCAGCGCCGCGTCGCGGACCGCCAGCGGGGAGTGGCCCCGCGCCGGCAGCCGCAGCAGCCGTGCCGCCTGCTCGGGCAGCATCCCGTGCCACCACAGCAGCGCCCCGCAGCAGGCGGCCGCGACCAGCCCGGCGACCAGGGCGATGCCGCCGGGGAGCGAGGGACCGCGCCGCTCGCTGAGGTACGGGTCCTCCGCGGGGGCGCGCAGGCCACCGGCCGGTACGGGCGCGGGCCCGATGGGCTCCGGCCCGTCATAGGGCCAGGGCTCCGATTCCGCGGGGACGGCGGCCGGCGAGGCCACCCGGCTGCCGGCGTCGACCACGCCGAGGGCGTCGCTGAGGACCGCGCGTTCGGCGGTGTCGAGCAGCTCCTCGGCCGCCTCGATACCGGCCGGGGGCGGCAGGTCCTCCGGCCCCGGAACCGGGGTCGGCTCCGGGCTGGGCTCGGGTTCGGGCCGCGGGACGGGCGCCGGGTCCGGCATCGGCTCGCCCTCGACGGCCGCCCAGCCGGGGACCGGGGGCCGGGCGTCCTCGGGCGCCGGGTGCCGGACCTCGGCACCTGCCGCGTCCGCCGCACGCGCGCCGGCCGGGACCGGCCGTGCGGCGTCCGACGCGACGCCGAATTCGTCCACGAAGGGCAGCCCCGTGTCGGGGTCCATCAGGGGGACCATCCGCGGCGCCACCCCGTACGTCTGTCCCGCGCCGCCCGCCGGCTCCGCCGGGTACGCGGTCTCCGGCCGTCCGCTGTCCGTTCTGCCTGCCATGAAGTGCTCCGTCATTGGAAGAGTCGCCGCCAGGTCTCGGGGCCCGGATAGCCGTCGGCGTCCCGGCCGCGCCAGCCCTGCGCGCGCTGGAACGCCTCGACGTTCCGCCGGTCCGCCTCCGTCCAGCGCGGGCCGGGGCCGGAGAGGTAGTGCTTGCCGTAGCCCTTCTTCACGAGCTGCCGGCCGAGCTGTGTGACGTTCTTGCCGACCGCACCGGGCCGGAAGTGGCGGACGCCGGGGAAGCCGCCGCTCTTGGCGCCTGCGCCCGGGCCGCCGATGTCCCGGCCCTTGCCGCCGATCAGATACGCCCAGGTGTCGGGCCCGGGGATGCCGTCGGCCTCCGAGCCGCGCCAGCCCTGGGCACGCTGGAAGGCCCGGGTGGCGTCGCGGTCCGCCGCGCTCCAGCGCGGGCCCGGCCCCGAGCGGTAGAAGCCGCTGCCGCCCCGGGCGACCAGCAGCTTCCCGAGCCGGGTCACCCAGGAGTTGTCGGACCCCGGGCCGAAGTGCCCGAGCCCCGGGAAGGCGTCCGCCACCGCGTCGGGGATGCCGGTGTCGGGCAGCCCGCCGCCGGTCAGGCCCCGGTAGCGGTAGGGCACGTACTTGCCGGCGTTGCTCCAGTAGGCGTACGGGGTGACCCGCTTCCGGGCGTGTTCCGGCGCCAGTTCGTACGCGACGTACTTCGAGTGCGAGCCGTCCGCCCAGCCGCCGAAGATGGTCACGTGGGAGCCGGCCGAGGGGTTGGCCGCGTTGTGGTAGAGCAGGATGTCGCCGGGCTTGAGCTCGTCCTTCGTTATCCGCACGGCGTACCGGTGGAGCGATCCTGTCCACTGGCTGCTGCCCAGCCCCCAGGCCATCGAGACGAAGCCCGAGCAGTCCTCGCGGTAGCCGTCGGACCAGAAGCCGTTCATGTTGTACGGCACCCGCGCCGCGATCCAGGTCTTCGCCCGCGCGATGATCGCCGCGCGGGTGGTGGGGCGGGGCTCCGCCGCGAGCCGGGCCCGGCCGCTGCCCGCCCCGCCGTACAACCCGCTGACCTGCCCTTGCGGCGCCGTGGCCGGCTCGGCGTCGGCGGCCGCGCGGCCGGCGTCGGGCAGCACATCGGCGGGCAGCCCGTCGCCGGCCGAGCCGGCGAGGACCGTACCGGCCGCGGCGGCCAGCACCAGCGCGCGGCGAGCACCGTGGGCGGCGGGGTGGCCGCCGTCCCTGAGCCGCCCGAGCGCGAGGAGGCGCCGCTCCTGCGCACAGCCCGCGCAGGGGCAGTCGTCCGCGGGCTCGAATTCGACGAACACCGGCACCGTCATTCCCGTTCCCCTTCCGGCCGCTTCTTTCTCATAGGCCTCACACCGGCACAGCCTCTCAACTACCGGCGCATACCGCATGCTGACGGGGCAACTGATGACCTTGCACGCTGAAACACTCTTCCCCGTACAAAAACCGGCGAACCACCAGGCGAAAATGCGCCGGGGCATCACGGCGGGGAGCGCGACACGCGGAGGAAAAGCTGTCCTGCCCCGATTCCGGCAGGCGTGTCACACCTCACACGTTCGGCGGGGCGCCGACGGGTTTACGCGGTCCGGAGCACCCCTGGAGTTCGTGTAGAGTTTTCCAGGTCAGCGCGCGCCGCTAGCTCAGTTGGTTAGAGCAGCTGACTCTTAATCAGCGGGTCCGGGGTTCGAGTCCCTGGCGGCGCACGTAGGGCCGAGGCCCCCTCGTCACGACGAGGGGGCCTCGGTCGTTTCTTACCGGCACTTTGCGCGGGAGTGCTGGTCAAAAGGGTGGGCCGGGGTGCAGAGTCACGGGATGGCGAGGGACATCCAGGAGCGCATCAAGAGGCTGATCATCGACCAGCGGCTGCCGTCCGGCGCGCCCCTGCCGACCGAGCCGGAGCTGATGGAGCTGCTCGGGGTCAGCCGGAACTCCGTGCGCGAGGCGCTGAAGGCGCTCCAGGCGATGGGCATCGTGGAGATCCGGCACGGCTTCGGCACCTACGTCGGGCCGATGTCGATGGCCCCGATGATCGAGGGCCTGACCTTCCGCACGGTGGCCGGGCACTACCGCGGCGAGGACAGCCTGCTCCAGCTGCTGGAGCTGCGCGAGGCGGTGGAAACCGGACTGATCGCGCGGCTGGCGGGACGGGTGCCGGCGGCGGACCTGGCCGAGCTGGACGCGATCGTGGCGCGGATGCGGACGGAGGCGGCGGCCGGCGGCGTACGGGCCGGGACCGACCGAGCATTCCACGCCACTCTTCATCGAGGCCTGGACAATCTTTTGCTCAGCGAGGTGCTCGAAGCGTTCTGGGACGCCTTCCACCGGGTGCGTACCGACCTCGTCCCGGCGCACGGGGATCCGGAGACCACGGTGCGCCAGCACGAGGAGATCGTGGCGGCGGTACGGGAGGGCGACGGGCCCCGCGCGGAGCGGGCCGTCCGCCACCACTTCGACAACATCCGCCACAGGTTGCGCAGTTCAGGCGACCGCTGACGGGTGCGTCCGGCGGGGGAGCGCCGCCGGACGGAGGGGCGCACGGACCGCCGCACACCACTCCGAGTCCGCCCATACGCCTACACCTTCCGTAAGCACCTCATTCCGCCCTTGCGATCATGAAGGCCGGTTAGGGACCCTGACGTGGCGGATGGGTCGAAGATGGCCTTGACGAGCATGTGGGGGAAGGCCATCGGCTGCGCCGAACGAGGAGTTGGGGAACTCCGCGCGCTGCCATGATGGCGAGGCAGTACCGGGCAACCGGAAGGCGGGCGGCGCACTGCTGAGTGCGCGGGCGGCCGAGACCACGGAGCCTGAGCCGGTCAGGGGGACCAGCGGCTCGGGCGGGGAACAGACGGACACGCAGCCAGCTCTGCGTGCGGGGGGATGGAGTCATGACGTCGTCGACGCCTCACGGCGCCCGGCAGGAACAAGAGTACGATCCGTCCGCGACGACGCGGTTACGTCTGCCGCGCCAGCATCGCAGGCGCCCGCAGCAGCCCGCGCCGCTGCCGCGCTACGACTACGAGCACTACAGCCGGCTCGCCGGGCCACTGACCAGGCCCGAGCCCGGCAAGCCGTACAAGGTGCGGTACCGCAGCCTCCTCGCCGACGAACCGCACCGCTTACGCGCCGCCCTGCTGCTCGGCGCGGCACCGCTGGTCTCCCTCGGGCTCCTCGCCTGGCTGCTCCAGCCCGCCCACTGGACCGAGCGGGACTACCCGCAGTTCGCCTTCCTCCCCGTCCTCGACGTGGTCATGCTCGTCTCGATCGGCCTGATCGAGTTCTTCCGCTGCATGAACGTCCTCTCCAACGCCCACGCCACCCTCGTCGCCCGTGACCCGATACCGGTCATACCCGAGAGCGGCACCCGCGTCGCCTTCCTCACCTCCTTCGTGCCCGGCAAGGAACCGCTGGAGATGGTCACGAAGACGCTGGAGGCCGCGGTCCGGATCCGCCACCGGGGCCTGCTGCACGTCTGGCTGCTGGACGAGGGCGACGACCCCGCGGTCAGAGAGGTCTGCGCGAGACTCGGGGTGCACCATTTCACCCGGCACGGCATACCGGAGTGGAACCGCGCGAAGGGCCCGCACCGCGCAAGAACGAAGCACGGCAACTACAACGCCTGGCTCCAGGCCCACGGCGACGACTACGACTTCTTCGCCTCCGTCGACACCGACCACGTCCCCCTGCCGAACTACCTGGAGCGGATGCTCGGGTACTTCCGCGACCCCGACGTCGGCTTCGTCATCGGTCCCCAGGTCTACGGCAACTACGACACCTTCGTCACCAAGGCCGCCGAGTCGCAGCAGTTCCTCTTCCACGCGCTGATCCAGCGGGCCGGCAACCGCTACGGCGCCCCCATGTTCGTCGGCACCTCCAACGCGGTGCGCATCACGGCCCTGCAGCAGATCGGCGGGCTGTACGACTCGATCACCGAGGACATGGCCACCGGCTTCGAGATGCACCGCCACCGCAACCCCGCGACGGGCAAGAAGTGGCGCTCGGTCTACACCCCCGACGTGCTCGCCGTCGGCGAGGGCCCGACCGCCTGGACGGACTTCTTCACCCAGCAGCTGCGCTGGTCGCGCGGCACGTACGAAACGCTGCTCAAGCAGTTCTGGAAGGCGCCCTTCACGCTGTCCCCCGGCCGCCTCTTCAACTACTCCATGATGGTCATCTTCTACCCGATGTCCGCGCTGAACTGGATTCTCGCCGCCCTCAGTTGCGCGCTCTTCCTCGGGCTCGGCGCCTCCGGCGTGGAGATCGACCCGGCCGTGTGGATGATGCTCTACGGCAACGCCTCCGCACTCCAGATCGGCCTGTACGTCTGGAACCGCCGGCACAACGTCTCCCCGCACGAGCCGGAAGGTTCCGGCGGCGTGGCCGGCATGCTGATGTCCGCGCTCTCCGCGCCGATCTACGCGCGCTCCCTCTTCGACGCGGCGCTGCGCCGCAAGAGCAAGTTCGTGGTGACCCCGAAGGGCGACTCCTCCAGCCCCGACACCCTCTTCGGGACCTTCCGGGTGCACCTCTTCTTCCTGCTCGTCTTCGGTGCCTCCCTGATCGCCTCCTTCTTCTTCGGCCATGCCCACCCGGCGATGATCGTCTGGGCCGTACTGGCCCTGCTGGTCTGCTGCACCCCGATCGGCGTCTGGCGCTGGGGCCTGCGCCGGGAGGCGCGCCACCGGGCGGGCCCGGCCGCGCCGCCCGCGCAGCCCCAGCCGCAGTCACAGCCACCGGCCGCCGTGGACACCGTGCCCGCGGCCACCGATGACCGGATCGCGCAGACCGTGCAGATTCCCGTGGGGGGAACCAACCGATGAGATACCGACCGAGCCGCCGCACCCGCCGGTTGGGGATGGGTGCGGTGGTGGTGATCGCCCTGGCCGCGATGAACGGCCCGGCGGTGTACGGCTTCGCCTCGGAGCAGTACCACTCGTACAAGATCAATCAGCCGGAGTACAAGGAACGGAACGGCCACTGGGACGTGGTCGACGTCCCCGACGCGTACCGGATCAACACCATCCACGCGGCCCTGCTGCACACCGGCAAGGTCCTGCTGGTCGCCGGCTCCGGCAACAACGCGGCGAACTTCAAGGCCAAGTCCTTCCGCACGGTCCTGTGGGACCCGGCGAAGAACACCTTCAAGAACATCCCCACGCCCGTCGACCTCTTCTGCTCGGGCCACACCCAGCTCCCGGACGGCAAGCTGCTGGTCGCGGGCGGCACCCAGCGCTACGAGACCCTCAAGGGCGATGTGAAGAAGGCCGGCGGCCTGATGATCGTCTACAACGAGGACCCGGACGGCCCGAAGACCTTCCCCGCCGGCACGCTCTTCACCGGCAAGGAGAACGGCAAGACCTTCGTCTCCAAGGACCCGGTCGTGGTGCCGCGGGCGAAGAAGATCAAGGACAAGGCCACCGGGAAGGTCCGGGTCGAGCACAGCGAGGGCCGGGTCTACGTCGAGGCCCGCAAGGAGGGCCGCGCGCACGCCACCGGCGCCCAGGACAACTACCGCATCCACGGCCTGACCGGCGCGGACGCCCGGAACTTCTACGGCATCGCGCAGAAGCTGTCCTTCGACAAGAAGGACTTCCAGGGCATCAAGGACTCCTTCGAGTTCGACCCGGTCGCCGAGCGGTACATCCGCGTCGACCCCATGAACGAGGCCCGCTGGTATCCGACGCTGACCTCCATGGAGGACGGCAAGGTCCTCTCGGTGTCCGGTCTCGACGAGATCGGACAGGTCGTCCCCGGCAAGAACGAGCTCTACGACCCGACGACCAAGAAGTGGACCTACCTGCCGAAGCAGCGGTTCTTCCCCACCTACCCGACGCTCTTCCTCTCCGGCCGGGGCCAGGTCTTCTACACCGGCTCCAACGCCGGGTACGGCCCCGACAACAAGGGCCGCACGCCCGGCATCTGGGACCTGAAGAGCAACACGTTCCGGGTGGTGCCCGGGATGAGCGACCCGGACATCCTGGAGACGTCGATGTCCGTACTGCTGCCGCCCGCGCAGGACCAGCGGTACATGGTCCTCGGCGGCGGCGGGGTCGGCGAGGACCCGCGCGCCACGGCCAGGACCCGGATCGCGGACCTGACCGACCCCAAGCCCCGCTTCCGCGACGGTCCCGACCTGTACGCGAAGGCCCGCTACCCGAGCAGCGTGATCATGCCGGACGACACCGTGCTGACCACCAACGGCTCCGGCGACTACCGCGGCCGCAGCGACTCCAACGTCCTCATGGCCGAGCTGTACGACCCGGCGGCGAACAGTTCACGCCCCGTCGCCGACCCCCTGGTCGGCCGGAACTACCACTCCGGCGCGCTGCTGCTCCCCGACGGCCGGGTGATGACCTTCGGCTCCGACTCGCTCTTCGCCGACAAGGACAACACCAGGCCGGGCGTCTTCGAGCAGCAGATCGACCTCTACACCCCGCCGTACCTCTTCCACGGGTCGCGCCCCGGCCTCAAGGCCGCGGGCCCGACGACCGTACGGCTGGGCGGCAAGGCGACGTTCACCTCGGCGCACAGCGGGTCCCTGAAGAAGCTGCGGCTGATCCGGCCCGGCTCGTTCACCCATGTCACCAACGTCGAACAGCGCTCCGTGGCGCTGGACTTCACGACGAAGGGCGACACCGTGACCGCGACCCTGCCCAAGGACCCGTCCCTGGTCCCGCCCGGCTGGTACATGGTCATGGCCGTCGACGCGGACGGCACTCCGTCGAAGGCGGTGTGGCTGAAGGTGCCCGCCGCCAAGGACCGCGGCTGACCGTCGGGTACGTACGGAGGGGGCGCCCCGCAGGCGGGGCGCCCCCTCATCGTGTCCCTGCGCGCTGGGTCACTGCTTGCTGTTGCGGGCCAGGGCCAGCGCGTACGTCGGCCACCAGGCGCCTGCCTGCGGGCCGCCCTTGCACGTGCCGTCCGACTCGCCGGGGCGCTTGATCCAGAGGTAGGCGTCCACCAGCTCGTCGTCGGTCTTCGTGGTCGGCGGCTCGCCGAGCGCCCGGCCCGGCGGGTTGCACCAGTTCTCCGCGTCGTCGCCGCCCGGCGCCGGGCCGTTGCCGTTCCGGCTGGTGTCGATGACGAAGTGCTTGCCGCCCACCATCGCGGAGAGCTGCCGGCCGTACTTCTCGTTCTCCGCCGTGGTCTGGTAATTGGAGATGTTCAGCGCGAAGCCGTCGGCCTTCTCGATGCCGGCCCGCTTCAGGGGCTCCACCATCCGCCCGGGGTCCTTGATCCAGTGCGGGTTGCCCGCGTCGAGGTAGACCTTGGTGTGCGGCAGCGCCTTGAGCTTGCCGACGGCCTCGGTCAGCAGCGCGTACCGCTCCTCGTGGAACTCCTCGGGGGTGCACTTGTCCTCGATGTGCGGCAGCGCGTCCGGCTCCAGGATCACCGTCGTCGCCCGGTCGCCGATGCCCTTGATCACCCCGTCGAGCCAGGCGCGGTAGGCGTTGCCGTCGGCGGCGCCGCCCTTGGAGTAGCTGCCGCAGTCGCGGTGCGGGATGTTGTAGAGCACCAGCAGCGCGTCGCGGTCCGCCTTCGCGGCCGCCTCGGTGAAGCCGCGGGCCTCGCCCTGCGGGTCGTCGATGCCGATCCATTCGGCGACGGGCTGGGCCGCGATGCGGTGGATCAGCCGGGCATCGTCCTGCTTGCCGTCCTTGCGGTACGCGGCGGCCTGCCGGGCGGCCTTGCCGTCCGGGTTGACCCAGTACGGCACCGTGGCCCTGGGCCGCTGGCCCGGTGGCCCCGTACCCTCGTCGGGCTCGTCGGGCGAGGAGCATCCCGCCAGGCCGGCGGCTGCCAGCAGCAGGGCCGCCAGCGCCGGTACGGTGACGCCTCGTCCGCCGCGGTCACCGCGCCGTCCGCTCGAAGTCCCCCCGGACCCGGGTACAACGCCGTACATCCACTCCCCCCTCGGAGCACGGAACTTGGCCGGTCGCAGCAATCCTGGCACATGCGCGTGCCACGGCGACGGCGAGTGGGCAACCTGTTACGGTCCGCTTCCGTCGCCCTCTGTACGAGCGACGCGCAGGCGTTCTAAAGTGTGGTTCTGGCCCCGGCCCCCGGCCTGGATAGCGCGCTTCATGGCGCCTCCCGCCGGCGGCAGGGCAACTCCCGCAGTCCTGAATCGCGGCGGTCGAGGACCGGTCGGCCGGTGGTTCAGGGGGGAGCGAACCGCCGGCCGGGCCGGGCGATCCGCATTCCGTCCTCCGCACGTCGCTCACTTCCTTCAGGGTCCGTTGACGCCGGTCAGGTACGCGGAGACCACGGTGCGCGGGTGGTCCTCCGCGACGACCCGGAGTTCGGCGCGGCCGCTCTCGTGCGCCCCGTGGATCCACCGGGCGCCGGCCCGGCCGGCGGGGCGGGGCCGTACGTCCTCCACCGTGAACTCCGCGATGCTGCCGTCCGAGCGGGCCACCCGTACGGTCTCTCCCGCGTGGATTCCGGCCAGTCCGGCGAGGGGGCCGTGTCCGGGGCCCGCCTCGCCGCGCCCGGTCAGCACCGCCACGCCCGGCCGCCCCGGCTGTGCACCCGACGCGTCCCAGACCACGTCGTCCGGCTCCTGGCCAGGCGGCGTTCCGTCGGTGATGTCCGGGCCGCCCGGGATGACGTCCGCGTGGGCCATGCCCAGCGCGCCGATGCCGACGGCGGTGGGCCGGGCGGCGGGCAGCGGGTCGATCGCCCGGGGAAGTTCCTGGAGGAGCGGGCGGCCCACCGCGGCGACGTCCCCGGTGGTGGCGGCCGTCAGCTGTCCCTCGGCCGGGCCGCGCCCCCACACCCACAACCCGAGCAGCAGTACGGCCCAGGCCACGCCGGTCAGCAGCCGGCCGTATCCGTCGGTGGCGGCCAGGGGCTCATTCGGCATCACCGCCACCCCGCTTCCGCAGGACGTGCACGATGCGGCCGATCACGACGAGGGCGAAGCCGCCGGCCACCACGAGCCCGGCCGACCGGCCCGAGTTCATGCCGCCCTCGGACTTCCGGTCAGCTGTCGGGGGGAGGGGCCGGGCGGAGACCCGGTCAGCGGGCACCGCGGACCGTGCCGCCACCCCCGCGGTGGCGGCCGGCCCTGGCCGCGTGTCCGGGCGGCCCGCCGGTTGTGCGGTGCCGGCGAGCACCACGCAGGCGGTGACGGCCGTGCACGTACAGACGGTGAATCGTGGTGGACTCATGCGCACCTCCGGATATCTCCGAAGGTCCGCCCCGCCGGCCCGGCCCGCATCCTGAGCGGCCCGGGCCGTGCGCCGTCGGGGTGAGCGGGGTCTTCCGTACGGGTGGCGCGGCCGCCGGCTACACGAGCTGGACGAGGTCCGCGATGGAGTCCACGACGTGCGACGGCTTGAAGGGGTGCTTGTCGATGTCGCCGGGCCCGGTGAGTCCGGTGAGCACGAGGAAGGTCTCCATCCCGGCCTCCAGGCCGGCCAGCACGTCGGTGTCCATCCGGTCGCCGATCATGGCGGAGGTCTCGGAGTGGGCGCCGATGGCGTTCAGGCCGTGCCGCATCATCAGCGGGTTGGGCTTGCCGACGAAGTACGGCGCGCGGCCGGTCGCCTTGGTGATCAGTGCGGCCACCGAGCCGGTCGCGGGCAGCGGGCCCTCGTTGGAGGGGCCGGTCTCGTCGGGGTTGGTGGCGATGAAGGCGGCGCCGTTGTTGATGAGCCGGATGGCCTTGGTGATGGCCTCGAAGCTGTAGGTGCGGGTCTCACCGAGGACGACGTAGTCCGGCGAGTGGTCGGTGAGGATGTACCCGATGTCGTGCAGGGCCGTGGTGAGCCCGGCCTCGCCGATCACGTACGCGGTGCCGTTCGGCCGCTGGCTGTCCATGAACTTCGCGGTGGCCAGCGCCGAGGTCCAGATCGACTCGTACGGCACTTCCAGGCCGATGCGGGCGAGCCGGGCCTGGAGGTCGCGCGGGGTGTAGATCGAGTTGTTGGTGAGCACGAGGAACGGCTTGCCCGATTCCCGCAGCCGCTTGATGAAGGCGTCGGCGCCGGGGACCGGTACGCCTTCGTGCATCAGCACGCCGTCCATGTCGGTGAGCCATGACTCGATCGGCTTGCGCTCTGCCACTGCCGGACTCCTGCCGTACGGGGAACTGCTGCCTGACTGCCGAGGGCGCCGGCCGTTGCCGCACGTCTCATGCGAAACGTACGTACGACCGACGCCCACAGCCTAAGTCAGCCGGCCATGACCTTGACCCCGTCGACCGCCCAGTACCAGTTGTTGCCTCCGGTGTAGCGGAAGCGGACCCGCACGGTGCGGGCGCCGGAGGGCACGTCCAGGGCGACGGTCTCGGCCCGGGCGACGGCGTCGGCGGTGTAGCTGCGGACGGGGACCGGGGCACCACCGTCGTAGGAGACCAGCACCTCGGCCCGCTGGGTGCCCTCCTGGAGGTAGTGGGAGGAGAAGGAGAGCGTGGCCGGCGCGCCGCCCAGGACCGGCCAGGCGGGACTGACCAGCGTGGAGTCGAAGGTGCCGGTGGTGGCCGCGTCGGACCACTCGTCGCCGTCGGCGACCGCGAAGACGCCGCGCCCCCGGACGTTGGATTCGCGCTGCTGGCCAGGTGCTGCCTTGGTCCAGAACTCGTCGGTGGTGAAGGACCAGCCGCGCCACTCGGTGATCCCGCCGCCGCCCATCGCGGAGTTGTCGACGGACCAGCCGGGCGGCGGGGTGCGGGTGAAGCCGAGTACACCGGCGCCGACGCCGGTCTCGTCGACGGCCCCGGTCAGCCTCGGCCGCAGCGTGTCGAAGTCGTCGGCGGTGGGGGCCTGGAGGGGGCGGCCGTCCAGCTGCCATGCGGGGTCGGCGGTGATGCCGAGGTGGCGCAGGGCGGTGGCGGCCACGTCGACGATCCGGACGTCCTCGCGGACCGTGCGGGCGGGCAGTCCGCCGCCGGACGCCAGGACGAAGGTCTGCCGCTCGCCCCAGCCGTTGCCGCCGTGGCCGCCGGCGTCGGTGTGGCCGTGGTCGGCGCTGATCAGGACCAGCCAGTCCTCGGCGGCGTGGGAGGCCCGGGCTTTCACGGCCGTGAGCATCTCGCCGACCTGGGCGTCCGCCGTGCGGAGCGCGTCCAGGTACGCCCGGCTCGCGGCGCCGGACGCGTGGCCCGCGTGGTCGACGTTGTCGAGCTGGACGAAGACGGCGTCGGGGTTTCCGCTTTTCAGTTCGGCGACGGCCCGCGCGGTGGTGCCCTTGTCGTACTCGGCGGACGGGGTGGCGACGCGGGTGTCGACCTCGGCCGAGACGATCTGCTCGGTGATGGGTGCCCAGGAGGCGACGGCGTACGTGCGCAGGGCGCCGCGGGCACGCTCGACACGGGTGAGGAAGTCCGGGTAGCTGCCGTAGTCCGCACCGTTGAAGCTGTTGTCCCGGACACCGTGCTTGTCGGGCCAGACGCCGGTGAGCAGTGTCGACCAGCCGGGCGCCGACTCGGTGCGGGCCATCGGGCTCGCGTAGAGGCTGGTGGGCGCGGTGATCCCGGCGGCCATGAGGGAGTCGAGGACGGGGGTGTCGGCGTCCCGTACGCGGTCCAGCCGGCCGGCCCCGTCCAGGCCGATGAACAGGACCCTGGGGGTGCGGGCCGCGGCGGTGGCGACGGCGGCGAGCGGCCCGGCGGCCAGCGCGGCGCCGGCGAGGCCCGCGGTGGCGCCGACGAGCAGGGATCTTCTGCTGAGCTCGGACAAGGTGTTCCTCCGTGGGGTGCGATGTGCCCGGCACACTCCAACGCCCCTGCCGGAGCAGGGGCGTTGGGTCTGGACCCGTTACCATTCCGCGACACTGCGTGGAGCGCCAGGGCCGTGCGGTGAGAAGTGCGGGAACGGGAGGTGAGCCGTCAGCTGCCGGTGGCCGACTTCCAGGCGTCGATATAGGTGTCGAGGTTCTTGTCGATGTCCTGCCAGTCCGGCTCGAAGATCTCGACGCCCTTCATGATCTCCGCGAGCTTCCGGGCGTTCTCGTCGGTGGCCTTGACGTCCTTGCGGGCCGCGAACCCGCCGCCGACCGAGGAGACCTCCCGCTGGACCTCCGGGCTGAGCAGGTAGTCCAGGAACTTCTTGCCGTTCTCGGTGTGCGGGGCGTCCTTCACCAGGCCCGCGGCGTACGGCAGCGCGAAGGTGGAGGGCTTGCCGCCCTTCTTGGCCGCCGGGAAGAAGATGCCCTGGTCCGGCATCGACTTCATGTTGGCGTAGTTCATCTGCACGTCACCGTTGGCGACCAGCAGTTCGCCCTTGGCGGTCTTGGGCGCGAGCTGGCCGGTGGAGGAGGACGGGCCGACGTTGTTGGCCTGGAGCTTCTTGAAGTAGTCCATGGCCTGGTCGGTGCCGCCGAGGTCGTGCATGGCCTTGATGACGACGGCGGTGCCGTCCCCGGCCACGCCCGGCGTGGAGTACTGGAGCTTGTTCCTGTACTTGGCGTCCAGCAGGTCCTGCCAGCTCTCCGGGACCTCCTCGACCTGCTTCTTGTTGTAAATGAAGCAGAAGTAGTTGTTGACGACGGAGGTCCACTTGCCGCCCGGGTCCCGGTCGGCTGCGGCCACCTGGCCGTACCCCTTGGGCTCGTACTTCTGCAGCAGGCCCTTGCCGTCGGCCTGCTGGATGAACGGGGGCAGCGTGACGACCACGTCCGCCTGGGTGTTCATCTTCTCGCGGGCGAGCCGCTGCACGGCCGCGCCGGACCCGGCCTCCACGTAGTTGACCTTGATGCCGGTCTTCTTCTCGAAGTCCTTGAATACCTTGTCGTAGAACCCGTCGCCCTTCTCGCCCTTCAGGCCGTCGGCGCTGTAGACGGTGACTTCCTTGGCGTTCGGGTCGGCGGCGGTGCCGCCGCAGGCGGTCAGCCCGGCGCCGAGCGCCAGGACGGAGACGGTCGCGGCGACCGGCTTGAGGTACGAGTGGCTGCGCATGGCGGGTCGTGACTCCTCGGGGAACGGTACGCGTCAGCGGTAGGAGGCTCTGGTACGGATGCGGGAGACGCCGAAGAGCACGATCAGCGTCGCGGCCATCAGGACCACCGCGAGGGCCGCGCCACTGAAGAGGGCGCCCCGGTCGGTGGTGGCGAAGATCTGGACCGGCAACGGCAGCCAGTCGGGCGGATAGATCATCATCGTGGCGCTCAGCTCGCCCATGGACAGCGCGAAGCAGAGTCCGGTGGCCGCCGTGAGGGACGGCAGCAGCAGCGGCAGCTTGACCCGCCACAGGACGTACGCGGGCCGGGCCCCGAGGGCCGCGGCGCTCTGCTCGTACGCGGGGTCCAGCCGGTCCAGCGCCGCGCTCACCGACTGGTGGGCGAAGGCGGTGACCAGCACCGTATGGGCGATGATCACGATCTGCCGGGTGCCGTTGAGCAGCAGCGGCGGCTGCGAGAAGGCGACCAGCAGGGAGAGGCCGACGGCGACGGAGGGCACCGCCACGGGCAGCATGAAGAGGGTGTCGATCACCTTCCGGCCCCGGCCGCCCAGCCGCTGCGCGGCCAGCGCCGCCCAGGTTCCGGCGGCCAGCGCGAGCAGGCTCGCGGCGAGTGCGGTCAGCAGGCTGGTGACCAGTGCGTCGAGGGAGTCGCCCGTGGCCATGTCCTGGTAGTGCGTCAGCGTCGGCCCGGAGGGCAGCGCGCCGCTCCAGGTGGTGGCGAAGGACGCGGCCAGGATGACGGCGAACGGCAGCGCGAACAGCGGCAGGAAGAGCAGTAGGAAGCCCGCCCACACGCCCCATTTGGCCTTATTGCTGTGCACGAGCACGGCGGGCACCTCCCTCACGGCCGGTGCGCGCCACCAGGGCCCGGTAACCGGCGTACAGCGCCACGGACAGCGCGATGTTGACGACCGCGACGACGCACGCACCGGTGTAGTCGCCGTCGAGAATGGCCTTGGTGTAGACGAGCACCGGCAGCGTGACCACGTCCTTGGCGCCCGTGAACAGCACGATCCCGAACTCGTTCAGGCACATCACCAGCACGAGCGCGCCGCCTGCGGCCAGCGAGGGCAGCGCCTCGGGCAGGATCACCGTGCGCACGATCCGCCACGGCCGGGCGCCGAGCGAGGCGGCGGCCTCCAGCTGCCCGGTCTCCACCTGCGAGAACGCGGCCACCAGCGGGCGCATCACGAACGGCGTGAAGTACGTGATCTCCGCCAGCAGCACGCCCCAGGGCGTGTGCAGGAAGTCGAACGGGCCGCCGGCGGCGCCGGTCGCCGCGGTCCACAGCCCGTTGGCCACGCCCGTCGAGCCGTAGACGAACAGCAGGGCGAGGGTGATCAGGAACGACGGGAAGGCCAGGAAGATGTCGATGAACCGGCCGAGCGCCCGCGCGCCGGGGAAGGGCACGAAGGCGACGACCAGCGCGAGGGCGAAGCCGAGCGCCAGACAGCCGGCGGTCGAACCGGCGGCGATCAGGACGGTGTTGACCAGCGCGTCCCGGAAGGACGCCTCGGCCAGCACCTCCCCGTACGCGGCCGTGACCGGCCCGCCGTCGTCCGGCGTGAACGACTGCCGCACCAGCAGCACGAGGGGGTAGAGGAAGACCAGCGCGAGACCGGCGAGGGGCGGCAGCGCCCACAGGCCGCGCGGTACGGCCCGGACCCGCGACCGGGGCGTGACGCCGAGGCGCGCCCGCTGGGTGACGCTAGCCATCGGCACCCGCTCCCGCGGGGATCAGCACCGCGTCGTCCGGCGCGAAGTGCACGGTCACGTCGGCTCCCACGGCGGGCACCTCCCGCAGCTCGCGCACGTCGGCCATGACCCGGTGCCCGGCGACCTCGACGTACAGCCGGTGGGTGGCGCCGCGCCACTGGAGTTCGGCGAGCCGGCCGCGCAGCGCGTTCGGCCCCTCCCCCAGCCCGACCAGGTGCGGCCGTACGCACAGGGTGGCCGCCACGCCGCGCGCCACGCCCTCCGTGCCGCGCACCGCCAGCTCGGTGTCCCCGAAGGTCACGGCCGCTTCGCCGGGCCCCGCCGTGACCGGCAGCAGGTTGGCGTTGCCCACGAAGGAGGCGGTGAACTCGGTGCGCGGCGCCCGGTACAGCTCCCGCGGCGTACCGCAGTCCCGCAGCCGCGCCCGGTCCATGACCGCGATCCGGTCGGCGAGGGTGAGCGCCTCGACCTGGTCGTGGGTGACGTACAGGATCGACACGTCGGGCAGTTCGCGGTGGAGCCGGGCCAGTTCGGCGAGCATCCCGGAGCGCAGCTGCGCGTCCAGCGCCGACAGCGGCTCGTCCAGCAGGAGCACGCCGGGCCGGATGGCCAGCGCGCGGGCGATGGCCACGCGCTGCTGCTGGCCGCCGGAGAGCTCGCGCGGATAGCGCCGGGCGTACCCGGCCATGCCGGTCAGCTCCAGCGCCTCGGTGACACGCGCCGCGATCTCGCCGCGCGGCACCTTCTGCGCCTTCAGCCCGAAGGCGACGTTGTCGGCGACGCGCATGTGCGGGAAGAGGGCGTAGCTCTGGACGACCATGCCGATGCCGCGCTTGTAGGGCGGGAGGCCGGTGACGTCCCGGCCGCCGATCAGCACCCGCCCGGAGGCCGGCGTCACGAACCCGGCGACGGCCCGCAGCGCGGTGGTCTTGCCGGAGCCGGAGGGCCCGAGCAGGGCCATCACCTCGCCGGGTTCGACGGTCAGGTCGAGGCCGTCCAGCACGGTGTGCGCGCCGTACGCGACGGAGACGTTCTCGAAGCGGATGCCGGAGGCGGCGGGCTTCTTGGCGGGCGCCGCCGCGGGCGCCGCGGCGGTGTCAGGCGGGGCGGTCATCGCTCACCACTCCCAGCAGGGCGGGCAGTTCGGCGACCGAGCCGAGGACATGGGTGGCGCCCGCGCTGGTCAGCTGCTCCTTGTCGTGGGCACCGGTGAGCACGCCGGCGACGATCCCGGCACCGGCCCGGCGGCCGGAGAGCATGTCGTAGGAGGTGTCACCGGCCACCGCGATCCGCTGGACGGCGTCGGTGGCGCCGGTACGCAGCAGCGCGGCGAGCACCATGTCGGGGTACGGGCGGCCGCGCCCGCCGGCGTCGGCCGGGCAGAGGGTGAGCGGGACGAGGTCCTGCCAGCCGAGCGCGGCGAGGATCGCGTCCTGGGTGACCCGGGCGAAGCCGGTGCTGAGGACGACGGTGATGCCCGCGGCCTGCAGCGCCTCGACGGCCTCGCGGGCGCCGGGCACGGGCGCGATCAGCCCGCCGTCGACCAGCTCGCCGTAGGCCTGCTCGAAGCGGGCGTTGGCGCGCTGCGCCGCGTCCTCGTCGCCGAAGAGGTGCCGGAAGACGGAGATCTTGGACTCGCCCATCGTGGCGCGCACGTAGGCGAGCTTCTCGGCGTGGTCGGGGGTACCGGGCTCGACGCCCAGTTCGCGGGCCGCGGCGTCGAAGGCTTGCTCGACGAGGCCGCCGTCGGCGACGGTCGTACCGGCCATGTCGAGCACGACCAGCTCGATGTCGTTGGTGCTGCTCTCGGTCAATTCGCTCACCAGCCCAGTTCGTTCGCGGTCTTCTCGGCGATCGCCGGGGAGCAGGTCATGCCGCGCCCGCCGGGCCCGGTGACCAGCCACACGCCGTCGCTCGCCTGCTGGCGGTGCACCACCCGGCCGGTGTCGGTGCACTGCGCGTACACCCCGGCCCAGCGGTGCCGGATGCGCGGCAGCGGGCGGCCGAGGATCGATTCGACGACGCCGGTCAGGTGCTCGTAGGGCTCCTCGACGGTGTCGAAGGCGAACGGCGTGTCGTACTCGTGCGTGTCGCCGATGGTCAGCCCGCCGTCCGCGCGCTGCACCATCAGGAGCTGCATCTTGTGCGCGGCGGCGGTCGGGGCCTGCGCCTGGCCGGCGTTGAGGGCGTCCAGCGCCTCGCTGCCGTACGCCGGGTAGTAGCGGAAGCTGTCCGCGTCGGCGACGGAGGTGGTCAGCGGCTCGCCGAGCGGGTCGGTCTGCATCATCTGCAGGCGTACGCGGCGGACCGGGAGGTCCGGGACCAGCTCGCGGACCAGGCCGCTCAGCCAGGCGCCGGTGCAGAGCACGACCGCGTCGCCGCGGTGCGTCTCGCCGTGGTCGTCCCGTACGCCGATGCCGTTGCCGAGGACATCGCGGACCTCGCGCCCGCCGAGGTAGGTGTAGCGGCCGGAGGCGAGCAGCGCCTGCTTCAGCTCGCGCTGGGCGACGCGGGGCTCGACGGCGGCGTCCCGTTCGCACCACAGGGCGCCGAGGAAGTCGCCGCGCAGCGCGGGGTTGATCCCGCGGGCCTCCTCCGCGTCCAGCAGCTTGTAGCCGCGCGCGGCGGCGTCCGGGCGGCGGGCGGCGGCCTCGGCGACGGCCCGCTCGGCCTCGTTCTTCACGACGGTCAGCGAGCCGATGGCACGGAAGCCGAGCCCCGGCACGCGGGCGCCGATCTCCTCCCACAGCGCGCGGGCGCGGAGCGCGGTGTCCAGCTCCTCGCCGCCCGCGCGGCCGCTCACCCAGATCTGTCCGAAGTTCCGTACCGAGGCGCCGCGGGCCTCGGCCTCCCGCTCGATGTGCACGACCTCGTGGCCGCGTTCGACCGCTTGCCAGGCATGCATGGTCCCCAGCACGCCGGCTCCGACAACTATGACTCGCATGACGGCGACGCTCGTCGCGCCGGATGGCCGACCACGGTCCGCGCGGCAACGGGGCGGTTAACAGGCCATCAAGTTTGGCCTAGACCCGTTACCTCATCGTGACCTAAAGGGTCGGATGGGGCTGCGCCCCGTCAGGGGCGCTGGGCAGCGTTGATTTTGCGGCTCCGCCGCGTGGGCGCGACCAGCCACAACATGGCGGCACCCGGCCACCGGGCAATCGCTCCTACGGCGGGACGCCCGGGCTACGGCGCGTCGCCGAGCCGCGCCGTAAAGGAGAACCGGTCCCCGCGGAACAGCGTCCGCACCCGTTCCAGCGGCGCCCCCGCCGTATCGCGGCTGATCCGATGGATCAACAGCATCGGCAACGCCCCCGGCGTACCGATCAGCAACGCCTCGCGCGGCGTGGCGAGCACCGTCTCCAGCCGCTCGTCCGCGTCGCCGAAGCCGATGCCGAGCCGGTCGTGCAGGTAGGCGTAGAAGGAGGAGTCCGGCTCGAAGTCGGTGTCCAGCCGTGGCGCCCGCGCGACCGCCACGTACGTGCTCTCCAGCCCGACCCGCTCGTCGTCCGCGAGCAGCACCCGCTCCATGTGCCAGACCGGCTCGTCGACCGGCAGCCCCAGTTCCGCGGCGAGGGCCGCATTGCACGGGAAGCGGTCCAGCCCGATGAGGTGCCGCCCGGGACGGCGGCCCTGCTTGCGCACGCCCTCGGTGTAACTCGCCAGCGCCAGCGGCTGTTCGAGCTTGGGCCCGGCCACCACCGTGCCCCGGCCGAGCCGGCGGATCCGGCCTTCGAGGAGCAGGTCGCGCAGCGCCTGGCGCAGGGTTTCCCTCGACACCTCGAACCGCAGGGCCAGTTCGCGCTCGGTCGGCAGCGTCTCGCCCTCCCCCAGCTCGGCGAGCAGCTCGCCGATCCGCACCTTCGCGGCGTAGTACTTGGGAATGCGCCCGTGCTCGGGGATGCCGGCTCTGATCGGCGCACCGGGCGCCTGGTCCTTCGGGTAGTCCACCGGCCGATCCTCGCACGCCGTCCGGCGCGCGGCTCAGACCACCGGCAGCGCCCCGGTGAACGGCCCGTGCGGCGCGGCGAAGAGGGAGGCGAGGACGAGATGGGCCGCGCCGAGCGCCACCATGTGTGCGCCTCCGGGTGCGGCCGCGACCGGTACCGTGCGGGCGCCGCCCGCACCGTGCGCGCGCAGCTGCCCGTCGAGCGAGGCGGCGACCCCGCGTACGTACGTGTCGGGGTCGGCCAGCACCGTACGCCCGCCGAGCAGGACCCGGTCGACGTCGAGCAGTTCGACGAGGTTGGCCGCGCCGACGCCCAGCACGCGTGCCGCCTCCGCCGGGTCGCCGGCCGCCACCGCGGCCAGGCAGAGCGCCTCGATGCAGCCGCGCTTGCCGCAGCCGCACGGCGGCCCGTCCAGCTGCACCACCTGGTGCCCGAATTCGCCCGCTCCGGTCCTGGCCCCGCGGTGCACGGCCCCGTCGAGCACCAGCCCGGCGCCCAGCCCCGTACCCAGGTGCAGATAGCCGAACGAGCCGGCGCCGCGCGCGTGCTGCGCCAGGCCGTGCGCCGCCGCGTTGGTGTCCTTGTCCAGCACCACCGGCAGGCCGAGCCGTTCGGCGAGCGCGTCGCGCAGCGGGTAGCCGTCCCACTGCGGCAGGCCGGTGACCCGGTGCAGGACGCCCGTCCGATGGTCCAGCGGTCCTGGGCAGGCGACGCCCGCGCCGATCACCTGCGCCTCGGGGGCCGCGGCGCGCACCTCGGCGACCCGGTCGGCGGCGGCCGCCAGCACCTCGCGCGCCCCGGCGCCCAGGTCCAGCGGCGCGCGGCGGACCGCGACCGGCTCCCCGGCCAGGTCCGCGAGGACCGCGACGCTCTCGTCCCGGTCCAGGTGCAGCCCGATCGCGTGCCGGGCGCCGGGGACCAGCCGCAGGACCGTACGGGGCTTGCCGCCGGTGGAGGCGCGCCGGCCGGCCTCGGCGGCGAGCCCGTCCTCCCGCAGCCGTGCGGTGATCTTGCTGACCGCCTGTGGGGTGAGCCCGCTGCGCTCGGCCAGCTCCAGCCGGCTGACGCCGCCTTCGCCCGCGGCGCGCAGCAGCCCGAGCAGCACGGCCGCGTTGTGCCCGCGGAGCAGGGGGAGGTTGGCGCCGCCGGGCCCGCGCAGGGCCGGGCCGGCCGCCGAAGGGCCGGACGCGGAAAGACCGGGCGCAGGACCGGCCGGGGAAGGGTCGGCATGGGGAGGGTTCTCGCTGCTCACCCCTCCATTGTGGGCACCGCTTGCACTTTGGCAACAGCGTTGCTTAAGTGGGAGTCATGAGCAGCCCGAGCGACTCCACCGGTACCGCACTCCCCGGCAGCCCCCTCCGCGTCGGCCTCATCGGTTACGGCCTGGCCGGCTCCGTCTTCCATGCCCCGATGATCGCCGCGACCGAGGGCCTGGTCCTCGACACGGTCTCCACCTCCAGCCCCGACCGGCAGGCGCAGGCCCGCGCCGAGCACCCGCAGGTACGTACGGTCGCCACCCCCGACGAGGTGCTGGCCCGCGCGGACGAGCTGGACCTGATCGTCCTCGCCTCTCCCAACAAGACCCACGTCCCGCTCGCCACCGCGGCCCTGGAGGCGGGCCTCCCGGTCGTCGTCGACAAGCCGCTCGCGGCGACCGCGGCCGAGGCCGAGCAACTGGCCGCGCTGGCCGAGGACCGCGGGCTGCTCCTCTCCGTCTTCCAGAACCGCCGCTGGGACAACGACTTCCTGACCCTGCGCAAGCTGGTCGAGGAGGGCGCGCTCGGCGAGGTGTGGCGCTTCGAGTCCCGGTTCGAGCGGTGGCGGCCCAAGCCCAAGGGCGGCTGGCGCGAGTCCGGCGACCCCGCCGAGATCGGCGGGCTGCTGTACGACCTGGGCAGCCACGTCGCCGACCAGGCCCTGACCCTCTTCGGCCCGGTCGTCTCGGTGTACGCGGAGTCCGACGTGCGCCGCCCCGGCGCCGAGGCCGACGACGACACCTTCCTCGCGCTCACGCACGCGAACGGCGTCCGCTCCCACCTGTGGGTGAGCGCCACCACCGCGCAGCTGGGCCCGCGCTTCCGGGTGCTCGGCAGCGAGGCCGGTTACGTGAAGTACGGCCTGGACCCGCAGGAGGCGGCGCTGCGCGAGGGCCTCCGGCCCGGCACCGGCGCCGAGTGGGGCGTGGAGCCGGAGTCCTCCTGGGGCCGCATCGGCGCCGGGGAGTCCCCGGAGACCGGCGGCGGCGAACCCGTGCCGACCCTGCCGGGCGACTACCCCGCGTACTACGCCGCGGTCGCCGAGGCGCTGCGTACGGGCGGCACACCGCCGGTCACCGCCCTGGAGGCGGCCGCCGCGCTGCGTGTCCTGGAGGCCGCCAGGCTCTCGGCCGCCGAGGGCCGCACCGTCCGGATCGGGGCCACCCGATGACCGCCGACGACATCGACACCCTGGAGGAGCACGAGCGCCGCCTGGTCCTCGACCATTTCGGCAACGACGACGCCTGGGCGCTGGGCTCCCTCCTCGTCGGCCTGGCCCGCGAGCGGAACGCGGCGGTGACGATCAGCATCCGGCGCGGCTCCCAGCGCCTCTTCCACTACGCGCTGCCCGGCACCAGCGCCGACAACGACGCCTGGCTGGACCGCAAGTGCCGGGTGGTGGAGCGGTACGGCGAGGCGTCCTTCCTGGTCGGCGCCCGCTTCCGGGCCAAGGGCCGGACCTTCGAGGAGTCCTCCCGGCTGGACCCCGACACCTACGCGGCACACGGCGGCGCCTTCCCGATCCGGCTGCGCGGGACCGGGGTCGTCGGCGCGGTGGCCGTCTCCGGCCTCGCCCAGGCCGACGACCACGCCCTCGTCGTCGAGGCGTTGGAGCGATTCCTGCGCCCCGCCTGACGCAAAGCGTGCGCCCCGCCCGCGGAAACGGGAAAGCTGTGGGGGAACCGACAAGAGAGGCGGTACCCCCATGGCGTGGACGGGCGGGGCGGGCTGGACCGGAACATCACGGCGCACCGTCCTGGCGGCGGGGCTCGCCGCGGGGCTGACGCCACTGGTGGCGGGGTGCCAGGCGGGCGACGACGGGCGGTCGCCGTTCACCGGCGAGGACGGCGCGGGCGACAAGGTGCTCGCCGTGAAGATCGACAACGTCGCCGCCGCCCGGCCGCAGACCGGCCTGGAGAAGGCCGACATCCTCTACACCGAGCAGGTGGAGGCGGGCCTGTCCCGGATACTGGCCGTCTTCGCGGCCCACCTCCCCGACCGCGTCGGCCCGGTCCGCAGCGCCCGCGAATCCGACCTCGAACTGCTCCGCCAGTTCGGCAACCCGGCGCTGGCCTACTCCGGCGCGCAGGCCAAGCTCCGCCCCACGCTGGAGTCGGCGCCGATCGTCCCCCTGCCGCCGGGCGAGGCGCCCGACGCGTACGTCCGCAGCGCGGACCGCGCCGCGCCGCACAACCTCTACCTCCGCCCGGCCCGCGCCCTCGAAGCCGCCTCGGGCGCCTCGGCCCCCGCCGACATCGGCTTCCGCTTCGGCTCAGCGCCCTCGGGCGGCACCCGCACGAGCCGGCAGGACGTCGGCTACCCCGCGGCCCGCTTCGGCTTCACCTGGTCCGAGCCCCGGAACCGCTGGCTGGTCTCGATGGACGGCACGCCCTTCCGCACCACCGGCGCCGGCCAGTTGGGCGTCGCCACCGTGGTGATCCAGTACGTGACGGTCCGCTCCTCCCGCCTGCACGACAAATGGGGCAGCGTCACGCCGTACACCGAGACCGTGGGGTCGGGGGACGCACTGGTCCTCCGCAACGGCAAGAAGTACGAGGCCCGGTGGTCCCGCCCGGCCGCCGACGGCGGCACCACCTTCACCACCCCCGACGGCAACCGCCTCCCCTTCCCCCGCGGCCCGGTCTGGGTGGCCCTCACCCCGAAGAAGGGCTGAGGCGCGGACGCCCCGCGGGCCACCCGGCGGCGGGTCAGGCGTCCTTCAGCTCCTGGCGCTGGCGGCCCAGGCCGTCGATCTCCAGCTCGACGACGTCGCCGGCGCGGAGGTAGGGCTTGGGGTCGGCGTGGCCCATGGCGACGCCGGCCGGGGTGCCGGTGTTGATGACATCGCCGGGGTAGAGGGTCATGAAGTGGCTGAGGTAGCGGACGACCTCGGCGACCGGGAAAATCTGCTCGGCCGTGGTGCCGTCCTGCTTCAGCTCCCCGTTCACCCACAGCCGGACGCCGAGCGCCTGCGGGTCGGCGACCTCGTCGGCGGTGACCAGCCAGGGGCCCAGCGGGTTGAACGTCTCGCAGTTCTTGCCCTTGTCCCACTGGCCGCCACGCTCGATCTGGAACTCCCGCTCCGAGACGTCGTGCGCGATCGTGTACCCGGCGACGGCCGCGAGGGCCTGCTCGTCGGTCTCCAGGTAGCGGGCCGTGCGGCCGATGACGACGGCCAGTTCGACCTCCCAGTCGGTCTTCTCACTGCCTCGCGGTACGAGCACGGTGTCGTCCGGGCCGACGACCGTGTCCGGGGCCTTCATGAAGACGATCGGCTCGGCGGGGATGGCCGCGCCGGTCTCCCGGGCGTGGTCGTGGTAGTTCAGCCCGATGCACACGACCTTGCCGATGCCGGCGAGCGGCGCGCCCGTCCGCAGTCCGGCCGGGTCCAGTGCGGGCAGCCCGCCGGACGCGGCCGCCTCCCGTATCCGGGTCAGCGCGGTCTCGTCGGCGAGCAGCGTCCCGTCGATGTCCGGCACCAGTTCCGACAGGTCACGCAGGGTTCCCGACTCGTCGAGCAGCGCCGGGCGTTCCGCCCCCACCGGTCCGACACGCAGCAGCTTCATCGATTCAACTCCCGTGGTCGTGTGCGAAGGGTCGGCCCGGGAGGGTCTCCCGGGCCGGCCGATGGGTGCGGCCATCGAGCGATTCGGACGATCGTCCAAGAACGGGGTCCCGCCCGCAAGACCCCGTTCACGTACTGGACCTTTACTCGGCAGTAGCAGTCCGCGACTTGGCGCCGCCGACGGCCGGCCGGGCGGCTTCGGCGTCCGGTTCCCGGTCGCGCGTCAGCAGCGCCCGCTCGCACACCGTCCACGCCGTGGTCGTGACGACGTACAGGCCCGCGGCCAGCGGCACGACGGCCACGGTGACCAGGGTGCCGAAGGACAGCAGCGGCGCCAGCCTGGTCATCGCGGCCATGCCCGGCACCTGCTCACCGGTGGCGTCGGCCCGCGCCGCCGCCGTCGCCCGGCGCGTCCGCCGGAAGTTCCACGTCGCCACCGCAGCGACCAGCGCGAAGAGGGCCACGTACACCAGCCCGTGCGGGCCGAACGGGCCGCCGTCGGCGAGCGCGTCGGCCCAGCGGCCGCCGAGCGGGGCGTCCAGCAGCCGCTCCCCCAGCAGCCCGGAGCGGGGGGAGGTGAAGAGGTGGTACATCAGGAAGAAGACCGGCAGTTGGAGCAGCATGGGCAGACAGCCGGCCAGCGGCGAGGCGCCCGCGTTCCGGTAGAGGTCCGCCAGTTCGCGCTGCATCCGCTCGGGGTCCTTGGCGTGCCGGCGGCGTATGTCGGTCATCCGCGGGGCCAGCGCGGCCCGGGACTTCTCACCCCGTACGGCGGCCCGGGAGAGCGGGTGCAGGGCGGCGCGCACGGCGAGCGTGCAGACGACGATGGCGGCGGCGGTCGCCGAGGCGCCGAACACCGGGGCGAGGACGTCGGCGAGGTGGCCGAGCGCGGCGCCGAGCGTGGCGAAGACGGACATGGATGAGCCCTCCGTGGGTCACGTCGATTACCGGAAGAAAGCCGGCTTCCGGAAGAAAGGAATGAATCTCGGCGTGACGAGCCACGTGGGCAGACCCGTGCGTGCGCGGATGCGCGGACGGGTCCCGTGCGGGGCGGGGTGGAGCAGCGCCTTGCGAGCGCCTACGCGGCCGTCGGGAGACGGCCGCCCGGTGCCCTCGGCCGCGGCCGGCCGGCGGCGTCGGGGTCGCGCTGCGGCAGGAAGGCCGTACGGCGTTCCCGGTCCCGGATGGCGGTGCGCACCCGGTGCGGCGGATCGGGGCGTGCCAGCGTCGCGACGAGCACGGCGCTGCCGCTGAGCAGGAGGGCTGCGGTGGCCGCTGCCACGGTCAGCGCCGTGTCCGGCCCGCTCTGCGCGAGCACCAGCCCGGCCACCAGGAACAGGAGCGCGCCAAGATGCAGCCGCCGGCCTGCGATGCGGTGCATGCGTGCCCCCTCTCCCGCTCGGCTTTGTCCTCTTCCGCTCAAGAGTAACCACAGATCTGTGCAGTCGCGGTTCCCAGCGGGTAACTTTCCCGCTGCCACCGGCCACTCGGACCGGGGTGAACCAGGGAGGTGCCGTGCGCGAGATCAGTACGCCCGCCCTGGTGGCAGCGGCCCGCACCGGCGGCCTCGCCGACTCCGTGCACGAACTGGCCGAGCGGGTGCCGGCCCTCCCCGTGGCGGCCCGGCGGGACCCCGCCGACCCCGCCCGCTGGCGCCCGGTGACCGCCGACGCCTTCCGGGCCGAGGTGCTGGCCCTGGCAAAGGGCCTGCTCGCGGACGGCGTGCGCCCCGGCGACCGGGTCGCGGTGATGTCCCGCACCCGCTACGAGTGGACGCTGTTCAGCTATGCGGTCTGGTCGCTCGGCGCGCATCTCGTACCGGTCTATCCCACGTCCTCCACCGAGCAGCTGCACGCGCTGCTGGCCACCACCGGGGCGCGGACCGTCGTCATCGAGAACGAACAGCACGCCATGACCGTGGCGTCGGCCTGCGACGCGCAGGTCCGGCTGCACCGCGTCTGGCAGCTGGACCAGGACTGCGTCGGCCGGCTCGGCGAGCTCGGCGCCCGGCTGGCCGACGAGGACGTGCACCGGCTCCGCCGGGCCGTCGTCCCGCGGGACACCGCAGCCGTCGTGCAGACCTCCGGCACCACCGGGCGGCAGCGCGGCTGCGTGCTCACCCACGGCAATCTCGCCGCGGAGGCGGACACCCTGCTGGCGGGCTGGGGACAGCTCGCCGGGCCGCCCGGCGAGCAGCCGTCGATCCTGGCGTTCCTGCCGCTCGCGCACAGCTACGGGCTGATGGTCCAGGTCGCCTGCCTGCGCGGCGGCATCCTGCTGGGCCACGAACCGGAGCTGACCCCGCAGGCCCTGCTGCCCGCGCTCGCCTCCTTCCGGCCCACCTTCCTCTTCGGAGTCCCCTACGTCTTCGAGAAGATCTACGACACCGCGCGCCGGGTCGCCGAGGAGCACGGCCGGCTGCGGATGTTCGACGCCGCCGCGTCCACCGCGCTCGCGTATGTACGCGCCCTGGAACGCCAGGAACAGGGCCGCGGGCACGGCCCGGGCCCTGCCCTGCGGGCCAAGCACGCGCTGTACGAACGGCTGGTGTACGGGCGGATCCGCGGGGTGCTGGGCGGCCGGGTGCGCACCGCCGTCTCGGGCGGCTCACCGCTCCGCGCCGACCTCGGGCGGATCTTCGCCGGAGCCGGCCTGACCATCTACGACGGGTACGGGCTCACCGAGACCAGCGGCGCGGTGACGGCACAGCCGCCGGGCCGGGTGCGGTTCGGCACGGTCGGACGGCCGCTGCCGGGCTGCGCGGTACGGATCGCCGAGGACGGCGAGGTGTGGGTGAGCGGGGACGTGGTGTTCTCCGGGTACGTCGACGAACACGGCAGCGCGCCGCACGACGGCTGGTTCGCCACCGGCGACCTCGGGCTCCTGGACGAGGACGGCCACCTCGTGATCACCGGCCGCAAGAAGGACATCATCATCACCAGCGGCGGCAAGAGCGTGGCGCCGCAGGGGCTGGAGGAGCGGATCCGGTCCCATCCACTGGTCTCGCAGTGCCTCGTGGTCGGCGACAACCGGCCCTACATCGCGGCGCTGATCACCCTGGACCCCGACGCGCTGCAGCACTGGCGGCGCTACCGCGGCGGATACCAGCACGCCCGGCCCGGCGAGCCGCCGGAGGAGGGCGTGCGGGCGGCGGTGCAGCGGGCGGTGGCGGTCGCCAACGCGTCGGTCTCGCGCCCCGAGTCGATCCGCGCGTTCCGCATCCTGCCCGGCGAGTTCAGCGTCGCCGACGGGCTGCTGACGCCCTCCCTGAAGCTGCGCCGCAGGGCCATCGAGGCGGCGTACGCGCAGGAGATCGACGCGCTGTACAGCCGTTGAGCGGCATCCGCGTACGGGCCCGGGCCGCGCGGCGTGCCCGGCCTGGGCACGCGGGCCCCGCCGCACCGTAGCAGCGCCCGTGCCGCTCCGGCCGTTTCTTGTCCGGGCATGAGGACCCCGCGTTCCGCCGCCCGCCACCGGCCTAGCGTCCCAGTCGTCCCCACCGGACCGACCGGGAGGTTTCGTTGCGTTCCATCGCCGGCCTGGCGTCACCCGCATCCCCCGACGACGCGCGGGCGCTCGCCACCGGGCTGATCGTCGCCGCCCTCGCGGCCACCTTCATCGCCCTGCTGCTGCCCGTCCAGCTCTTCGGCCAGAACACCTCGGTGGCCGCCGCGGCGGCCGGCTGGGAGGACGACGGCGGCGGCACCGTCCGCACCCCGTACGGCCCGCTGACGCCGCTGGACCGGGACTTCGTGCGCAAGGTGCGGCTCGCCGGGCTCTGGGAGCTGCCCGCGGGCCGCCAGGCGCGGGAACGCGGTACACGCAAGGCCGTGCGGACCGCGGGCGACCACCTCGTGGCCGGGCACACGGAGCTGGACCGGCTCTCGGTACGGGCCGCCCGTGACCTGGGGATGCCACTGCCGGACGAGCCCACCGCACAGCAGCAGGGCTGGCTCGGCCAGCTGGACGCGGTGCGCGGCCAGGAGTTCGACCGGCGCTTCGCCCAACTGCTGCGCCGCGCGCACGGCAAGGTCTTCGGGCTCGTGGCGCTCGTCCGGGCGCAGAGCCGCAACGCGATGGTGCGGCGACTGGCCACTCGTACGAATGCGGTCGTCCTGGACCACATCACGGTCCTGGAAGGTACCGGCCTGGTCGACTTCGGCAACCTGGCGGCGGCCCGCCCCCGGCAGCCGTACGTTTCCCCGAACACGCGGCCGCACCCCCACCTCACTCTCCTCCGCACTTCCCACCACTCCCCACGAAGCGAAGTGATCGCATGACTCCACAGGCCCATAAACGCTCGCGCCTGACCACCCGGCTGGTTGCCGCGGCCGCCGCGCTGCTGCTGGGCGGCGGCGGGACCGCGCTGATAGCCGCCGGCGCCTCGGCGGACGGGACGGACGGGAACGGCCCGGGGCAGCGCGATGGCCGGGCGGCAGCGGCCGCTGCCGCCACCGTGTCCTGCCCGGACGTCGGCGACCGGCTGCGCCAGGTGCCGCGCGGTGCGAAGCTCCCGGTCTCGCGCGGGCTCGCGGCGCTGGACCGTCAGGTGGCTGCGGCGTACGAGAAGATGACGGCGGGCGGCCGCGGCAGCGGTACGGACGCCGTGCTCGGGCAGCTGCGGCAGCAGCGGGAGAAGACCATCGGGGCGATGGCCGACGCGATCGGCAGGTCGGCGCCCCGCCCCGACGCGCTGCTGAACATGAGTGCCTGCCGGATGAAGCCCACGGGCCAGCCGGTGTCGGTCGGCGAACCGGCCCCGGGCCAGGGGCAGGCGAACGGCGGCGGACAGCAGCAGAACGGCGGCCAGGACGGCAGCGCCGGTCAGGACAACGGCGGCCAGGACGGTAACGGTCAGCAGCAGGGCGGTGGGCAGCTGCCGCCCGTCGGCGGTCCCTCGCCCGACGACTTCGCCGACATCCGCTCCCAGCAGCCCAATGCCCAGCAGCCCCCGCAGGGCGACGGCGCGTCCACCGGCACCTTCGTCTCGGAGTGCGGCACCAACGAGGAGGGCCACTTCAACTCCGACAACGTCATCGTCACGCCCGGCGTCAGCAACGGCGCGCACCACACCCACGACTACGTCGGCAACGAGTCCACCGACGCCTTCTCCACCGACCAGAGCCTGGCCGCCTCCGGCACCACCTGCGGCAACGGCGACCTGTCCACGTACTACTGGCCGGTGCTGCGCGTCCTTGACGGCACCGCCGAGCACAAGCCCGGCGCGGGCCACGACGGCAACGTGGGCTCGGTCCTCACCCCGTCCGATGTGAAGCTCACCTTCAGCGGCAGCCAGGACGGCGACGTGACCGCGATGCCGCGCTTCCTGCGGATCATCACCGGGGACGCCAAGGCGTTCACCAACGGCACGGCCAACGCCAACGCCTCCTGGAGCTGCACGGGCTTCGAGGACCGGCAGCTGAAGGACAAGTACCCGATCTGCCCCAAGGGCTCCGACGTGGTGCGCACCTTCAACTTCCAGAGCTGCTGGGACGGGCAGAACACCGACAGCGCCAACCACCGTACGCACGTGGCCTTCGCGCAGCAGGACGGCTCCTGCCCGGCCGGCTTCCGCGCCATTCCGCAGCTGCAGGAGAAGATCACCTACGACGTGCCGGCCGGTGAGCAGTTCGCGGTGGACAGCTTCCCCGAACAGCTCCACAAGCCGGTCACCGACCACGGTGACTTCATCAACGTCATGCCGGACCGGCTGATGGACCAGGCGGTCGAGTGCATCAACAGCGGCCGCGACTGCGACTGAGCCGCCACGGTGGTCCCGGGCCCGCTCGGCCCGAGGCCACCGCACGGACGCCGCCCGCCGGGAGCCACCCGGCGGGCGGCGCGCTCAGAGCCCGTTCACCCGCGCCTCCCTGGCGATTCCCAGAGGCCGGACGCCGGTCACCGCCCCGGCCCGGCGCCCCGTCCGGGAGCGAAACCGCCGCACCCGGGCCAGCAGCCGCCGGCTGCGCAGCGCCATCTCCAGCTCGAAGCGGGTACGCGGATCACGCAGCGCGGGGCCGAAGAGCTTCTCGATCTGCCGCAGGCGGTACCGCACCGTCTGCGGATGCACTTGGAGCACCTTCGCCGCCTCCGGCGCGCCACCGCCCTCCAGCCAGGCCAGCAGCGTCACCTCCAGCCGCTCGCTCTGCCGGGGCGTCAGCTCCTCCAGCGGGCCGAGCCAGCGTGCGGTCAGCGCCCTGACCAGCGACTCGTCCTGCAGAAGCAGCAGTGCCGAGAGATGGTCGTCGACGAAGACCGGGCGTACGTCGGGGCCGCCGCGCCCCGGGCCGAGGGCCAGCAGCGCCCGGGCCCAGCGCAGCGAGGACGCCGCGTCGTCGGCGGGCACGGCATGGCCGACCGCCGCAGCGCGGCCCTTGAGCGCGGCCTCCAGCCGGGGCCGGGCCTGCGTCCCGGGGTCCGGCACGAGAAGGCAGGTGGTGCCGTCGACGGTGCCGACGAGCGCGTCGCCCAGCGCCGCGGCCAGCTGCGGCACCTCGGCGGCGGAGCCGAGCACGACGGCCCGCAGGGAGGCCGGTACGGGCCAGCCGGCGCACCGGGCGGGCTCGGACAGCGCGGCGGCCGACAGCGGCTGCTGTCCGGTGAGCGCGCCGAAGAGGACCTGGCGGGCGCGGGACACCGGCATCGGCGTGACGACGAGTCCGGCCGGCCGGCGTTCGCGCTCCGTCCGTTCCTGATAACCGAGCGAGGTCAACAGGGCCTGCTCCATGGCCCATTGTGCTTCCGCTGCCTTCGGGGATTCCGCGAGAAGGGCGGAAAAGGCGGGAAAAGCGATGCGCAGCTCTTCCACCATCTTCTCGGCGAGCGACGGAAGTTCCTTTCGCAGAACCCGGGTCCACTCACCTCGGGGGCGTGACCAGATGCGGTTCAGGAGTTCACACATCGCTACCTCGTTTCCTGCCGTCGGGGGGCGGCTGGGATACGGCCGTTGTGCCTGAGGGCCAGTGTCTGAGTCGGCATCATCCGCACCGGGACGGACGACGGCGATGCCGGTGCAGGAATTTGTCACAGCGCGCTAAAGGCCCGGAAGTCCCCGGACGCGTCCGCGATGCTGCCGGACACATCGCCGACGGTACGTACGGCAATTCCCCGCCCTTTCCGGGGCGTTGTGCATCCTTCCGCTCGATTTCCGTGGAGACCCGATGCCCGCGCCAGTCCCGCGCACCCGCCGCCGCCCGCATTCCGCTCCCCGCACCGGGAGACGACTCCCGCTGCGCCCCGTCCTGCCCGCCGCGCTGCTGCTCTTCCTGGCCGTCCTCGCCCGCTCCGGCGCCGCCGCCCGCGCCGCGGACTTCCTGGACTTCGGGGCCGGGGTGCTCGCGCTGGTCGCGCTGACCGGCACGGTGGTCTGGGGCCTGGCCGCCACCGACCGGCGGGTGCTCGCCTCCGGGCACCGGCTGCTGGCGCAGGCCGTGCACCGCGGCACCGGCGTGGCGGGCCTCGGTTTCCTCGCCCTGCACATCGGGGTGAAGGTGGCCCGCGGCCAGACCACCGGCCGGGCCGCCGCGCTGCCCTTCGCCGACGGGGCCCGCCCGGCCCTGATCGGCCTGGGCACGCTCGCCGCCTACGGGTTCCTCGCGGTGGCGGTGACCGGGGCCGCCCGCACCGCCTTCACCGGCCGGGCCGCCGCCCGGTGGTGGCGCGCGCTGCACATGACCGCGTACCTGGCCTGGGGCGCGGCGCTGGTGCACGGCCTGCGCGCGGGCCGCCCGGCGGCGGGCTGGGTCACGGCCGGGTACGCCGTGTGCGTCGCGGCCGCGGCCGCGGCCCTCGCGTACCGGCTGCGGGCCGACCGCCGCGCCCCGGAGGGGCGCCCGTGAGGGCGCCCTCCAGGGGCGCGGGAGGCGTCGACCTGCGGCTCCGCCGCGTGGGAGCGCCCAGCCACGACGGTGCTGCACCCGGCATCGCCCCCCTGGCCCCGCCCCCGTGGCCGCCCCGCCTACTAGCAGGGGTGACCACCCCGCACGGCGGCGCCACCCGGCTCGACCGCGTGGCCCACCTGACCGTGCACGGCACCGCCCCCGTGCTCTCCGCCGCGGAACTGGCCGCGCTCGCCGAGAACATCGGGCTGCGCGGCCGCGGCGGCGCCGGCTTCCCCTTCGCCCGCAAGGTCACCGCCGTACGGGAAGCACTGCGCCGCTCGGACGGCCGGGCCGCCGTGGTCGTCAACGGCACCGAGGGCGAGCCGGGCTGTCTGAAGGACACCGCGCTGCTCCTCCACGCGCCCCATCTGGTGCTGGACGGCGCGCTGCTGGCCGCGCACGCGCTCGGCGCGGGGGAGGTCGCCGTCGGGGTGGCCCGCGCCGACGTGGCCGAGTCGGTCGGCCGGGCGATCGCCGAACGCGGCCCGATGTCGCTGCGGTTGCGCGTGGCCCGGCTGCCGGAGCGGTTCGTGGGCGGCGAGGGCTCGGCCCTCGTCGACGGCCTCGACGGCGGCCCGGGGCTGCCCTCCGGGCGCAAGGTCCGCTCCAGCGAGCGCGGCCTCGGCGGGCTGCCCACCCTGCTGTCCAACACCGAGACCTACGCGCAGCTCGCGGTCGCCGCCCGGCTGGGCGCGCTCGGCCACCGCGCCATCGGCGTCCCCGACGAGCCGGGCACCCTCCTGCTGACCGTGTCCGGCGCCCACGTCCTGGAGGCCCCCACCGGCGTGTCCCTGGACCGGGTGCTGGCGCACTGCGGCACAGGCCCGGGCCAGGGCGTTCTGATCGGCGGCTACCACGGCACGTTCCTCGCCCCGGCCGCGGCGCGCACCGTCACCCTGGACCGCCCCGCGCTCGCCGCGCACGGCGCCGTCCTGGGCGCGGGCGCCGTCCTCCCGCTGCCGGAAGGCACCTGCCCGGCCGGGGAGTGCGCGGCGGTGACGCGCTGGCTGGCCGGGGAGTCGGCCGGCCAGTGCGGCCCGTGCGTACTGGGCCTGCCCGCGCTCGCCGACGCGCTGGCGGCGGTGGTGCGGGGCGGTGGCGCGCCTGCCCTGGCCGCCGTACGGGCCAGGACCAAGGCCGTGGAGCGGCGCGGCGCGTGCGGCCACCCCGACGGCACCGCCCGCTTCGTCGCCTCCGCGCTGGCCGCCTTCCCCGAGGAGTTCACCGCGCACGCGCACGGCGGCGGCTGCGGACGCCCGGTCCTGGGCGCCCTGCCGCTGCCCGGAGGTGCCCCGCCACCCGCCGCCGCGGCCCCCGTACGCCCGGCCGCGCCCGCCGCGCAGCTGGTCGTGGACTGGACGCTCTGCCGGGGCCACGGGCTCTGCGCCGATCTCGCGCCCGGCGTGGTCCGCCTCGGTCCGGACGGCTATCCGCAGCAGGCCGCCATGGCGCTGCCCGCCCGGATGCGCCGCCGTGCCCAGCTCGCGGTCCGCCGCTGCCCGGCCCTGGCCCTGCGCGTCCGGTCCCCCGCCGAATGACCCCGTACGGGCGTAGGCCGATCCCGCTCCGCCTCCGTACTGCCCATAGCGCACCGCCTTTTGACGTGAAGTGACAACTTTCGCGGGCGTTGAACGGCGGCAGCACCGCCTCCCGTACCCCGGTCCGTACCCCCGTCCCGACGGCACCTCCGCCGCCCCCACCGAAGGAGATCCCCATGAGCAACCGAGCCGCCCCGGTCAACCGGCGACAGGCGGGCATCGCCCTCACCGCCCTCACCGTGCTCGCCCTCACCGCCGCCTGCGGCGACAAGGACTACGGCGCCTCCGGCAGCGACCAGGTCCAGCCCGCCGGCCAGGGCACCTCCGACAACGGCTACGGGTCGGGCGCCGCCAAAGAAGGCGGATACGGCGACGACGCGGCGGGCGGCGCCGCGGCCGGCGGGCTCGGCGCCGTCGCCAAGTCCCTCGCCCTGAAGGAGGCACCGGGACTGGGCAAGGTCGTCACCGACGGCCAGGGCCTGACCCTGTACCGCTTCGACAAGGACACCCCGAAACCGCCGAAGTCCACCTGCGACGGCGACTGCGCCTCGACCTGGCCGCCGGTCCCCGCCGACGACGCCAACGCCACCGCCGGCATCAACGCCGCCGACCTCGGCTCGGTGACCCGGTCCGACGGCAGCAAGCAGCTCACCCTCGGCGGCTGGCCGGTCTACCGGTACGCCAAGGACAGCGCGCCCGGCGACACCAAGGGCCAGGACGTCGGCGGCGTCTGGCACGCGCTGGCGGCGAACGGCGGCAAGGCGGGCGAGGCGGCCGCGAAGCAGCCCCCGAAGGCGGACGAGGAGCCCGCCGCGCCGCCGGCGGCCGCCGAGCCGAAGGCCGACGTCTCGGTCGCCGACAACGCACAGCTCGGCAAGCTCATCGTGGACGGCAAGGGCCGCACGCTCTACCGCTTCACCAAGGACAGCCCCTGGCCGATGAAGTTCGCCTGCGTCGGCGCCTGCCTGGACACCTGGAAGCCCGCCGAGCCCGCCGACAAGGACAAGATCGAGGGCGTACCGGCCAAGCTGATCACCACCGTCAAGCGTCCCGACGGCACGAAGCAGCTGGCCGTGGACTGCTGGCCGATGTACCTGTTCAAGGGCGACAAGGCCCCCGGCGACGTCAACGGCCAGGGCGTGAAGGGCACCTGGTTCGCGGTCGGCCCCGACGGCAAGAAGATCACCAAGTCGGCCGGGGCCCCGAGCGCGTACTAGCGCGGCTCCATCTTCGCCAGCCGCGCCCACACGACCAGCCGGTACTTCGAGGTGTACTCCGGCGTACAGGTCGTCAGCGTCAGGTAGTAACCGGGCTCGGTGTAGCGGTGTCCGGGATGGACCGAGCTGTACGGGACCTCGGCCAGCACCGTGCCGTCGCCGGGCATGGTCTGCGGCAGGGTCCGGTCCACCACGTAGGTGTAGCGGGCGTCGGCGGTGTCGATGCGTACGGTGTCGCCGGCCCGCAGCAGGTTCAGCCGGCGGAACGGCTCCCCGTGGGTGTTGCGGTGCCCGGCCAGCCCGGTGTTCCCGGCCTGCCCCGGCTCGGCGGTCCCCGGGTAGTGCCCGACGTACCCCTTGTTGAGCACGGACTCCTTGCCGACCCCCTGGGCGACGGGGGCCGCGAGGCCGAGGCGCGGGATGCGCAGCACGGCGTACGCCAGGTCCTGGCCGGGGCGCCGGGCGGGGCGTTCGGCGCCCGGACGCTGATCCGGCGACGCGCTCGTACCGGACGCGCTCGTGCCGGGCGAGGAGGTGGGCGGTTCGCGTGAGGGCGCGGGCCGCTTCCACCCCCGCTCCAGCTGCGACACCCGCTCCCCGGCGCTCGCCTGCGCCTCCCGGTTGGTCCACCACAGCTGATGGACCACCAGCAGCGCCAGGACGGCGCCGAGCGTCACTGCCAGCTCCGCCGCCGTCCACACCAGCCGCACCACCACCGGTATCCGCTGCCGCACGCGGGGCACCGTACGGCGTGCGGGCGGCAATCACCAGAGCGATGGCGCCGCTCGGGCGACTTCGCCGCGGCGCGGCCCGGTCAGCCGCCCAGCGCGTGGGACACCGCGTAGATGCACAGCCCCGCCAGCGCGCCCACGACCGTGCCGTTGATCCGGATGAACTGGAGGTCCCGGCCGATGTGCGCCTCGATCTTCCGCGAGGTGTGCTCGGCGTCCCAGCTCGCGACGGTATCCGTGATCAGCAGCGTGATCTCGTCGCGGTACGTCGTCACGACGTGCACCGCCGCGCCTTCCAGCCAGCCGTCGACCTTGCCCTGCAGCCGGGCGTCCGCGGCCAGCCGCTTGCCCAGCGACAGCAGCGCGCCGCGCGCCCGCTGCCGCAGCTCGCTCCGCTCGTCCTCCGCGGCGGCCACCACCATGGCGCGGACCGAACCCCATGCCGACGCGATCAGGTCCTGTACCTCGCCCCGGCCGAGCACCTCCGACTTCAGCCGCTCCACCCGCGCCCGGGTGTCCGTGTCGGACCGCAGGTCGCCCGCGAAGTCGGTGAGGAAACGGTCCAGCGCGCCGCGTGCCGGATGCTCGGGCATGTCCCGCATCTCCGTGACGAACCGCAGCAGTTCCTTGTAGACCCGGTCGCCGACCTTGCGGTCCACGAAGCGCGGGGTCCAGCCGGGCGCGCCGCCCGCCACCGCCGACATCACGGAGTCGGAGTGCAGGACCAGCCAGTCGTGCGCACGGGCGCAGACCAGGTCCACCAGCCGGGTGTGCCCGCCGTCGGCGACGATCTTCTCCAGCATCGTGCCGAGCCCCGGGGCGATCTCCTGGGCGTCGGCACGGCGGGTGATCGCCTCGCCGACCACCGCCTGCACGTCGGAGTCGCGGAGCACCGTCAGCGCGCCGCGCACCGCCGTGGCCAGCTCGGCGGTGACGCGGTCGGCGTGCTCGGGCTCGGCGAGCCAGCGGCCGACCCGGCTGCCGATGCCGACCTTGCGCAGCCGCTGCCGCACCACCTCTCCGGAGAGGAAGTTCTCGCCCACGAAGTCGCCGAGGCTCTGCCCGAGCTGGTCCTTCTTCGTCGGGATGATCGCGGTGTGCGGGATGGGCAGGCCGAGCGGCCGCCGGAACAGCGCGGTCACCGCGAACCAGTCAGCGAGCGCGCCGACCATGCCTGCCTCGGCCGCCGCCGCCACATAGCCGGTCCAGCCGCCGGCCCCGGCGGCGCCCGCCCACTTCGCCAGCGCGTAGACGACGGCGACAGCCAGCAGCAGGCTGGTGGCGAAGGTCTTCATGCGGCGGACCCCACGCCGCTTCTCCTCGTCGGCCTCGTTGAATGTGAAACCGGCCACAGGATTCGCGGCGGTTCCGGCCGCCGGCCCGCCCTCCGCGCCGGTGGCCAGGTCCGTCTTCGTGCGTTCCATCCGCTCCATCCGTTCGACCGCCCCGGGTGTATGTCCAACTGTGACCTAGTCCTGGTTCCCTTCCTGGAACGAACCACGAGTTCCCGTCGTCCCACAGGTCGAGCGCATCGCCCCTGCCGCCGTCCCGGCGGCGAGGGAGCCGCCCGGCAGCCGTGGCGTCCACCATGGGATCATGGAGGATCGATCGGACTGCGACGGCGCCGCTGATCAGACGCTGCCCTTGCCCATCCGGAGCCAGCGGCTCCGCCTGCCCCAGGAGAACGCCCCCGCATGAACAAAAGTGTGGGTTACGCCCTGCTCGCCGGTCTGGCGGCAGTGGTGGTCCTCGTATCGACCGCGATCTTCGTCGGGTTCGGCGGCGACGGCGGCGGCACCGGCAGCGACCCGCACAGCCCGCGGAATTCCGCGGCACCCGCCGTCTCCGGCCAGTGGGTCGGCACCTGGGCGGCCTCGGCCGCGGCCGCCGAGCCGGGCACCCTCGACGGGTACGCGGGCATGTCGATACGGAACGTGATCCACACCAGCGTCGGCGGCACCAGCGCCCGCATCCAGCTCTCCAACCTCTACGGCACCCGACCGCTGGCCATCACCCACGCCACCATCGCCCTGGCCGCCGCACCCAACAACCCGACCGCGGCGACCGGCACGATGCGCCGCCTCACCTTCGGCGACCGCCCCTCCGTCGTCATCCCGGCCGGCGGCGCCATAGCGAGCGACCCCGTGCGGCTGGACGTGCCGCACGACGCGGACCTCCTGGTCACCACGTACTCCCCGGCGCCCTCCGGCCCCGTCACCTACCACCCGTACGCCCGGCAGACCTCCTACCTGGCGCGCGGCGACCGGGCCGCGGCCGAAGGGGGCACGGACTTCACCGAGCAGAGCCCGTACTGGCGCTACCTCACCGGCGTCGACGTCTGGAGCCGCGAGGCCAAGGGTTCGGTCGTCGTCATCGGCGACTCCATCACCGACGGCATCACCTCCACCATGGGCGCCAACCACCGCTGGACCGACTTCCTCGCCCAGCGGCTGCGCGAGGAGCCCGGCGCGCCCCGCCTGGGCGTCCTCAACCAGGGCATCAGCGGCAACCGCCTGCTGATCGACGGCAGCCGCTACTCCCCCAACAACGGCCCCAGCGTGCTCACCCGGCTGGACCGCGACGCGCTGTCGCGGACCGGGGTCAAGGCCGTGATCGTCGAGATCGGTCTGAACGACCTCTTCAAGACCCCGCGCCAGTGGGACCCGAAGAAGCTGGTCGCCGGCATGCGGAAGGTCGTCAAGCAGGCGCACGCGCGCGGCCTGCGGGTCACCGGCGGCACGCTCACCCCGTTCTACGGCCACCGCGGCTACAACGTCCGCATGGACCAGGTCCGCCAGCAGGTCAACGCCCAGATCCGGGCCGGACGCGTGTACGACAACGTGATCGACTTCGACAAGGCGCTGCGCGACCCGGCCCAGCCGAACCGGCTGCTCCCCCAGTACGACTCCGGGGACCACCTGCACCCGAGCGACGAGGGCTACAAGGCGATGGCCCTCGCGGTGAACCTCAAGCACCTCAAGGGCTCGGCCCCCGCCTCGCTGTAGGACGACGGGCGGCGGTCAGCCCAGCTCCTTGCGCCGCCGCTCCTTCTCCAGCGCCCTGCGCTCCCGCCGCTCGGCCTTCAGGCGCTCCTTCTCCGCCCTGGTCGGCTTCCGCTCGATGCCGACGCCGCCCCAGAACGCCAGGCCCGTCACGATCACCCGGGGCGCGCCGGGGTCGCCCGCCACCCCGGCCTCCCGGTGGTCGAAGCCGCCCATGATGCCCACGCCGCGCACGTCGACCTCGACGCCCGGCGGTACGACGATATTCACCCCGCCCATGATCGCGACGCAGTTGATCACCACCTCGCGGTCCGCGAACCGGGCCTCGCGCAGGTCGACCTCGCCGCCGCCCCAGAAGGCGACCGCCGTGAAGCGCCGCCCGACGGTCCACCGCCCGGTCCGCTGGAAGCCGCCCAGGATCCCGATCCCGGCCGACGAGCTGCCCTCGCCGCCCACGATCCGCTCCGCCCAGGCCGGCCCGACGGCGCCCCGCGGCGCGGCCGCCGGCAGCACCGGCACGTCCCGGGCCCCCACCGGCAGGTCCGCCGTCAACGGCTCCAACTCGCCGTACGTACGCGCCTGGTACGCCGCCTCCAGCCGCTCGTCGAATTCCTCCATCCGCAACCGGCCCTCGGCGAGCGCGTCCCGCAGGATCTCCGCGACCCGGTCCCGGTCGGCATCGGATGCCCGCAATTCGGGGAGTTCCTCATTCATGGCCAAAGAGTAGGCAGGGAACCGGCCGCCCGGCCCTACTTCACCGCGCTTCGGGTGTACATCCGCGCGATCACGTCCTCGATGTCCGGCTCGCGTACCGAGAGGTCGACCAGCGGCCAGCGTTCGGCGACCGCCGCCACCACCGGTGCCGCGCTCTGCGACGCCGGGAACGCCAGCCACTGCCGCGGTCCCTCCACCCGCACGGTCCGCGCCCCCGGCACGCCCTCGATCGGCGGCAGCTCCCGCTCCAGGTCCACCACCAGCGTCCGCTCGCTCTCCCCGACCCCGTGGAGCCCGTCCGGGTCGCCGTCGTACACCAGCCGCCCGTGGTCGATGACCATCACCCGGCGGCACAGCTGCTCGATGTCGGTCAGGTCGTGCGTGGTCAGCAGGACGGTCGTGCCGAGCGTGGCGTTCACCTCGCGAAGGAAGTCCCGCACCCGCGCCTTGCTGATCACGTCCAGCCCGATCGTCGGCTCGTCCAGGTACAGCACCTCAGGGTCGTGCAGCAGCGCCGCCGCGATGTCCCCGCGCATCCGCTGGCCCAGCGACAGCTGCCGCACCGGCACCGTCAACAGGGGACCGAGGTCGAGCAGTTCCACGCACCGGTCGAGGTTCTTGCGATACGTCTCGTACGGCACCCGGTACATCCGCCGCACCAGCTCGTAGGAGTCCTTCAGCGGCAGGTCCCACCACAGGGTCGTGCGCTGCCCGAAGACCACGCCCATCCGGCGGGCCAGCCGGGTGCGGTCGCGGTTGGGGTCTCCCCTGCTCGAGCGAAGCCGAGAGCTTGGGGAAGGGTCGATGCCCGCGACCCGGATACGGCCGGCGCTGGGCACGAGGATGCCGGTCAGCATCTTGATCGTGGTCGACTTCCCCGCGCCGTTCGGCCCGATGTACCCCACCATCTCGCCGCGCCCGATGCGGAACCCGACGCCGTCGACCGCCCGCACCTCCTGCTTCACCCGGCGCAGCCGCCCGGCCCTGCGGCGCACCTGGAAGACCTTCTCCACCCCTTCCAGTGCGATGAATTCCGGCCCCTGCCCGTCCGTCGTCCGGCCGTCCGTCGTCATGTCAGCTCCCCGTGCTCCGGTAACCCCGCAGACCCGCCCGCCACGCCAGCGCCGCGCCCCCGCACATCACCGCGGCCACCACGGGCCCCAGGAAATCCACCCAGCTCGGCAGCCCCAGCGGGTCGTCCCGGCCGAGGAGGCGGAGCGCCGGCAGCCAGTTCACGAAGGCCAGCGGAATGATGTACGTGACCCCGCGCACCAGGTCCTTGGCGAAGACGGTGGGCGGGTACTGCAGCATCGCGTTTCCGCCATATGTGAAGGAGTTCTGCACCTCGGCGGCGTCCTGGGCCCAGAACTGGAAGGCCGCGCCCAGCGTGAAGATCGCACCGTAGATCGCGGCCCCGCTCACCAGCATCGCCGCGACCATCACCACCCGGCCCGGCGTCCAGTCCACCGGGACCCGGGACAGCGCCCAGCCCAGCACCACAGCGGCCTGCGACAGCCGCCCGATCCGGCGCAGCGCGAACCGGTCGGCGGCGACCTGTACGTACACCGGCGCCGGGCGGACCAGCAGGACGTCCAGCGTGCCGTCACGCACCCGTGCGCCGAGCCGCTCCACGTTGCCCAGCAGCAGGTCCGCGAGCCCAAGAGCCGTGGCCGACGCTCCGTAGAGCAGGGCGACTTCGGGCAGCCCGAATCCGCCGAGCTCGTCGATGTGCGAGAACATCAGAAGGATCGTCACGAACTCCAGGCCGCTGCCCGCGGCATTGCCGAAGGCCATGATCGCAAACGACGCCCGGTAGGTGAGTGTGGACCGGACCCACATCGCTACGATCAGCAGGTATGCCCGTATGCCGTGCCGCACCGGCGCGGCCCGCCCGAAGGACTCAGCCACCCTGCACCACCACCTTCCGGGTGGCCGCCGACTGCATCAGCCGGCCGACCGCCAGCAGCACCGCCGCCCAGCCCGCCTGAAAGCCCAGCGCCCCCAGCACGGCGGCCCCTTCGTACCGCCCCAGCAGCACGTCGGCCGGCACCTGGAGCACCGACGCCCACGGCAGCATCCGTACGGCCTCGCCGAAGTCTCCGGGGAAGGCCCGCAGCGGCAGCAGCATTCCGGAGAAGAACATCGCGGCCAGCCCGCCGAGCACCGCCACCCCGGCGCTGTCCAGCAGCCAGAACGCGGTGAGCGCGACGAGATAGCGCAGCGCGAAGCTGACCGTCACCGCGAGCACGGCGGACACCAGGAACGCGGCCCACAGGCCCGGCGCTGCGGGCAGCGCCAGGGGGAAGGCGAGCGCGCCGACCGCCATCGGCAGCACCCCGCGGCCGAGCAGCTGGCAGGCGGCCCGGCCCAGGTCGGCGGAGAGCCACCACAGTTGGAGGTCGGCGGGGCGGTACAGGTCCACCGCGATGTCGCCGGTGCGGATGCGTTCCTGCAGCTCCTCCAGGCCGCCGTTGGCGGCCAGCGAGACGGTCGCCAGCAGCGCCTGGCCGATCCAGACGAAGGTCAGCGCCTGCGCCTGGTCGTAACCGCCCAGCTGCGGCCGCTGGTCCCACAGGGCCAGGTAGGTGTAGGAGATGATGAAGCCGAAGACGGTGTTGGTGAACACTCCGGCGGCGGTGGCGGTGCGGTAGGTGACGTACCGCCGGAAGCCGCCCCGGGCCACGGCCGCGTACAGCGCGAGGCCGCCACCACGCTCACGAAGTGCCCCGCCCACGCTTCCGTCCCCCGAGGTGTGACGCCAAAACAACGGAGCCTAGCTCCGCCGTTGGTGGGGGCACCACGGGTTTATCACCCGATCCAGTGAGGGAGAGAACCCATTCGGCCGGTCACAGACCGGTCACATGTGCGTGCCACCCTCTTGGGTCGGCCCGCAGGATGCGAGAGTTTCTCAACGGGCGACACTTGCATTTCGGAAGACACGACCTTTTTCCGGCGTAGGGCGCGAATCGCCCGCTACGACACCGATCCGCCGCGGCACAACCATCGGCGGCGGCCGAGGAGTCACTACAGACATGAACGACGATCCGCAGCAGGACGGCCGGGGAAGTAACGGTTCCCCCGACGGCGAACCGGGCGCCGCCCCGCCCTCCGGCAAGAAGGGCCGCCCCCGCCGCACGGGCTGGCGCCGCTTCCTGCCCACCTGGCGCATGACCCTCGGCGGCATCCTGGTGATCCTGCTGATCATCGTCGGCGGCTTCATCGCCGGCTATCTCCTCGTCGGCATCCCGCCCGCCAACCAGGCGGCCAAGGCCCAGAGCAACGTCTTCCTCTTCTCCGACGGCACCCAGCTCGCCCGCGACGGCGAGGTGAACCGCGAGAACGTCAAGCTCGACCAGGTACCCAAGACCGTCCAGCACGCCGTGCTCGCCGCGGAGGACCGCAACTTCTACAGCGAGTCCGCGGTCAACCCCGTCGCCATGATCCGCGCCGCCTGGAACACCGTCATCGGCAAGGGCAAGCAGTCCGGCTCCACCATCACCCAGCAGTACGTCAAGAACTACTACCTCGGCCAGGAACAGACCGTCACCCGCAAGGCCAAGGAGTTCTTCATCGCCATCAAGCTGGACCGCGAGGTGAGCAAGGACGAGATCCTGGAGGGCTACCTCAACACCAGCTACTACGGCCGCAACGCCTACGGCATCCAGGCCGCGGCCCAGGCGTACTACAACAAGGACGTCAAGGACCTCAACGCCGCCCAGGGCGCCTACCTCGCCACCCTCCTGAACGCCCCCAGCCAGTACGACATCGTCGTCCACCCCGAGAACCGCAAGCGCGCCGAGGCCCGCTGGAACTACGTCATGGACGGCATGGTCAAGAAGGGCTGGCTCAGCGGATCGGCGCGCGCGTCGACCAAGTTCGACCCGCCCGGCGAGGCCAAGGCCCCCTCCGGCCTCTCCGGCCGCCGCGGCTACTTCGTCAACGCCATCAAGGACTACCTCCGCGACAACGACATCCTCGACGAGGACGATCTCAAGGGCGGCGGCTACCGCATCACCACCACCATCGACAAGAAGAAGCAGCTGGCCCTCGAAAAGGCCGTCGACGACCAGGTGATGGACCAGCTCGACAAGAAGAACCGCGACGCCGACAAGAACGTCCGGGCCGGCGGCGCCTCCATCGACCCCGCCACGGGCAAGGTCGTCGCCATGTACGGCGGCATCGACTACGCCAAGCAGTTCGTCAACGGCGCCACCCGTGCGGACTACCAGGTCGGCTCCACCTTCAAGCCCTTCGTCTTCGCCTCCGCCGTCGCCAACCACTCCACCACCCAGGACGGCCGGACGATCACCCCGCAGACCGTGTACGACGGCACCAACAAGCGGATGACCCTCAGCAACGGGCAGCCCACCGGCTTCGCCCCCGCCAACGAGGACGACCGCTCGTACGGCCAGATCACGGTCAGCGAGGCCACCGACAAGTCCGTCAACGCCGTCTACGCCCAGATGGGCATCGACGTCGGCCCCGACAAGGTCCGGGAGACCGCCGTCGACCTCGGCATCCCCCGCGGGACCCCCGGCCTCGCCGAGTCCCAGGGCTCCATCTCGCTCGGCACCGCCACCCCCAGCGTCCTGGAGATGACCAGCGCCTACGGCACGCTCGCCCACCACGGCAAGCGCGTCCCGTACACCTTCGTCCAGAAGATCACCAAGAACGGCGAGAAGGTCGGCCTGCCCATGCGGCCCGAGCAGACCGCGATCCCCCGCGAGGCCGCCGACACCACCACCTCCATCCTGCGCAGCGTCGTCGAGAGCCCCGGCGGCACCGGCGCCGCGGCCCAGGCAGCCGGGCGTCCCGCCGCCGGCAAGACCGGCACCGCCGAGGAGGACAAGGCCGCCTGGTTCGCCGGCTACACGCCCGACCTGGCCACCGTCATCGCCGTGTTCGGCCAGGACCCCAAGACCGCGTCCCAGGAACCGCTGTACGGCGCCGGCGGCCTCGCCCGCATCAACGGCGGCGGCTGGCCCGCCCAGATCTGGGCCGACTACACCGCGGCCGCACTGGACGGCAAGGCGCCCGAGGACTTCGACCTGGAACTGGAGAGCGGCGCCCAGGAGCCGGTCCCCACCGGCACGGCGACGCCCACCGCGCCGGGCGAGACCGGGGTGCCCACCGCCCCGACCGAGACCACGCCTCCGGACTCGCCCCCGGTCACCACGCCGCCCCCGTCCACCGTCGAACCGCCGGAGCCCACCTTCCCGAGCGAGCCGCCGCCCACCTCGGCCCCCACCGAGGACTTCCCCACGGTCGAGCCCGGCGGCGGGCCGGGGGGCAATGGCGGCGGGCCCGGCGGCGGACCCGGCGGAGCACCGGGAACACCGTCCGACGACTGGGAGTAGCGCGGACGCACGCGAAGGGGCCCGGGCACGTTTCGTCGACGCGCCCGGGCCCCTTCGCCGCGCTCAGTGCCCCGACGTCGCCTTCAGACCCACGACGGCCACCAGCAGCAGACAGATGAAGAAGATGCGGGCCGCGGTCGCCGGCTCACCCAGCACCACCATGCCCACCACCGCCGCACCGGCGGCACCTATGCCCACCCACACGCCGTACGCCGTACCGATCGGCAGCGTCCGCGCGGCGATCGACAGCAGGGCCATGCTCACGACGATGCCCGCGCCCGTGAACAGGCTCGGCCACAGCCGCGTGAACCCATCGGTGAACTTCATCCCGATCGACCAGCCGACCTCCAGCAGACCGGCGACCAACAGCAGAACCCATGCCATGACGGCACCTCCGTGACAACCGCGCACACGCGCATGCGTGCGTGCATCTACAGGGGTGCGTCGTCTTGTCATGACCCGGTACGGCGCGTCTCGTCGGGATGTCTCCGACCATAGCAAGCCATGCCGAAACGGGCGGTGACGCCGGTCACCGCCCGCAGAAAATGCTGGTCAGGGCCTTACGGAACGAACGGGGCGGACTCAGAGGTACCGCCCCGGGACGAACAGGAACAGGCTCAGAGGTACAGCCCGGTGGAGTCCTCGGCGCCCTCCAGGCGCTCCGCCGCCACCGCGTGCAGATCGCGTTCGCGCATCAGCACGTACGCGACGCCCCGCACCTCCACCTCGGCGCGGTCCTCCGGGTCGTACAGCACCCGGTCCCCCGGCTCGACGGTACGGACGTTCTGCCCCACCGCCACGACCTCGGCCCACGCCAGCCGGCGGCCGACCGCGGCCGTCGCCGGAATGACGATGCCACCGGTCGAGCGCCGCTCGCCCTCGGCGATATCGGTACGGACGAGCACCCGGTCGTGCAGCATCCGGATCGGCAGCTTGTCGTGGGTGTCCTGAGTGTTGTTCGGGCTCACGGCAAGACCGTACCTGTACCCGCCCCCGCACCGGACCCCGGCCCGGGCGATACGGCCCCGGCAACGCCCCCGCGAGGCCCCAGCGACGGCGCCACGACGGCCCTACGACCGGCGCTTGCGCGCACCCACCGCCAGCAGCCCCACCAGGCCGACCGCCACCAGCGCGACCGGAACGATCCGCTCCATGCGCGGCGCGCCGTCCTCCGACACCAGCTGCGAGCGGACGTCGGAGACCGCCCGGTTGGCGAGCACGTACGCCCGCCCGGCCGTACGGTCCACGGCCGCAGCCGCCTTCGCCTTCGCGTCGCCGACGATCGTCTTGGGGTGCAGCCGCACGCCGATCTCGTCGAGCGTCACGGCGAGCTCCTGCCGCCGGCGGACGATGTCCGCCTCGATCTGCGCAGGGGTCCTGGCATCCGACACCGCGCTGCCTCCGTCGTCTCGGCCGGTGAATACAGATCCTCAATGATTCCTGATGGACAGTCTGTCAGCTCACCCACCGAACCGCCCCACGGCACCCCCGATCAACGCGCCCACGCGGCGTACAAAGAGGCGAACCGGCCGAGGGCATGAGGGGCTGTCGGCGGACCTCAGTAACCTCAAGACAGCACAAGCGACCACCGAGGTCGGCACGGTCACCGGCCCACTTCGGCACCGTCACCGACCCACCCTTACGGTCACCGAACCACTCCTGAGGAGAGCCATGAGCGAGCGACTGCAGCCCGGCGACACCGCCCCCGCCTTCACCCTCCCCGACGCGGACGGCAAGCAGGTCTCGCTCGCCGACCACAAGGGCCGCAAGGTCATCGTGTACTTCTACCCCGCGGCCCTGACCCCCGGCTGCACCAAGCAGGCCTGCGACTTCACCGACAACCTCGACTTCCTGGCCGGCCACGGCTACGACGTCATCGGCATCTCCCCCGACAAGCCCGAGAAGCTCGCGAAGTTCCGCGAGAAGGAGGAGCTGAAGGTCACCCTCCTCGGCGACCCCGACAAGAGCGTCCTGGAGGCGTACGGCGCCTTCGGCGAGAAGAAGCTCTACGGCAAGGTCGTCACCGGCGTCATCCGCTCCACCGTCATCATCGACGAGGAGGGCAAGGTCGAGCGCGCCCTCTACAACGTCAAGGCCACCGGCCACGTCGCCAAGATCATCAAGGACCTGGGGCTGTAACCCCCGCAGCGCCCATCCGGCCCCCGAGGCCCGGCACGCGGCACGGCCTCCCCCGAACGGCCTCCCTCCGGCCCCTCGTCCCGGCGGGAGGCCGTTCGGCCCCGCGGCCGGGCACGGCGGCCCGGCATCGCGGCCCGGCGGCCGCCCGCTTCCCCCTCCCCCGGCCTCCACACCCCCACCCGTTCGACCGGCACAACCACCTCACACACGCCCTAAACGGCCCACACCGAGTGACGAATATCGCGTTCTGCCGCCAAAGTGGTTTGACCGGCTCCGTAACCGCGCAGACGCCCCTTTCGAAGCGAGCCCACCGCGCAGCGCGCGGACCGACCGACCGAGAGGACCGCACTCGTGACGACCGGCAGCACCGATGCCACGTCCGGGACCGACATGGACCCCGAGGCGGTCCGGCGCCACCGCATGCTCTTCCGCGCCATCGCCCGCCGCAAGAACCCCAAGCTCCGCCGCACCGACATCACGATCACCGACGAACGGGTCGTGAAGCGCGCCGTGAAGGCCGCCGCCGTCGGTAACGCGATGGAGTGGTTCGACTTCGGCATCTACAGCTACCTCGCCGTCACGATCGGCCACGTCTTCTTCCCCAGCGGCAGCGACACCGCGAGCCTGCTGTCCTCGTTCGCGACGTTCGCGGTGGCCTTCCTCGTACGGCCCATCGGCGGCGCGTACTTCGGCCCGCTCGGCGACCGCATCGGCCGCAAGAAGGTCCTCGCGCTCACCATGATCATGATGGCCGTGGGCACCTTCTGCATCGGCCTGATCCCGTCGTACGCCACCATCGGCTTCTGGGCACCGGTACTGCTCATCCTCTTCCGCCTGGTCCAGGGCTTCTCCACCGGCGGTGAGTACGGCGGCGCCTCGACCTTCATCGCCGAGTACGCCCCCGACAAGAAGCGCGGCTTCTTCGGCAGCTTCCTGGAGATGGGCACCCTCGCCGGCTACACCGGCGCCGCGGGCCTCGTCCTGATCCTCAACACCTTCCTCGGCTCCGACGCCATGGAGAGCTGGGGCTGGCGCCTGCCCTTCCTCGTCGCGGGCCCGCTCGGCCTCGTCGGTCTCTACCTGCGGATGAAGCTCGACGAGACCCCCGCCTTCCAGAAGCTGGAAGCCAGCCAGACGCACTCCGCGACGGGCTCGGCCACCGAGGAGGAGGCGGAGTTCTCCCACCTCTCCGAGAACCAGCCCAAGCGGAAGATCGGCGAGATCTTCTCCCAGCAGTGGCCCGCCCTCATCCTCTGCATCTGCCTGGTCGGCGCGTACAACATCACCGACTACATGCTGCTGTCGTACATGCCGACGTACCTGACCGACACGCTCCACTACAAGGAGTCGCACGGCCTGCTGGTGCTGCTCGGCACCATGATCGTCCTGATGCTGGTCATCAACTTCGTCGGCCGCCTCAACGACCGCTTCGGCCGCAAGCCGCTGCTCATGGCCGGCATGCTCGGCTTCTTCGTCCTCTCCGTCCCCTCCTTCCTGCTGGTCAGGGACGGCAGCCTGCTGTTCGTCATCATCGGCATGCTGCTGATGGGCTTCTCCCTGGTCTGCCTCCTCGGCACGATGTCGGCGGCCCTCCCGGCCCTCTTCCCGACCAACGTCCGGTACGGCTCCCTCTCCATCGGCTACAACCTCTCCACCTCGCTCTTCGGTGGCACGACCCCCCTGGTCATCGAGGCCCTGATGGCGGGCTTCAACGGCAACCAGATGATCCCGGCGTACTACGCCATGGGTGCGGCCCTGGTCGGCGTCATCGCCGTCCTCTGCATGAAGGAAACCGCCCAGCAGCCCCTCGAAGGCTCCCCGCCCTCGGTAGCCACCCACGAGGAGGCCGTCGAAATGGTCAGCTCCCAGAGCCCGGATCCGCGCTTCTGAGATACCGCGCTCCCTGAAATGCCCCGGCCTCCTCGGCCGGGGCATTTTTCGCCTCCTCCGACAACTCTCCGTAACCGGATGCCCTGTTCGTCGTCAACCCATTCGAGAAAGGAACAACCGGCCGCCGCTACGAAGTCGACGGCCGCCGAACGGGGGAACTCCATGCCACCCAGCCCGTACACCCACGCCCGCCTTTCCGGGGCCGTGGCCGCCTCGACGAGCATGTGCGAGGTCCTCCGCCACCTTGGCCTCGACGTAGTCGGCGGCCATCACCCCCACATCAGCCGCCGCACACGGGCGTTGGGGATCGATACGTCGCACTTCGGAAACGAGTCCGGCGCGGATGCACGGCAACGACGTACGCGGCAGGACCTGCCGAGGAAGCAGGACCCCGCCCACGCAAGCCGTGTCCCGGCGCGGCGGCTGAGGCACTGCCGCTGGAGGTCGATCACATCAACAGCGACTGGCGCGGCAACCGCCCGGAGAACCTGCGCTTCCCGTGCCCGAACTGCCACTCCACCACCGACACCAACCGGGTCCGGAACAAGAGCCGCCGGGCCACGGGCCGCAAGGGCTCGGCATGAGCGGCGGAATCAAGTGCACCCGAGAGCGGCTGACCGGAGCGGCCGAGTCCTGCGCAGACTCGACATACCCAACAGCGCTACCACCCGGAGGTTGCTCCACCGCTGGATCTCCGAAGGCGTCCTCGATACGTCGCACTTCCTCGGGCAAGCTCATCAGCGAGGCAAGCCAGGACCGACGCCCGTGAGGTCTGCCGAGGACATCCTCATGAAGCACGACGGTCGACGGCGCACGCAGTCGGCGATGCTTCGCCGGGCTCTGCGGCAGATCGGGGTGGCGGAACTGTGCGTCCGGTGCGGCACGTCTCCCTCGTGGCACGGACGCCCCATGACGCTGGAAGTCGACCACATCAGCGGCGACCGGAGCGACGACCGGGCCGAGAATCTGCGGCTGCTCTGCCCCAACTGCCATGCGATCACCAGTACCTGGTGCAGGGGAGGTGCTCGGCGCCGAACCGCATAGTGACCCAGGTAGTGACATCACTGTCAGCCGCCAGCCGGTACCATGGCTGGCGGCCAGCGGCCGTGATGGAACTGGAATACATGCTGGTTTTAGGTACCAGTGGGTAATACCCATGTGGGTTCGAATCCCACCGGCCGCACTGCTCGTTGACCATGGTTTCAAAGGCCCGGCTCGCGCACCCCGCGAGCCGGGCCTTCGGCATTGCTGCGCGGCGGCGCTCAGCCCAGCAGTTCCCGGACCACTGGGGCCAGCGCGCGGAATGCCTTGCCTCGGTGGCTGATGGCGTTTTTTTCGGCTGCTGTGAGTTCGGCGCAGGTGCGGGTGTCGCCTTCGACCTGGAGGATCGGGTCGTAGCCGAAGCCGCCGTTGCCCGCGGGGGCGTGGCGGAGGGTGCCCTCCAGCTTGCCCTCGACGACGCGTTCGGTGCCGTCCGGGAGGGCGAGGGCCGCGGCGCAGGCGAAGTGGGCCGCGCGGTGTTCGTCGGCGATGTCGGAGAGCTGGGCGAGGAGCAGGTCGAGGTTGGCCCGGTCGTCGCCGTGCCGGCCGGCCCAGCGGGCGGAGAAGATGCCGGGGGCGCCGTTCAGTACGTCCACGCAGAGGCCGGAGTCGTCGGCGACGGCGGGGTGGCCGGTGGCCTGGGCGAGGGCGTGGGCCTTCAGCAGGGCGTTCTCGGCGAAGGTGACGCCGGTTTCCTTGACGTCGGGGACGTCCGGGTACGCGTCGGCGCCGACCAGCTCGATGTCGAGGTCGGCCTCGGTGAGGATGGCGCGGAGTTCGGTGATCTTGCCGGCGTTACGGGTCGCGAGGATCAGGCGCTGGTGCTTCATGGTGAGCGATTATCCCGGTGCGTCGCACTCGACCGGCCCGGCGGGGCGGGCCGCCCTGCCCCGCCCTGCCCCGCCCCGCGTGTCACGCGGCCCGTCAGCCCGGAGTGCAGATCTTGGTGAGTTCCGAGGCGGCGGATTCGATGGGGGTGGTGTCGGGGGTCTTGCCCTGGTCGAGGGACTGCTGTGCGTCCTTGACGCCGCGGGAGAGGTCGTCGACGGCCTTGCCGATGTCGGCGTTGTCGCTCTTGTCGCCGAGCTCGTCGAGGTTCTTGTCGATCTTGTCGAGGGCCTGCTGCGCCTCCGCCGGGTTGTCGGCGCCGTTGGAGAAGGCCTGCTGGAGCTCGTCGACGTTCTTGCCGACGGCGGTGGCGGTCTGCGCGCAGTCCATGGCCGTCTCCACCGCTCCGCACCCGGTCAGCACGGGGACGGCGAGGGCGATGGCCGCCACGGCGGAGGCGGCGGTCACGGCCGTACGACGGGCGGGCCGCACGGCGGCGCCCGATCCGGGGGAACGGCGACGGCGGGCGAAGCGGTACGCGGACATGGGCGGGGCCCTCCCTAAGCAATGAACAGGTAAAGGAAGGAACGCCTGGCGCGCGCTTTTGGTTGCCGACGTCGCCGGTATGCGGCGGAAGGTCAGGTAAGTCCGGTGATGAGGCCGGTCTGGGTCAGGAACATGGCCAGGACGACCACGAGTGTCCAGCCGAGGAGGTGCTCCATCCACGGCGAGTCGTCCTTGGGTCCCCCGGTGCGGGCGGCGGGCGCGTCGAGGGCGGCGGCGCTGGCGGCGGCTTCAGCAGGCATGACGGTGATGTTCCTCGTCGTCGGGTGCTGGGGAGATGCGCCCCGCCCGCACGAGCCGCAGGAGTCCGTACGGGCCCTGATGGCCGCACGAGCCCGCATGAGCCGTACGAGGCGTACGAGCAACCGCACGAAACGTGCCGTACGGGAAGCGGAGGGCGCGCTTCCCACAGTGCGCCCGTACCGCAGCCATTCCTAGAGATACAGCTCCCACGAGGGGAACGTCACAGATCACCGAATGCCGGACAGCCCGCGTCCCGCACCGGTGTCCCGCGCCGGTACGCCGCAGGTCACAGCGTCCGTTCCAGCGCCTCCCGCTGCGCCTTGTCCAGGTCGGCGCAGCCCGCGACGGCGAGGTCGAGGAGGGCGTTGAGCTCGTCGCGGGCGAAGGGCTCGGCCTCGGCGGTGCCCTGGACCTCGACGAAGCGGCCGTCGCCGGTGCAGACGACGTTCATGTCGGTCTCGGCGCGGACGTCCTCCTCGTAGCAGAGGTCGAGGAGCGGCTTGCCGTCGACGATGCCGACGGAGACGGCGGAGACCGTGCCGGTCAGCGGCTTGCGGCCGGCCTTGATGAGCTTCTTGCCCTGGGCCCAGGCGACGGCGTCGGCGAGGGCGACGTACGCGCCGGTGATGGCGGCGGTGCGGGTGCCGCCGTCGGCCTGGAGGACGTCGCAGTCCAGGACGATGGTGTTCTCGCCGAGCGCCTTGTAGTCGATCACGGCGCGCAGCGAGCGGCCGATGAGGCGGGAGATCTCGTGGGTGCGGCCGCCGATCTTGCCGCGGACGGATTCGCGGTCGCCGCGGGTGTTGGTGGAGCGGGGCAGCATGGAGTATTCGGCGGTGACCCAGCCCTCGCCGCTGCCCTTGCGCCAGCGGGGCACGCCTTCGGTGACGGAGGCGGTGCAGAAGACCTTGGTGTCGCCGAAGGAGATGAGGACGGAGCCCTCGGCGTGCTTGCTCCATCCGCGTTCGATGGTGACGGGGCGGAGCTGTTCGGGGGTGCGGCCGTCGATGCGAGACATGGGGACGACCCTATCGGGAATGCCGAAGGCCCCGTTCCGGTGCGTACGCGCGCACGAAAGGGGCCTCGGTGGGAGCCGGGGGCTCAGCTCACATCATGTCTTCGATGTCGGCCGCGATGGGGTCGGCGTCGGTGCCGATGACGACCTGGATGGCGGTGCCCATCTTCACGACGCCGTGCGCGCCGGCGGCCTTGAGGGCGGCCTCGTCGACGAGGGACGGGTCGACGACCTCGGTGCGGAGGCGGGTGATGCAGCCTTCGACCTCTTCGATGTTGTCGAGGCCACCGAGCCCGGCGACGATCTTCTCAGCCTTGCTGGCCATGTCCACTCCTGCTTGTCTCGGCCGTCGGCGATGGTGCCGAAGGATTCCACACGGTAACGCACGTTCAGCCCTGTTGGACGGGCGTATGTCCGCTGCCTGGCGAATGATGGCGACCACCCGGTGGTGCGTCCGGGAGGTCCCGGCAGCGCCACTACGAATGGTCTACACCACCAGTATGCGGCAAGCACGAGTCGGCCGTCGCGGGGCCGACGGCCGGGAGGATGCGGATGAGTTCGGACGCGGCGGCGCCGAGGAAGAAGAAGTGGGGCGGCGGGCTGTTCCAGGGCCTGCAGAAGATGGGGCGCAGCCTCCAGCTGCCGATCGCGGTGCTGCCGGCGGCGGGCATCCTGAACCGGCTCGGCCAGCCCGATGTCTTCGGCGCCGAGGGGCTGGGCTGGGACGACGTGGCGAAGGTGTTCGCGGGCGCGGGCAGCGCGCTGCTGGACTCCTCGCTCGGGCTGCCGATGCTGTTCTGCGTCGGTGTCGCGATCGGCATGGCGAAGAAGGCGGACGGGTCGACGGCGCTGGCGGCGGTCGCGGGGTTCCTCGTGTACTTCTTCGTGCTGCACCAGTTCCCGGAGGACTGCGCGGGCGGCACGACGTTCGTGAGCGGCGGTCCGCTGGGCGGCGCGTGCGTGGCGAAGGACGGGACGGGAGCGCCGGCGTCGTACCAGAACCCGGGCGTCTTCGGCGGCATCGTGATCGGGCTGCTGTCGGCGTGGTTCTGGCAGCGGTACCACCGTACGAAGCTGGTGGACTGGCTGGGCTTCTTCAACGGGCGGCGGCTGGTGCCGATCATCATGTCGTTCGTGGCGCTGGCCTTCGCGGTGATCTGCCTGTTCGTGTGGCCGCCGATCGGCGACGCGCTGACGAGTTTCAGCAAGTGGATGGTGGACCTGGGGTCGACGGGCTCCGGAATCTTCGGCGTGGCGAACCGGGCGCTGCTGGTCGTGGGCCTGCACCAGTTCCTCAACGTGTTTCTCTGGTTCCAGTTCGGCGACTACACCAAGCCGGACGGCACGCAGGTGCATGGCGATATCAACCGCTTCCTCGCCGGCGACCCCACTGCGGGCCAGTTCACAACCGGGTTCTTCCCGATCATGATGTTCGCGCTGCCTGCCGCCTGTCTCGCGATCACCCACTGCGCCCGCCCGGAACGCCGCAAGGTCGTCGGCGGAATGATGCTCTCGGTCGGACTGACATCGTTCGTCACCGGTATCACCGAGCCGATCGAGTACTCCTTCCTGTTCATCGCGCCGGCGCTGTACGCAATTCACGCAGTGCTGACCGGTGTATCCATGGCCGTGAGCTGGGCACTGGGCGTGAAGGACGGCTTCAGCTTCTCGGCGGGCCTGATCGACTACGTCATCAACTGGGGGTTGGCGACCAAGCCCTGGATGATCATTCCGATCGGGCTGTGCTTCGCGGTGGTGTACTACGTACTGTTCCGCATCGTGATCACCAAGTTTGACCTGCCGACTCCGGGGCGCGAGCCCGAGGAATTGGAAGAGGAGATGGACAGGGAGAACGTGAAGTAGGGCGACACCCTGCTCGGTCTCCGGACGCTGCGGTTGAACGGCTTTGAGAACCCTTACGTCACTATTACCTGCTCACCCTTCGCAGCAGGTTCCTCAGGGCGCCCCCACCGTGCTACAACAGGTCTACACCAGTCAAAGTGGTGTAGACCACGCGGCCTCCCCTGGCTGCGCCCCCGGAGACGCCGCCCCCTTCCTTCCGACAAGGCGGCGCCTTTGCTCACTGGAGGAAGTTGTGTCCACGGCCACCGCCGCCCCCGCGGCCGACAAGAAGAAGGGCCCCGGCGTGATGGCTGTCCTGCAGCGCATCGGCCGAAGCCTCATGCTGCCGGTCGCCGTACTGCCTGCAGCCGCCCTGCTTGTCCGCCTCGGCAACGATGACATGCTGGGCCGGGAGTCCTTCCCGACCGTCATCACCAAGATCGCCAGCTACATGGCCGCCGGCGGCGGCGCGATCCTCGACAACATGCCCCTGCTGTTCGCCGTGGGCATCGCTATCGGCTACGCCAAGAAGTCGGATGGCTCCACGGCCCTGGCCGCGGTGACCGGCTACCTCGTATTTCAGAAGGTTCTCGCCACTTTCACCGACAAGAACCTTCCCAAGGTCGCCTCGGTCGTCGACGGAAAGATCGTCATGAATGAGGCGCCGGTCAACGCCGGCGTACTCGGCGGCGTGGTGATGGGCCTCGTCGTGGCGCTGCTCTACCAGCGCTTCTATCGCACCAAGCTGCCCGACTGGGCGGGCTTCTTCGGTGGCCGCCGCCTCGTCCCGATCCTGTCGGCCTTCGCGGGCCTCGTCATAGGCATCGTCTTCGGTCTCATCTGGCCGGTACTCGGCACGGGACTGCACAACTTCAGTGAATGGCTCGTCGGTTCGGGCGCCGTGGGCGCCGGCATCTACGGCGTCGCCAACCGCGCCCTGATTCCCGTCGGCATGCACCACCTGCTGAACTCCTTCCCCTGGCTCCAGGCAGGCGAGTACGAGGGCAAGCACGGCGACATCGCGCGCTTCCTCGCCGGCGACCCGACCGCCGGGCAGTTCATGACCGGCTTCTTTCCGATCATGATGTTTGCACTGCCCGCCGCCTGCCTCGCGATCACCCACTGCGCCCGCCCGGAGCGTCGCAAGGTCGTCGGCGGCATGATGCTCTCGCTGGCGCTCACCGCGTTCGTCACCGGCGTGACCGAGCCGATCGAGTTCACCTTCATGTTCATCGCGCCGGTGCTGTACGGCATCCACGCGGTCCTCACCGGCGTCTCCATGGGGCTGGCCTGGGCCCTGGGCATGAAGGACGGATTCGGCTTCTCAGCCGGTGCCGTCGACTTCGGGCTCAATCTGGGCATCGCGACGAACCCGTGGGGCCTCGCCCTGATGGGCCTGTGCTTCGCAGCCCTTTACTACGTGGTCTTCCGATTCGCCATCACCAAGTTCAACCTCCCCACGCCGGGCCGCGAGTCCGACGAGGAGCTGAAGGAACTGCAGAAGGCCGAAGCCAAGTAGTCCGGCGGCCACTGGCTGCCGCTCCTCAGGGTTCCCCGTCCATTGCGGACGGGGAACCCTTTTTCCTGCTCCGACCAACCACCCGTCTCACACTCGGAGTTGAGAAAAAGGTTGACCGGTTGCGATGCACATCATCCCCCGCAGGCCAATTCACCCTTGATCAACAGCACATCCGGAAGTTAAGTTGATGACCGACCGCGACCGATCTCGATCGGTCTTCTGTAAAGTTCAAAAATCAATCAAAGGGGGATTCGCGTGAGCCTTTCCGAACTGCGTGACATGGAGTTCACCGCACTCACGACCGAAGAGGCCGCTGCCGCTTCCGGCGAGGGCAAGAAGAAGCCGACGCGCCTGCAGTGCTCCGCATGGTATGCACAGTCGCTCAACCCGGCCGCCTGCGGCGGATCGATGACCGACTGGTACAAGCTGTGGAAGAACATGGGCTGCGACAAGCTCTACGGCTGAGGCCACATCAAGGCGTGTGCCCTCCTGTCAGGGAGGGCACACGCCCTTTTCTACACAGGAGTTCTTCGGTGAAGTGGCAGAAATTCCACACTTCGCAGGAAGGCGAGAGTGATTGCGGCCCCGCTTGTGCGCGCATCATTCTCCGCAGGCACGGCATGCTCATCGACAGCGCCGTCCTGCGGGAGTCCGTCGGTCTCGGGGAAAACGGGTCCAGCCTGCTCAGCCTCAAGGAAACCCTGGCCGGCTACGGCGTCGACTCCGAGCCGCTCAGGCTGAGCACGGACGAGCTCAGCCAGGCCGTCCGCCTGGCAGGCCCGGCGATCCTTCTCATCGACGACGAAGGCTACCGGCACTTCGTCGTGGCCCATGCGGTCACACCGCAGGGCGAGTTCGCGGTCAGCGACCCTCTCTTCTCCAGGGTCCGCAGGGTGCCGGCCGACGAGCTGGCCCGGACCTTCCACGGTGAGGCCCTGGTCACGGAGCGCCCCCCCGACGGAAGGCTGACCCTACGCACCCGCGCCAATGCCCTTCACGCGCCGCGCCTGCTGTGGGACGCGCTGCGGGAGAACCGCCGCGCCCTGGTACTCATTCTCCTCGCCACCGTCGCCGTCTCGCTACTTGCCCTGGCCATCAGTCTCTTCGTGCAGGTGGCGGTGGATGAGACCGTACAAAGCGGCAGCGTCGGTTCCCTGACCGCTCTCTCCGGTGGATTCATCGTCTTGGCCCTGGCCACCGCCGGGCTTCAATATGGCCGTGGGCGCACGGTGGTGACTCTCAGCCAACTCCTGCAACGGCGGCTCTCGAACCGTTACACGGAGAAGCTGCTGAACCTGTCCCCCGCCTTTTTCCGTTCCCGAAGAACCGGCGACCTGGTCAGTCGGCTCGACGATGTACAGGAAATACAGGGGCTGGTCACCACCACCAGCATCGGAGCCGCCATCGATCTATTCGTGGTACTGACGGTCGGCATATACCTGCTCGCGACGAACGTCGTCCTCTTCCTCTTCCTCATACCGCCGGTCATCTTCAACATCCTCAGTTCCTACCTGCTTTTCCCCGCGATCCGGGAAACCGCGGAGGAAGCCCTACAACGCGACGCCACGCTGAAGTCGGAAGCCGTCAATGTATTGCAGGGGCACGCGGAGCTGGTCTCCTACGGACGGCGTGACTTCGCCCGGCAACGACTCTCCGCGCTTCTGGACCGGCGCATCGAATCGGAAAAGCGACTGGGCCGCTTGGAGAACCTGAACAGCGTCATCAAGGTCGCGAATCAGGCAGTCTTCACCGTGGTGGTCACCTGGATCGCCCTGATATACGTACACCGGAACGAACTCAGTATCGGCCAGGTCTTCTCGTATCTCACCATGGCTGGGTATTTTCTCACCTCCATGGAATCCATCGCCTCCCTGCAGATCACTCTGCAGCGCACTTCGGCAGCGCTCGGCCGCTATCGGGACATCGCACTGCAGAAGGACGACCCCAGCCTTCAGCTGAGCCGGCAGGAGGTCCAGGTTCCAGCCAACCCCTTCGACATCGAGATCCGCTCGCTGCGCGTGATCCACCCGGCGGCCCCGCGCCCCACTCTCGACGCCCTGAACCTCAGTGTCCCCACCGGACATCGGGTCCTGGTCCAGGGCGGCAACGGATCAGGGAAAAGCACTCTGCTCACGTCCCTTGCCGGGCTCAGCCACGGATACGAGGGGAGCATGACGCTGGGTGGAGCGGAAATCCGGCTCATGGACGAGGCGACCCTGCGTCGGCACATCCTCTACGTTCCCGAAACCCCCACCGTCCTCGCCGCGTCCGTACGCGAGAACCTCACTCTCGGTGTGGACTACCCGGAGGAGCAGATCCGGGAAGCATGCCGCACCGCCCGCTTCCTCGAGATCGCCGATGCGTTCCCCGACGGTCTTGACCACGTTCTGCGCGAGGGCGGCACAGGGCTGTCCCGAGGGCAGCTCCAGCGGCTCTCGCTGGCACGCGCCCTGCTCCTCTCGCCATGTGTCTACCTCTTCGACGAGAGTTTCAGCGGGATCGACCGGGCGACCTTCGAGTCGATCTGGGCCGACCTGACCGCCCTCGGCGCAACCAAGCTGGTCGTCTCCCACGGAAGTGTTTCCGGAGTGGGTTTCGACGCCTCCTTCTCGCTGGACGAGGGTCACGCGTCACCTCGCCAGGGCACCCTGCAGAAAGTTTCCGTATGAACCTCACCGAGCTGCTGACTCATGCCGGCACTGCCCCCACCGCGCCGCTCCTGGAAGACCTGACGCTGGTCAGCGCTGTGAGCCCCGAACTCACCACGATTCCGCTGGCTGCCGGAAGCATGGGCGAACTGGTCGACGGCTACGCCCGGGCGGCGGAGCCCCTCATCACCGCTGCCGTGCTCACTCGCGACGAGGGCGAGCTCATTGACTCGTGCCTGTCTGCTCTCTCGCAGGACGCCGACCGCGTCCTGCTGATCGATTCGGGTTCGACGGACGACACAGTGCGCCGCGCCTCGCAAGCCCACCGTGACCTCCGGTCGGTCCACGAGCCATGGGCCGACGACTTCGCTCACCACCGGAATCTGGCGCTGCGCGAGATCGCGGACGGCTGGGTGATGTACGTGGACGCCGACGAAGTCCTGTCCGAGGAGCACGCGGGGCGGCTCCGCAAGGTGCTTCGGGCACTGGACCACGTCCTGCCGGAGGCCGACTTCATCGTCTGCCCCGCCATCGTGGACACGAACGGCACTGCTTACACCGAAAACCGCCGCATCCTGCGCGCGACGACATCCTTCTCCTTCAGAGGACGGGTTCACGAGCGCCCCTATGACTCCTCGGGCAACACTCCGCCGCGCGTCTACGTGTCGGTGCGCGTGGACCATTCCGGCTACACGCCGGAGGAGATCGCCCGCAAGCAGAAACCGCGACGCAACGGCCGGTTGCTCGCGCTGGCCCGCCAGGAAGAACCCGCCAACCCCAAGTGGATCTACCACGAGATCCGCGACACTCTGGACCGGACGACGGCCACCCCGGAACTGCTCAGGCACCGATTCGCCGAGCTGTCCGGAGCCCTGGAAGCAATGCCCAGCGACGCGCCGGACTACGTGAGCGAACGTCGCTTCGACTGCTGGGTCCTGCTGTGCGAACTGGCACTGGGATTCGGCGGCGCCGAGGAAATTCTGCACTGGACCGACCGTCTGGACGCCGTCGGCGGGCGCGTCGAGGCGATGTACTTCCGCAGCGTCATGGAGACGAGCCGACTCCTGGCCCGCCTGTCCGGCTTGGCTGAGCAGATGGGCGAGGCCGAGAAGTGGGAGACGCCCGACAACCGTTTCCTCCTTGCCCGCCTGTTCGAGGTTCAAGCCACAGCCGCACTGGCCAGCGGCCGCTACGACCTGGCCGGCACCGCGTACCACAAGGCAGCGGACCGCGGAGCCGGCCAGGGCCTGGAAGACGATTTCAGCCAGCTGCGAGGGCTTCTGGCTCGCCTCGCGCCGCCTTCCTAGATCTCGTACACCGCCCCCGCCTTCGCGACCTCGACCGGGCCGTTGAAGACGTCCTGGGCGTCGCGGAGGCTGATGCCGGGGTCGGTCCACGGAGGGATGTGGGTGAGGACCAGGCGGCCGACGCGGGCGCGGGCCGCGTGTTCGCCGGCCTCGCGGCCGTTCAGGTGCAGGTCGGGGATGTCCTCCTTGCCGTGCGTGAAAGAGGCCTCGCACAGGAAGAAGTCGGCGTCCTCGGCCAGCGTGTGCAGGGAATCGCAGACGCCGGTGTCGCCGGAGTACGTGAGCGACCGGCCGTCGTGCTCGATGCGGAAGCCGTACGCCTCCACGGGGTGGCTGACCTTCTCCGTACGGATCGTGAAGGGGCCGACGGTGAAGGTGCCCGGGGTGAGCGTGCGGAAGTCGAAGACCTCGCTCATGGCGCGGTCGGTGGGCAGGTCGGCGTGGGCGGCGGTGAGGCGCCGCTCGGTGCCGGCCGGGCCGTAGACCGGCATCGGGGCGCACCGGCCGCCGTCGGGGCGGTAGTAACGCACCACGAAGTACCCGCAGAGGTCGATGCAGTGGTCGGCGTGCAGGTGGGAGAGGAGTACCGCGTCGAGGTCGTAGAGACCGCAGTGGCGCTGCAGCTCGCCGAGGGCACCGTTGCCCATGTCGATGAGCAGCCTGAAGCCGTCGGCCTCCAGGAGGTAGCTCGAACAGGCCGATTCCGTCGAAGGGAACGACCCCGAGCATCCGACGACAGTGAGCTTCATAGGGGCGTGAACCTCCGTGGGCGGGGGGCGGTGCGGCGGGTCCATGCGGCGGGGCTCGGTCCGTGCTCGGCCGGTCCGTACCAGTCGTTGCAGTGCCCACGAGGGTAAGGCGCGAAAGGGCCGGTGGCTCCTCCAGCGGGGCGAGCTGTGGGCGGAATCACCAGTCCGGGTGGGCCTTTGTGCCGGGAGGGACGAGGGCCGGTATGTACGGTCACCTGGCGGGAGGATCTTCCGCCGGGCGGCGGCCGGCAGGCCGTGGTGTACCCGGCGGGCGGCGCGGGGCGTGTCGCGGCGAGCGAGGAGGCGGGCGTGGACACCTCATGGTGGCCGGCGGTGCTGGCCGTGGTCGTGCTGGCGCTGGTGGCGGCGGTGGTCGACGGGCTGGCCCGTTCGGGCCGGGGCCCGAAGCGACGGCGGCCGGGGCGCGGCCCGGCGCAGGGCGGCCGGCACGGTACCGGGCCCGGCTCGCGGCGCCCGGGTGACCGGCCGGTCCGTGCCCGTCCCGGCAAGGGCCTCGGCGGGGTGCCGGAGCCGGGCGAGATCTGGTGGGCGATGGTGCCGTTCGAGGACTCGGTGGAGAAAGGGGCCACGCGCAGCGTGTCGGGCAGGGTGGTGGCGGGCGACGGGCGGGCAAAGGACCGGCCGTGTCTGGTGCTGGCCGTACGCGGCGGGTCTGCGCTGGTCGCGAAGATCACTACGCGGTACCACGCCGAGCGGCCCGGCGTGATCGCGCTGCCGCCCGGCACGGTGGGCGACGCGCGGAACAGGCCGAGCTATCTGGAGACGGACGAGCTGCGGGAGGTGGCGGTGACCGGCTTCCGGCGCCGCGCGGGCACCGCCGATCCGCAGCTGTGGGAACGGGTCCGGCACCTGGCCCGGTAGGCACCCGGCAGGACCCCGGCCCGAGAGTCGCCCGGAACACGCGAAGGCGCCCGGCCGGGTGGGCCGGGCGCCTTCGGGAAGCGGTGTCAGAGCGGGGTCACGCCCACAGCTGACCGTGCAGCGTCTCGATGGCCGCTTCGGTGCTCTCGGCGGTGTAGACGCCGGTGGAGAGGTACTTCCAGCCGCCGTCCGCGACGACGAACACCACGTCGGCGTTCTCGCCCGCCTTGACGGCCTTCTTCGCCACGCCGATGGCGGCGTGCAGGGCGGCACCGGTGGAGATGCCCGCGAAGATGCCCTCCTCGGCGAGGAGTTCGCGGGTGCGGCGCACCGCGTCCTGGGAGCCGACGGAGAAGCGGGTGGTCAGCACGGACTCGTCGTAGAGCTCCGGGATGAAGCCCTCGTCGAGGTTGCGCAGGCCGTAGACCACGTCGTCGTAGCGCGGCTCGGCGGCCACGATGTTGACGCCGGGTACGTGCTCACGCAGGTAGCGGCCGACGCCCATGAGGGTGCCGGTGGTGCCCAGGCCCGCCACGAAGTGCGTGACGGAGGGCAGGTCGGCGAGGATCTCGGGGCCGGTGGTGGCGTAGTGCGCGCCCGCGTTGTCCGGGTTGCCGTACTGGTACAGCATCACCCAGTCGGGGTGCTCGGCCGAGAGCTCCTTGGCGACCCGTACGGCGGTGTTGGAGCCGCCCGCGGCGGGGCTGGAGATGATCTCCGCGCCCCACATTGCGAGCAGCTCGCGGCGCTCCTGGGAGGTGTTCTCCGGCATGACGCACACGATGCGGTAGCCCTTGAGCTTGGCCGCCATGGCGAGCGAGATGCCGGTGTTGCCGCTGGTGGGCTCCAGGATCGTGCAGCCGGGGGTGAGCCGGCCGTCCTTCTCCGCCTGCTCGATCATGTGCAGCGCGGGACGGTCCTTGACGGAGCCGGTGGGGTTGCGGTCCTCCAGCTTGGCCCAGATCCGTACGTCGTCGGAGGGCGACAGCCGCGGCAGGCGCACCAGGGGGGTGTTGCCGACCGCGGCGAGCGGGCTGTCGTACCGCATCAGCGGGAGCCACCCGCCCGTCGCCCGGCCACCGCCCCTGCAGGGCGGGGCTCCGCCCCGGCACCCCCTGCTACCGCCGGAAGGATCGTCACGCTGTCGCCGTCGGCGACCTTCGTGGTGATGCCGTCGAGGAAGCGGACGTCCTCGTCGTTCAGGTAGACGTTGACGAAGCGGCGCAGCTGCCCGCCGTCGACCAGGCGCTCCTTGATGCCGGCGTGCCGGGTCTCCAGGTCGTCGAAGAGCTCGCCGAGGGTGTCGCCGCTGCCCTCCACGGCCTTCTGGCCGTCGGTGTGGGTGCGCAGGATGGTCGGGATTCGGACCTCGATGGCCATGAGGATGCTCCTGGTTTCGGCTGGCTGGGGCGCTTCCCGGAGGGGCCGGAGAGCGAGTCTGGAATGCGCCGCTGCGGCGCGTCGGGCGAGGCGTCCTGGGACGCGGGCGGGGCGTACGTGCGGAGCCCGCCGACCGTCTCGGCCGGCTGCCTGCGTCCGGGCAGGCGGAACCGGTCAGCCGGCTGCGCGGCGCGGACAGATCGCGCTGGCGAGGCGGCACAGGTCGACGTGCAGCCGCGCCACGAGCAGCAAGCCCGGCGTCTTTTCGCTCACGTCGTGGTCAACCATGCGGTCATCGTATCGATTCCCGGTCCGGCTTTTGGAACCCGGTCTCGGGATGCGGACGGACGGTGCACACCATGTGGGATGCGCCCATTCGGGGCGCCCCGGCGGACCCTGCGCCGCCGGGGCCGGACCCGTGCGGGAGGTGACGGGCGTCACGCGTCACTTGTACGCGTCGACGACCTCGACCTCCTCCTCGGTGATCACGCCTTCCACGATCCGGTAGGAGCGGAACTGGAACGGGCCGGCGTCGTCGGTGTCCGCGGTGGAGACGAGGACGTAGTGCGCGTTCGGCTCGTTCGCGTACGAGACGTCCGTGCGGGACGGGTAGGCCTCGGTGGCGGTGTGCGAGTGGTAGATGACGACGGGCTCCTCGTCCCGGTCGTCCAGCTCGCGGTAGAGCTTGAGCAGGTCGGTGGAGTCGAATTCGTAGAACGTGGGCGACCGCGCCGCGTTCAGCATCGGGACGAACCGCTCGGGACGGCCGTCCGCGGGCGCCGGCGTCGGGCCCGCCAGGACGCCGCACGCCTCGTCGGGATGGTCCTTGCGGGCGTGCTCGACGATCTGGTCGTAGAGGGCCCGGGTGATGGTCAGCATGGGCCCAAGAATAAGCATCGGGCCCGTACGTACCATTCTCTGATACGTACGGGCCCGGATGCTGGACACGGAGGCCGGACCGGCCCCGCGGGGCTCAGCCCTTCTTCGAGGTGTCGACGGGGCTCTTGGCCGCGAAGACGTTGGGGTCCCGGCGCTTGATGACCAGGTAGCCGACGCCCATGATCGCGGCCCAGATCGGCGCCGCGTAGAGCGAGATCCGGGTGTCCGGGTCGATGCCCATCATCACGATGACCATGGCGATGAAGGCCAGCGCGAAGATCGAGGTGTACGGGGCGCCAGGGGCCTTGAACTCCGACTGCGGCAGCTCGCCGCGCTTGGCCTTGGCCCGGTAGCGCAGCTGCGAGAGCAGGATGACGATCCAGGCCCACATGCCGGAGATGGTGGCGAAGGAGACCACGTAGTTGAAGGCCTCGCCCGGCCACTGGTAGTTGATCCAGACGCCGACCAGCATCATCGCGACCGAGACGCCGGTGCCGGTGGTCGGCAGGCCGTTCTTGCTGAGCCGGTCGAAGATCTTCGGTCCCTGGCCGTTGCGGGACAGGTCACGCAGCATGCGGCCGGTGGAGTACATGCCCGAGTTGGCCGAGGACAGCGCCGCGGTGAGCACGACGAAGTTCACGATGCCGGCGCCGGCCGGGAGGCCGATCTTGGCGAAGGCCGCGACGAAGGGGCTCACGCCCGGCTCGAAGACGGTCCAGCTGACGACCGACAGGATGATGATCAGCGCGCCGATGTAGAAGAGGCCGATCCGCCACGGCACGGTGTTGATGGCCTTGGGAAGGACCTTCTTCGGGTCGGTGGCCTCGCCGGCGGTGACGCCGACCAGCTCGACCGCGAGGAAGGCGAACATCACGATCTGGAGGGTCATCAGCGTGCCGCCGATGCCCTTGGGGAAGAACCCGCCCTCGGACCACAGGAGACTGAAGGAGGCGGTGTCGCCGGCGTCGGAGAAGCCGAGCGTGATCACGCCCAGGCCGATCAGGATCATGCCGATGATGGCGGTGACCTTGACCATGGAGAACCAGAACTCCAGCTCACCGAAGATCTTCACGGAGATCAGGTTGATGCCGAAGAGCGCGACGGTGAAGACCAAAGCGGCAAGCCACTGCGGGATGCCGTCGCTCCAGTACTGGACGTACGTCGCGGCCGCGGTGACCTCGGTGATGCCGGTGACGACCCAGAAGAGCCAGTACGTCCAACCGGTCACGAAACCCATGAAGGGGCCGAGGAACTCGCGGGCGTACTCGGAGAAGGAGCCCGAGACGGGGCGGTACATGAGGAGCTCGCCCAGGGCCCGCATGATGAAGAAGATGACGAGTCCGACGATGGCGTAGGCGAGGATGATGCTCGGCCCGGCCTTCGAGATCGCCTTGCCCGCCCCGAGGAACAGGCCTGTTCCGATGGCGCCACCAATGGCGATCATCTGGATCTGCCGGTTTCCCAGTCCGCGCTGATAGCCCTCTTCGGGGGCAGATCCCGCGGCGTCGGTGACGCCGTGCTGATTGTCGACCTGCGCTGAGGTCATGTGTGGTGCGCCTTTCTCCATTCCGACCCGGTCTGTCCGGATCGGGTCCCGATCCCCCCGGATGGAGTCCTGCACGCCGACGGTCGGCCGGCGAAGCGCTCCCGCGGCGACAGGGGTGGCGTCACCGGCGGCAGGTCGAGAGTTTTTACCACGACCACTGAGGATGTACTACCGGGACACCGCAGGGCACAACAGAGAAAGTAGGACAAAATTCAAAAGGCGCAGGATGGCCGGGCTCCGCAGTAATGCGATCGTTATCCGGATTTGAGCATCCGCTGAGCGAACGGCTCTCCGTACGTAATCGGACGTGCCGGACCGGTGACGAAGCCGCCGGTCAGGGCATCAGCGTCTCGATCAGGGTCTCCTGCAGCCCGCCCAGCCAGAGGTACGCCATCGCCATCGGCTTGCGCGGGTCGTCGTCCGGCAGGCCGATCAGCCCGCTGCCGTCGTCCTCGTCCGAGACCTCCAGACGGGTGCCGATCGCCAGCCGGAGATCGTTCAGCGCACCGAGCCACTGCTGGGACTCGTCGGGCTTCAGCCGCAGCACGGCGCCCTCGGCCTTCTTGTCTCCCTCCGCGGACAGCGCGTCCAGGGAGCGGACGACCGCCAGGGCGTCCTCGCGCTTGCGGGTCCGCAGGTCGTTCTCGGTGTAGCGGCGGAACTCCGCCGAGGCGGCGCGCGCGTCGTCGTCCGGTACGCGGTCGGGGCCGCCGTACGCGTCGGGGAAGAGCCGGGCCAGCGCCGGGTCGGACGGCGGCTCGCTGGGGCCCTCGGCGAAGAGCGCGTCCAGCGGGTCGGCACCCTCGGCGGGCTCGTCGCCGGGGCCCACCAGTTCCATCAGCTGGACGGCCAGGCTGCGCAGGATGGAGATCTCGACCTCGTCGAAGGCGGCCGCCGCTCCCCCGCCGGGCAGGGCTTCGAAGTGGCCGGCCATCAGCGGTCCTGCGTGAGAGTCGCCCAGAGGCCGTAGCCGTGCATCGCCTGCACGTCGCGCTCCATTTCTTCGCGGGTCCCGCTGGACACGATCGCGCGGCCCTTCCGGTGGACGTCGAGCATGAGCTTGCGCGCCTTCTCCTTGGAGTACCCGAAGTACGCCTGGAACACGTAGGTCACGTAACTCATGAGGTTGACGGGGTCATTGTGAACGACGGTCACCCAGGGCACGTCGGGTTCCGTCACCTCGAAAGGTGCTTCGGTCGTTTCGGGACGTTCGATCTCCGTCGGTGCGACACTCACGGGTTCCATGCTGCCACCCGGGAGGGGCGCACGCACAAACGACCCGGGGAAATCGTCAATGTGACGAGTATGCGAGGTAGCATCGACGTATGACTGCATCTCCCGGGGGGTGCCCCCCGGGCCCCCAGCCGGTTCGGTGTGGTCTTGGGACGTCGAATTGCGAGGTAAGCGGAAGTGAACGTTGCCGATCTGGGGTTGCCGGTGGCCGTGCCGTCGACTGCGCTCTTCACCGACCAGTACGAACTCACCATGCTGCAGGCCGCGCTGCGGTCCGGGACCGCCGACCGCCGCTCGGTCTTCGAGGTCTTCACCCGGCGGCTGCCCGAGGGCCGCCGCTACGGCGTCGTGGCCGGCACGGGCCGGGTGCTGGACGCCGTGGAGAACTTCCGCTTCGATGCGACCATCCTGGACTTCCTCGCCGACCGCGGCATCCTCGACGACGAGACCCGCCGATGGCTCGCCGGCTTCCGCTTCCGCGGCGACATCTGGGGCTACCCCGAGGGCGAGGTCTACTTCCCCGGCTCGCCGATCCTGCGCGTCGAGGGCACCTTCGCCGAGGCCGTGCTGCTGGAGACGGTGATCCTCTCGATCCTCAACCACGACTCCGCGGTGGCCGCCGCCGCGTCCCGGATGTCGGTCGCGGCCGGCGGACGCCCGCTGATCGAGATGGGCGCCCGGCGCACCCACGAGCTGGCCGCGGTGGCCGCCTCCCGGGCCGCGTACGTGGGCGGCTTCCACACCACCTCCGACCTCGCGGCCGGCTTCCGGTACAACATCCCGACGGCCGGTACCAGCGCCCACTCCTTCACTCTGCTGCACGACAGCGAGCGGGACGCGTTCACCGCACAGGTCGACAGCCTGGGTGCAGGAACGACTCTGCTGGTGGACACGTACGACGTCGCCGAGGCGGTCCGCACCGCCGTCGAGGTGGCCGGGCCCGGCCTGGGCGCCGTCCGCATCGACTCCGGCGACCTGCTGCTCCTCGCCCACCGGGTGCGCGAGCAGCTGGACGAGCTGGGCGCCACGGACACCCGGATCGTGGTCACCAGCGACCTGGACGAGTACGCCATCGCCTCGCTGGCCGCGGCCCCCGTGGACGCGTACGGCGTCGGCACCCAGCTGGTCACCGGCAGCGGGCACCCCACCTGCTCGATGGTCTACAAACTGGTCGCGCGCGCCGACAGCGACGGCGCCGACGCGCCGCTGCGGCCGGTCGCGAAGAAGTCCATGGGCGGCAAGGCCTCGCAGGGGGGCCGCAAGTGGTCCGCGCGGCGCCGGGACGAGCACGGCGTGGCGGAGGCCGAGGTCGTCGGCACCGGGCCGGTCCCCGCCGAGCTGGCCGACCGGCAGCTCCAGGTGCCGCTGGTGCGCGGCGGCGAGGTGATCGCCCGCGAGCCGCTGGACGTCGCGCGCGACCGGCACCTCGCGGCCCTCGCCGGCCTGCCGATGTCGGCGATGCAGCTGTCGCGCGGTGAGGCCGTGCTGCCGACGGAGTATGTCTGAGGCAGCCTTCCCGGGTACCTCGGTACACAGGATCCCGGGAACCGGCCGACCGGCGGCCGGGGCGCGGCGGGGCGCATCGCTGCCCCGCTCTGCGCCTCTGGCCTGCCGGTGTGTCGCGAACCGCCGTACAGCGCCCACTCCCGGAACCTCGGGTCAGTGGCTACCCTCGGTCACATCGGCGTGTGCCGTAGCCCCCACAATTTCCACAGCCGCCACCCCGTCCCCCCATTTCCCATCCGGAAGGCCGCACCATGCACCGGGCATTGATCGTCGTGGACGTACAGAACGACTTCTGTGAGGGCGGCAGCCTCGCGGTGGCCGGCGGCTCGGACATCGCCGCAGCCATCACGGATCTGGTGGGCGAGGCCGCGGGCGGCGGCTACCAGTACGTGGTGGCCACCCGCGACCACCACATCGACCCCGGGGACCACTTCTCCACCCGGCCGGACTACGAGCACAGCTGGCCGGTGCACTGCGTCGCCGGGACCGAGGGCAGCGGCTTCCACCCCAATTTCGCGCCGGCCATCGTTTCGGGCGCGATCGACGCGGTCTTCTCCAAGGGCGAGTACGCCGCGGCGTACAGCGGCTTCGAGGGGGTGGACGAGAACGGCACCTCGACGGCGGACTGGCTGCGCGCGCACGACGTGACCGAGGTCGACGTGGTCGGCATCGCCACGGACCACTGCGTGCGGGCCACGGCGCTGGACGCCGTACGCGAGGGGTTCCGGACCAGGGTCCTGCTGGACCTGACGGCCGGGGTGGCCCCGCACACGACGGAGGCGGCGGTGGCCGAGCTGCGCGAGGCCGGCGCCGAGCTGACCGGCAAGCCGGTGGTCAGCGGGGGCTGAGGAGCGCCCTCCGGGGCGCGTCAGCGGGGGCCGAGCGGCTCCGGGACGGCCGGGCGCAGCAGTGCCCGTATCGGGTGCCAGGACTCCGTGTCGTCCTCCGGCGCGGCGCGCCAGACCAGGCCGTCGGGGTGGTGCAGGACGGCCGTGACCTCGTCCGGTGTGGGCGGCTCGGTGTTGCCGCGGAGGTAGACGGCGCGCAGGCCGAGGTTGCGCAGCCTGGTCAGGGCGCGCGGGCGGTTCGCGGCGTGGACGAGGACGCGTACGCGGTGGCCGCTGCCGCCCGGTCTGGGCAGCGAGAGGGCCACCACCACGCTTCCTCCGGGAAGCCTGGTGAAGCCGGATCCGGTCAGGGTCATATGTCCCCCGTGCATGGTCGGTGCAGCGGTCGGTGCATGGTCGTGCGGCCGGCGCAGGCCGGGTCGGGGCATGCGTCGGGATCCCCTCGTGAGACTGCGTGTCAGCAAGAGGGCCACAGGAGGCATCTAAACGCGATCGGCCGCCGCCCGCTAGGGGGTGGCGGCCGATACGTCTGTGACCTGCGGCTTTACTTACTTCTTCGCCGCGCGCCCGACCTCGACGATCACCGTGGAGCCGTCCTTGGCCTCCTTGGAGATCTTGATCCGGGTGTTGGTGTCAGGAACGATCACACCACCGGTCGGGTTCATCTTGTCGTAGTAGACCCCGTAACGGTCGTCGAAGAGGGTGACGCCCTTCTGCGACGGGATCCGCACCGCCTTGCCGTCCTTGTGCAGCGTGATCGCGTCGGTGCGGGCCGCGGTGAAGGTCGAGTCGTAGGTCTGGAAGCGGTTGCGCATGATCTTGCCGTCCGCCCACTTCGTGGCCTTCGGGTGCGCGTCGACGGGGAGGATCTGGCCGGCGCCCGGGTGCTCACCGACGTTGTTGTCCGTCTGCGAGGTGTCCCACAGCCAGATCAGCACGCCGTTCTGGAAGGGGAAGTGCTCGACCCAGTTCGGCCGGGTGGAGGCGAAGCCGAAGTTGTACGGGCCGGTCTTCAGGGTCTTGTCGTACGAGACGTACTGGCGGTTCTCGGCGAGGTAGTACTGCGGGTAGTCCTTGGTGAAGGACTCGCCGATGCGCGAGAAGCCCTTGGCGGTCCAGCCCGCGTCGTCGCCCTCGGCGCCGTCGGTGAAGAGCGGCGTGCCGTCGGCCACGATGCTCAGCGCGTCGGCCGCGAAGCCCTTCTGGGCCACGCCGCCGTCGGTCTGGTAGCGGAACCGCAGGTCGACCTTCTTGCCCGCATACGCGTCCAGCGGGTAGACGAGGTCCTGGTAGGCCTCGACGGTGCCGGTCAGCGCGGGCTTGTCACCGGCGTCGCGCGGGATGGCCCGGCCGTTCGCGGTGCCGTCCAGCGGGGTCCAGTTGGCGCCGCCGTCCGTGGAGACCTCGGCGTACAGGTAGTCGTACTCCGCCTCGATGTCCCACCAGCCCTTGAGGTTCAGGGCCGCCTTGGTCCTGCCGGTGAGGTCGACGGACCGGGTGAGGGTGTTCTTCAGGTCGTCACCCATGCCGCTCCACCACTGCTTGGCGCCCTCGGCAGGCTTCACGACCGAGGTGGTGACGGCCTTCTTCGGCAGCTCGACGACGAGCGCCTGCTTGTGCTTGGTGTTGTACTCGGCGACGCCCAGCTTGTGCCAGGACTTCGTCGCGGCGCGCGCGGTGTCGTAGTTGAGCCAGCCCAGCTGGAGCTTGTCCCAGGCGCTCATGTCGCCGGGCAGGTCGCCGATGGAGTCCTTGCCCTCGCCGAGCCAGGAGCCGGAGGACATCAGGGACCAGAAGTCGACGGAGGACTCGCCGGTGCCGCCGGTGTCGTACTCGTCCGGCAGGCCCAGGTCATGGCCGTACTCGTGCGCGAAGACGCCGAGGCCGCCGTTCTCCGGCTGCATGGTGTAGTCGCCGACCCAGATGCCGGTGGAGCCGATCTGCGTGCCGCCGGCACGGTTCTCGCCGGGGCCGGTGCGGCCGGCGTCGGTGCCGTAGGCGTACCAGCGGTGCGCCCAGATCGCGTCGGTGCCCTGCGCCCCGCCGCCGGCGGACTCGTCCTCACCGGCGTGCACGATCTGGAAGTGGTCGATGTAGCCGTCCGGCTCGTTGAAGTTGCCGTCGCCGTCGTAGTCGTAGCGGTCCCACTGGTCGTACTGCGCCAGGTCCGCCTTGATCTGCGCGTCGGTGCGGCCGGCCGCCTTCTGGTCCTTCGCCCACCGGTTCACGCCGTCGCGGATCAGGTCCCAGGCGTTTGAGCAGTTGGTCTGGCCGCAGTAGTTGGACCCGTAACGGGCCTCGTTCCAGTCGACCTTGACCCAGTCGGAGACCTCGCCCTGGACCGAGTAGCGGCCCGAGGACTGCTTCTCGTAGTACTTCGCCAGGGACTCCTTCTTCTTGTCGTGCGAGAAGTAGAGGTCCTGGTAGTGCTGCTGGTTGAAGTCCTTCTGCCAGTCCGTGCTGTTGTCCGTCGCACGGTCCGGCTCGGATATCGTGTTGTGCGCGGGGCCTGCGTCGCCGCCGTACTTCTTCACCGGCGGCTTGGGGCCGTCGCCGTCCGGGTCGTACATGGTCGTGTCGTCGACCTTGTCGCCGAACTCCACCAGGATCGTGAAGATCTTGTCGGTCTTCTCCCGGGCCAGTTCGACGTACTTGCCCTTGTCCAGCTTCACGACCTTCGAGCCGCCGCGCTTCGTCGCCTCGGCGTCGCCGGATATGACCTGGCGGAGGGCCTCTTCGCGCTGCGCCGCCTGCCGCTCGCTGAACGGGCCCTTCAGGTCGTGCTCCACCGTCCGTTCCGCGGGCGCCGGGTCGTTCGGCGCGCTCCCCGCCGCGCCGCGGCCGTCGGCCTGCGCGGCCCCGGACGCGAAAACGGCCGCCCCGATCGCGGCGGTTGCCGTGGCCAGGGCGGCCGATCTGAACAGCAATCTCTGGGATCTCACGTGCGCTGTCCTCCCCTAGAACGAACGGTCGTTGGAGGCATTTGACCGGAACGCCGGGGGAAAAGACAGACCTTGATTTGAGCACGTCAGCGAAGTACGTTACTCGGCTTGCCACGTACGGGTATCGGACGCTCAGCGCCCTCCGGGGCGCCCCAACGGGCGCGTCGTCCGGGGGTGTTGACCGGAGACATGAATCGGTGCGCCCCCTGTGCACCGGACCCGTGGGTCAACTCACGCTTACCGGACGTTCCGCTCGGGCAGTAAGGACCGTAGAGTCTTTTGACGGCGCGCCAAGTCGACTCACACCCCTGATGCTTCCGAGGACGGACCCGCCATGCCTCGACCGACTGCCGCACAGCTCGCCTACGGTTCGGCCACCGTCGTGCTCTCCACCCTCGCCATGCTGCTGCTCTCGCAGACCAGGACGGGCATCGGGGCCGCGGTCATCGCCATCGCCGGGCTCGGGCTCGGGCTCCTCGTCGCGGTCACGGCACCGCTGCCGCGCTCGGTGCGGGCCCGCCGGACGCGCGCCGCCGCCCCACAGGTGCGGCCCGAAGGCTTCGTGGGACGGCGTACGTCGCCGACCCGGCCTGCGGAGGCACGGGTCGGCGAACACTCCCGGTAGGACGCGAGGGCGGTCAGCCGGTGGAGACCACCACCGTGCGGGCCGCCTTGTCGTGCAGGCACTGCTGGTACGGCTTGTCCCAGGTGCACCACAGGACGTTGAGCAGCCAGAAGATCGTGCCGCAGCAGGGAATGATCTCGGGCAGGGTGTAGACGGCGGCCCGTACCCAGCCCGCCCGGGGCGTGGGGATCGCCCCGTTCTCCAGCATCGCCACCCTGATCTTCATGGCCATCTTCCCGACGGTCTGGCCGCGGGTGGTGAGCATGACGCCCTCGTAGACCAGGTAGGCCAGCATCGTGACGCCGGAGACCAGCGTCTGCTTGCCGCTGTCGCCGGCACTCGTCGCGGTGTAGTCCACCCCGCCCACGAGGAACCACATGATCAGGCCGACCGGCACCCCGATGATGATGGCGTCGATGATCCGCGCCACCAGCCGCCGGCCGCGGCCCGCGAGCGGCGGCATCCCGGCGAGCGGATCGGGGGCGCCGTAGGGATCGCCACCGCCGTAGGGGGCACCGCCGTACGGGCCGCCACCGGGCGGGCCACCGTAGGGACCGCCTCCGGGCGGAGGGCCGTAGGGACCGCCTCCGGGCGGAGGGCCGCCACCGCCGTACGGGCCGCCCGCTGCGGGGCCCTGGGGCGCGCCGCCGTACGGGTCGCCGCCCGGCTCCTGCGGGTGCTGCGGCTTCTTGAGGAACGGGTCGTCTTCCGGCGGCTCGCCGGATCCGGGCCTCGGCTGGTCGGTACTCATGGCCCGAGTCGACCGCGTACCACCGGGCGCCGCATCCGGCGTGCGCCGTTCGGGGGAAGTGCGACGCGCCCGAGAGGTGCGCGCAGCGTGCGCGGGCGTGTTGCGGCACTCCGGGGCGCGCATGCACGCCCCGGCTCACGCACCGGCCCGTGGCCACCCCGGAAGAGGCCGGGCCTCGCAAGGGATCAGCCCTCGGAAAGGGTCAGCCCTCGGCCACGAACGTCCGGGCCGTCTTGTCGTGCCAGCACTGCCGCCAGGGGCGGTCGACCAGGCACCACAGGGCGTTGACCACGCCGATGGCCAGCACGCCGAGCACGCCGTACACCAGCCAGCGCTTGATCGCCGAGGCGAGCTCCGGGGTGTCGTGCGCCTCGATGTCCAGCACCCGCAGGCCGCAGAGCTTCTTGCCCAGCGTGTGCCCCCACTTGGCGGTGGGCAGCGCCTCGTAGAGCAGGCCGACGACCAGCAGCACGGCGATCACGATGGCGAGGTAGCCACCGGTGGTGCCGTCGAGGAGGTAGACGGTGGTCTGCACGCCGGACTGCTTGGCCGCCTCGACCTTGGCGTCGATGTGGTCGGCCGCCATGCCCCACAGCGGTACGGCGACCCCGGCGAGCAGCGCGCCCAGCACAACCGTGTCGATCAGCCGGGCGGCGACCCGGCGGCCGAGCGGGGCGGGCCGCCCCTCCTGCGCGGACTGTGCGAAGGGGTTGTCGGCCGGCGGCTTCCAGGGGATGACGCTCTCGGGCGCGCCCGACTGCTGCGGGGCCGACGGGCCGGACTGCGGGGCAGCCGCGGGGCCCGACTGCTGGGGGTAGCCGTATCCGCTCTGCTGCGACGCGGCGGGGCCGGCCTGCGGGTAGCCGTAGCCGCTCTGCTGCTGCGGGCCCGGCGCCGCGGGGCCGGCCTGCTGCGGGTAGCCGTAACCGCCCTGGCCGGGGACGGCGGGGGTGCTCTGCGGGGGGTAGCCGTAGGCGGGCGCCGACGGCTGGGACTGCTGTGCGGCCGGAGGCTGCGCGGCGGGGGCCTGCGCGGCCGGGGAGCCGGTCGCGGGGCGGGCGTCGCCGCGGTCCAGCCGGATCGCCATCGTGCCGTCGGCCCGGCCCGTGCCCCGGGCCGCCGCTGCCGGCTGCTCCCCCGCGGTGCCGCCGGGGCGCAGGGCGCGGAAGGCCATGGTGCCCTCGGCCGGGACGGCGGGCTGCGCGGCCTCGACGGCCGGCGGCTCGCCGGTGGCGGGCGCGGCGTCCGTACGCTCGCCCTGCGCGGCGGGGGCGGCATCGGAACCTTCCTGCGCTCCTGCCGGGGCGCCGTCGCCCCACGGCTGCGCCTCACCGGGCGCGCCCGGTGCCGCGCCCTCGCGCTGCGGCGGGACCGAGCCCCAGGAGACCCGGCGGTCCTGCTCGCCGCCGAAGCCGCTCTGGTGGGCGGAGTCGGCCTGCCACGAGGCGCCCGATCCGGGGCTGTTGCCGTGCAGCCGGCGCGGGTCGTCCCAGTCGGCGGACGCCCCGTCCACCTCGCCGCGCTCACGCACCACGAGGGCGTCGCCCTCGGCCTCGCCGTCGACCTGCCCGGAGTCCTCCTCCTCGTCGAAGAAGACCGGGCCGGTCTCCTCGGCGGCGGGGGACTGGGCGGCGGACGGCGCGGTGGCGGCGCCGGGCGGCGGGGACGGCATCGCCTCGCCCTCGGCGGGCGCCGGCCGGCTGGTGCCGGGCACCCACGAGGCGCCGTTCCAGTACCGGATGTAGCCGGGGATGGACGGATCCGGGTAGTAGCCGGGGGCGGGGCTGTCGCCGGCGGATCCTGACAAAGGCGCGCTCATGTCCAAAATCCCGTATCTGTGCTCGGCCTGCTGGGGCGGGGTGGGGCTAGTGCAGTCTGCCGCAACGCAGCGTCCACATCTATCAGACGGGGGGTGGTCGTCGGGTATGTCCCGGGTCCTGACCCCTCGGAAGAGGGGTGCGAAAAAAGTTGTACGAAGTCGCGTAATGGTCCGGGAGTCACTGCCTCTATCCCTGTGCGGGCGGTTGTTCACGGGGTGCCCGCACCGGAACGTAGAGAGGCGTGACTCATGCACACCGTGGTGGAACGAGAGCTGGAACTGGGTCTGGTGCTGTCGCCGGAGCGCAGCGTCGCGGTGCCCGCCCGGCTCACCTACCGGACCGACGACCCCTACGCCGTACACGTCGCCTTCCACATCGGATCCGACGCCCCCGTCAACTGGACGTTCGCCCGCGAGTTGCTGGTGGAGGGGGTGTTCCGGCCGTGCGGGCACGGTGACGTGCGGGTGTGGCCGACCAAGGTCGAGGGGCGCAGCCTGGTCTGCATGGCGCTGAGCTCCCCGGACGGGGACGCGCTGCTGGAGGCGCCGGCCACCGCGGTGTCGGCGTGGCTGGAGCGCACGCTGCGGCTGGTGCCGCCGGGCACCGAGGAGGAGCACCTGGGGATCGACAAAGGGCTGAGGGAGCTGCTGGCGCCGGCCGCGCGCGACGATCTGTGGCTGCTGGACACCTGGCCGTCGGACGAGTCGCCGGAGAGCGGCGCCTAGGGCGGACGGCACCCCGCCGACCTTGGTGGAATGTTCAACCATCTCGGGGTGTTGCCGAGACCATGACCGAGACGTACTACACGCACGGCTCCCCCGCCGAGCGCTGGGACCGTGCGGGGCTCTTCTTCGACGCCAAGGACTACACCACCGCGGCACACATCCTCGAAGGCCTCGTCGCCGAGGTACCCGAGCAGGTCGCGCCGCGGCTGCTGCTGGCCCGCGCCTACTACCACTCCGCGCAGCTCTGGCGCGCGGAGACGGAGCTGCGCGCGGTCCTGGAGCGGGACCCGGTCGAGAGCTACGCCCGGCTGATGCTGGGCCGTACTCTCCAGCGCCAGGGGCGGCCCGACGAGGCCGCCCCCCATCTGCGGCTGGCCGCCGTCATGACCGGCGACCCGGAACTCGACTGAGCCGCGGGGCCACCCGGCCCCGCACGGCCGCGCCCCGGCAGGGACGCGCCGGTCAGGACGCGAGGGCGGCGAGCACCACCGGCGCCAGGAGGATCACCGCGGTCTCCCGGCGCCAGACCCGCCCGAGCAGTCGCAGGTCGGGCAGTGAACCGCCCCGCTACCGACCGCTGTTTCCGTGGTCGCCGGAGTCCCCGGAATCCCCGCTGTCGTCGCTCATACGCCCAGCCCATGGGGGCCGTACGGCAGGCCGGTCGGCGGCTCAGCCCCGGTAGGTCTCCAGCAGCCGCAGCCACACCTCGCTGATCGTCGGGTACGCGGGCACGGCGTGCCACAGGCGGGACAGCGGCACCTCACCGGCCACGGCGACGGTCGCCGAATGGAGCAGCTCGCCGACGCCCGGGCCGACGAACGTCACGCCGAGCAGCACCTCGCGGTCCAGGTCGACGACCATCCGGGCGCGGCCGCGGTAGCCGTCGGCGTACAGGCTCGCGCCCGCCACGCCGCCCAGGTCGACGTCGACGCTGCGGACGCGGTGCCCCGCGCGTCCGGCCTCCTCCGCGGTCAGCCCGACCGAGGCCGCCTCCGGGTCGGTGAAGACGACCTGCGGGACGGCGGCGGTGTCGGCGGTCGCGGCGTGCGCGCCCCAGCGGCCGGTGTCCGGGCCGGGTGTGCCCTGGGCGCGGGCCGCGATGGCGGCGCCCGCGATCCGGGCCTGGTACTTGCCCTGGTGAGTCAGGAGCGCCCGGTGGTTGACGTCGCCGACCGCGTACAGCCAGTCCCCGTCGACGCCCGTGACCCGGCAGCTGTCGTCCACGTCCAGCCAGCTGCCCGGCTCCAGGCCCACGGTCTCCAGTCCCAGGTCGTCGGTGCGCGGCGCGCGTCCGGTGGCGAAGAGCACCTCGTCGGCCTCGATCCGCTCACCGCCGCCCAGGGTGAGGGTGACGGGGCCGTCCGGGTCCGGGCGGTGCGCCTTCTCGACGGAGGTGTGCCAGCGGAGGTCGGCGCCGGCCTCGCCCAGCGCTTCGGCGACCAGCTCGCCGGCGAACGGCTCCATCCGGGCCAGCAGCGACCCGCCCCGTACGAGCATCGTGACCCGGGAGCCGAGCGCCTGGAAGGCGGTCGCCATCTCCACGGCGACCACGCCGCCGCCGACCACCGCGAGCCGCCCCGGCACCTTCTGCGCGCTGGTCGCCTCCCGGCTGGTCCAGGGCTTGGCCGTGTCCAGGCCCGGCAGGCCGGGGAGCGCCGCCCGGCTGCCCGTGCAGACCGCGACGGCGTGCCGGGCGATCAGCTCGGTGCCGCCGTCGACGATCACCCGCTTGGGCCCCGCCAGCCGGCCCTTGCCGCGTACGAGGTCGATGCCGGCCGAGTCCAGCCACTCGACCTGGCCGTCGTCCTTCCAGTGCGAGGTGAAGGCGTCGCGGTGGGCGAACACGGCGCGGGCGTCGAGCGGTCCGCCCGCGGCCTCGGGCACCCCGGGGACCCGGCGGGCGTCAGCGCGCGCGGTGACCGGGCGCAACAGCGCCTTGGACGGCATGCAGGCCCAGTACGAGCACTCCCCGCCGACCAGTTCGCTCTCCACGATCACGGCGCTCAGCCCGAGTGCGTGCGCGCGGTCGGCGACGTTCTCGCCGACCGGGCCCGCGCCCAGCACCACGACGTCGTACTCCCTGCTCTTCGCTGCGGGCTCTGCGGTGGGTGCCATCGGCGCTCTCGCTCCCTGCGTCCGGCTGATCCGGCGGTGGACGGTCGTCGCGCCCATCCTCCGCCCGTGAGCGCGCCATGGCCAGGCGAGCGCCGGTCAGCGTATGCGCGCCTCGACCGCCTCCTTGGCCTCCACCAGGCCGGCCCCCGTCAGCTGCCGGTACCGCTTGATCGCCTCGACCTTGCGGTCGCGGCGGAGCAGATCGTCGATCTCGGCCAGCTCGGGGCGGTCGTCCACGATGCCGTGGTGCGCGAGGAGGAGGTCCAGGCGGTGCTCGGTCTCCCGCAGGCGGCGCTCCAGCCGCTTGGCGCGCATGTCGGAGAAGGAGTTGACCAGCAGGAGGAGGGCGAGGACCAGCGCCACCCACGTCAGTACGTCATTCATGTCTGGACTGTACGTCCCGGCACTGACACCGGGCCCCGGCGCGGGCCGGTCAGAAGACCTTTCCCGGGTTCAGCAGGCCGTGCGGGTCGAAGACCTGCTTGATGCCCTGGTGCATCTCCAGGGAGACCGGGCCCAGTTCGCGTGCCAGCCACTCCTTCTTCAGTATGCCGACGCCGTGTTCGCCGGTGATCGTGCCGCCCAGCTCCAGGCCGAGGCCCATGATCTCGTCGAAGGACTCGCGGGCGCGCCGGGACTCGTCGGGGTCGGCGGCGTCGAAGCAGACGGTGGGGTGGGTGTTGCCGTCGCCCGCGTGCGCGCACACGCCGATGGTGAGGTCGTACTTCTCGGCGATGGCGGCGCAGCCGTTGAGCAGGTCGGCGAGCTTGGAGCGGGGTACGCACACGTCGTCGATCATCGTGGCCGTCTTCACCGCTTCGAGGGCGGTGAGGGTGAGCCGGCGGGCCTGCAGCAGCAGGTCCGACTCGGCGGCGGTCTCGGCGGGGACGACCTCGGTGGCGCCCGCCGCCTCGCAGATGGCGCCGACGGCGGCCAGTTCGGCGGACGGGTCCGGGCTGTCGAAGGCGGCGAGCAGCAGCGCCTCGGTGGAGTCCGGGAGGCCCATGTTGGCCATGGCGTTGACCGCGCGGATGCTCGTACGGTCCATCAGCTCCAGCAGCGAGGGGGCGTGGCCACGGGCCATGATCTCGCAGACGGCCGCGCACGCGGCGTCCGTGGAGGGGAACTCCGCTGCCAGCGCGAGCTGCTGCGGCGGCTCGGGCCGCAGTCCGAGGACGGCGCGCACGACGATGCCGAGGCTGCCCTCGGAGCCGACGAAGAGCCGGGTGAGGTCGTAGCCGGCGACGCCCTTGGCGGTGCGCCGGCCGGTCTGCAGCAGCCGGCCGTCGGCGAGCACCACGTCCAGGCCGAGCACGTACTCGGCGGTGACGCCGTACTTCACGCAGCACAGGCCGCCGGACGCGGTGCCGATGTTGCCGCCGATGGAGCACATCTCCCAGCTGGAGGGGTCCGGCGGGTAGTACAGGCCGTGCTCGTTCACGGCCCGGGAGAGGGTGGCGTTGATGACGCCGGGCTCGACGACCGCGATCCGGTCGACGGGGTTGATCTCCAGGATGCGGTCCATCTTGGTGAGCGAGAGGACGATGCAGCCGTCGGAGGCGTTGGCGGCGCCCGAAAGGCCGGTGCGGGAGCCCTGCGGTACGACGGGGACGCGCAGCTCGGTGGCGGTGCGCATGACGTGCTGGACCTGCTCGACGGTGCGCGGCAGGACGACGACGGCAGGGGTGCCGGCTTCGCAGAAGCTGGCCATGTCGTTGGCGTAGGAACCGGTGACGTCGGGATCGGTGAGGACCGCCTCTTCGGGAAGTCCGGCGCGCAGCTGTGCGATGAGATCCATGGCGTCAGCCTTGCATCTATCTTGCATACACGGAAGATTGTGGAAGTGACTTTCCGCCGTGCGACACGTTCCGCCGGGCCCGGGCGGAACACCCGGGCCCGGCTGGGCGGTTACAGATTCCCGCGCTTCTCCTGTTCGCGCTCGATCGCCTCGAAGAGGGCCTTGAAGTTGCCCTTTCCGAAGCCGAGCGAGCCGTGCCGCTCGATCATCTCGAAGAAGACGGTCGGGCGGTCCTGGGCCGGCTTGGTGAAGATCTGCAGCAGGTAGCCGTCCTCGTCGCGGTCGACGAGGATCTTCAGCTCGCGCAGCGTCTCCACCGGGACCCGGGTCTCGCCCGCCCAGTCGCCGAGCGTGTCGTAGTACGAGTCGGGGGTGTCCAGGAACTCCACGCCGGCCGCGCGCATCGAGCGCACCGTGGCGACGATGTCGTTGGTGGCGAGCGCGATGTGCTGGACGCCGGCGCCGCCGTAGAACTCCAGGTACTCGTCGATCTGCGACTTCTTCTTCGCGATCGCGGGCTCGTTGATCGGGAACTTCACCTTGCGGGTGCCGTCCGCGACGACCTTGGACATCAGCGCGGAGTACTCGGTGGCGATGTCGTCACCGACGAACTCCTTCATGTTCGTGAAGCCCATGACCTTGTTGTAGAAGGCCACCCACTCGTTCATCTTCCCGAGCTCGACGTTGCCGACGCAGTGGTCGATCGCCTGGAAGAACCGTTTCGCCGGGGGCTCGACGATGGGGTCGGCCGCGACGAAGCCCGGCAGGTACGGGCCGTCGTAACCGGACCGCTCGACCAGGGTGTGCCGGGTCTTGCCGTACGTCGCGATGACCGCGCGCACGACCGTGCCGTGCTCGTCCTTGGCCTCGTACGGCTCCTCGATGCCGCGCGCGCCGTGCTCGACCGCGTAGGCGTACGCGGCGCGGGCGTCGGGGACCTCGATGGCCAGGTCGATCACGCCGTCACCGTGCTCGGCCACGTGGTCGGCGAGGAAGCGGCCCCACTCGGTCGACGGCTTGATGACGGAGGTGAAGACGAAGCGGGCACCGCCGGACTCCAGCACGTAGGAGGCGGTCTCCCGGCTGCCGTTCTCCGGACCCGCATAGGCGACCCGCTTCATGCCGAAGGCGGTGGCGTAGTAGTGCGCGGCCTGCTTGGCGTTGCCGACGGCGAAGACGACGGCGTCCATCCCCTTCACCGGGAAGGGGTCCGCCTGCGCTGCCGTACCGGGTGAATGATCGATGGTCTCAGTCATGGCGGCAGGCTCTCTCCGAACCACAAGGTGCGCAACAGTTTGCGTTTCGACTGGACAACATGGCCAGCGACTCGCGGGTATCGTCGGGCGATCTGTACATCATGACCACCGTCAGACCCATGGAGAGGCGGCACATGGCGATCGACCGGCTGGACGGGCGGCTCATCGAACTGCTCGCGGCGGAACCGCGTATCGGCGTGCTGGAGGCGTCCCGCCGGCTGGGCGTGGCGCGCGGCACGGTGCAGGCGCGACTGGACCGCCTTCAGTCGAATGGAGTGATCCGGGGATTCGGCCCCGACGTGGATCCGGCGGCGCTCGGATATCCGGTGACCGCTTTCGCCACGCTTGAGATCAAACAGGGCCAAGGCGCCGACGTTCGTAATCATTTGGCAACCGTCCCTGAGGTGCTTGAGCTGCATACAACGACGGGACATGGGGACATGCTCTGCAGATTGGTTGCACGTTCCAACGCCGATCTGCAACGTGTCATCGACCGGGTTGTCGGCTTTGATGGCATCATGCGGGCTTCGACTGCGATTGTCATGGAGAATCCGGTCCGCCTGCGCATCATCCCCCTGGTGCAACAGGCGTCGGGGGACTGAACGAGGAGACCCCGAGTGAGCTTCTGGGAGTACGTCGCAGGCCGGCACACCCAGCTGCTGATCGACACGTATCAGCACGCCAGTGCGGTGTTTCAGTGCATGGTTCTCGCCACCCTCATCGGGGTGCTCGTCGGCGTCCTCACCTATCGCAGCGAGTGGATGGGCAACCTCGCCACCACCGCGACGGCCACGATCCTGACCGTCCCCTCGCTGGCCATGATCGGCCTGCTCATCCCCATCGTCGGCCTGGGCGTCGCGCCGACGGTCGTCGCCCTCACGCTCTACGGGCTGCTGCCGATCGTCCGGAACGCCGTCGTCGGCCTGCGCGGGGTGGACCCCACGCTGGTCGACGCGGCGAAGGGCATCGGGATGTCCCGGGTCGCCCGGCTGCTCAAGGTCGAACTGCCGCTCGCCTGGCCGCCGATCCTGACCGGCATCCGGGTCGCCACCCAGATGCTCATGGGCATCGCCGCGATCGCCGCGTTCGCCTCGGGCCCCGGCCTGGGCAACGAGATCTTCCGCGGCATCGCCTCCCTGGGCAGCGCCAACGCGCTGAACCAGGTCCTCGCGGGGACCCTCGGCATCGTGATCCTCGCGCTCCTCTTCGACGCCGCGTACGTACTCATCGGACGCCTGACCATCCCCAGGGGGATCCGTGCCTGAGCAGACCACCACGGGCGCCGCCATTCAGCTGGAGAACCTCACCAAGCGCTACTCGAGCGGCGCGGTCCCGGCGGTGGACAACGTCACCATGGACATCAAGGCCGGCGAAATCGTGATCCTCGTCGGGCCGTCCGGGTGCGGCAAGTCCACCACCCTGAAGATGATCAACCGGCTGATCGAGCCCACCTCGGGCCGCATCAGGATCGGCGACGAGGACGTCACCGACATGGACCCGGTCCGGCTGCGCCGCAAGGTCGGGTACGCGATCCAGTCCTCCGGACTCTTCCCGCACATGACGGTGGCCCAGAACATCGCCCTGGTGCCGAAGATGACCGGCTGGTCCCGGACGAAGATCAAGAGCCGGGTCGAGGAGATGCTGGACCTGGTCGGCCTGGACCCGCGCGAGTTCCACGACCGCTACCCCCGCCAGCTCTCCGGCGGCCAGCAGCAGCGCGTCGGCGTGGCCCGCGCGCTCGCCGCCGACCCCCCGGTACTCCTGATGGACGAACCGTTCGGCGCGGTCGACCCGATCACCCGCGACCACCTCCAGGACGAGCTGATCCGGCTCCAGCACGAGCTGCACAAGACGATCGTCTTCGTCACCCACGACTTCGACGAGGCCATCAAGCTCGGCGACCGCATCGCCGTCCTGCGCGAACGCTCGCACATCGCCCAGTTCGACACCCCCGAGGCCATCCTCACCAACCCCACCGACGACTTCGTCTCCGGCTTCGTCGGCGCGGGCGCCGCCCTGAAGCGCCTGAACCTCACGCGCGTCCGCGACGTGGAGGTCGTCGACTTCCCCACCGCCACCATCGAGGACCCGCTGCAGTCCATCTTCGACAAGCTGCGCGAGGGCGCCAACAAGGAACTGCTGCTGCTGGACCGGCACAACCGGCCGTACAAGTGGCTGCGCCGCGGCGACGTCACCCTCGCCAAGGGCTCGCTCGCCCGGGCCGGCACGCTCGTGCACGACACGGTCACCCGGGACGCCACCCTGCGGGACGCGCTGGAGGCCGTGCTCACCGACAACGCCGGCCGCGTCGCGGTCACCGGGCGGCGCGGCGAGTACACCGGCGTCGTCGACGTGGAGACGCTGATGAACAACGTGCACGAGCTGCTGGAGGCGGACCGGATGGACGCCATCGAGCACCGGCACGAGCTGGAGGAGCAGCGCCACCAGCAGACCCGCCGGGAGCAGGAGGGCACCGACGCCCACGGGGCCTCGGCATGAGCCCGCGCGAGGAGAACCGGCGGGACGGCCGGCCGCCGGGCGAGCACGAGGTCATGGGGCTGGCCTTCCGCGACGAGGTGCGCGGCGGCGAACGCGAGGAGGAGCCGCCGGCTCCGCCGGCGCGCCCGCCGCGCCGGATCACCTGGCAGAAGGCCACCTTCCTGCCGTGCGTGCTGATCGTGGCGCTGCTCACCACCTGGCTGTGGTTCCGCGGCGCGCACCTGGACTCGATCGCGCACCAGGCGGTCGACGACGGCAAGGTGTGGATGGCGTTGCGCCAGCACATCTACCTCACCGCGGTCTCCACCTTCTTCGTACTGATCATCGCGATCCCGCTGGGCATCGCGCTGACCCGGGCGAAGCTGCGGAAGGCGACCCCGGCGGCGGTGGCGCTGGCCAACCTCGGCCAGGCCATCCCGGCCCTGGGTCTGCTGGTGCTGCTGGTCATCTGGCTCGGCGTGGGCCCCAGGGCCGCGATCATCGGCATGATCATCTACGCCGTGCTGCCGGTACTCGCCAACACCATCGCCGGACTCCAGGCCATCGACCCCACCCTCACCGAGGCGGCCCGCGGCGTCGGCATGTCACCGATGGGCGTGCTCACCAAGGTCGAGCTGCCGCTGGCGGTACCGCTGATCCTGGCCGGCGTGCGCAACGCACTGGTCCTGAACGTCGGCACCGCCACCCTCGCCACGTTCGGCGGCGGCGGGGGTCTGGGCGACCTGATCTCGGCCGGGATCGTCACCCAGCGCATGCCGGTCCTGATCCTGGGTTCCGTACTGACCGTGGCGCTCGCCCTGCTGGTCGACTGGCTGGCATCGCTCGCCGAACTGCTGCTGCGGCCGCGCGGCCTGGAGGGGACGTCCTGATGGGGAACCGGCGTACGCACCGGACCACCGCACTCGCGGCGGCCGGCACCCTGCTCGCGGCGCTCGCGCTCGGCGGCTGCGGCCTGGTCAGCGGCAGCCCGATGACAGACGAGGTCAAGCCCGGCAAGGACGCTGGCTATGAGGGGCAGCCGCTGAAGGGCGCGCAGCTGACCGTGACGTCCAAGGAGTTCACCGAGCAGATCGTGCTCGGCCAGATCATGGGCCTGGCCCTGAAGGCGGCCGGCGCCACGGTCGTGGACAAGACCAACATCCAGGGCTCGATCGGCGCCCGCGAGGCGGTGACCTCCGGCACGGCCGACGGCAGTTACGAGTACACCGGCACGAGCTGGATCACCTACCTCGGGAACACCGAGCCCATCCCCGACGAGCGCAAGCAGTGGGAGGCGGTGAAGGCCGCCGACAAGAAGAAGAACCTGGTCTGGCTCCCGTACTCGGAGCTGAACAACACCTACGCGCTGGCGCTGCTGCCGTCCGACCAGAAGAAGTACGGTGTCTCGAACCTCTCGGACCTGGCCGGGCTGCTGAAGAAGAACCCGGACGCGGTCACCCTGTGCGTGGAGAACGAGTTCGCCACCCGCAACGACGGCCTGCCCGGCATGGTGAAGAAGTACGGCCTGAAGATCCCGTCGGCGAACATCAAGCGGATGTCGGCCGGCGTGATCTACACCCAGGTCAAGAAGGGCGGCACCTGCACCTTCGGCGAGGTCTACACGACCGACGGGCGCATCCAGGCGATGGGCCTGAAGACGCTCACGGACGACAAGCACTTCTTCCCGAACTACAACGCGGCGCCGCAGATGTACGCGCCGACGATGAAGAAGTACCCGGCCATCGCCGACGTGCTCGCGCCGATCACCAAGGCGCTGAACAACAAGGTGGCGCAGGAGCTGAACGGCAAGGTCGACGTGGACGGCGAGGACCCGCACGAGGTCGCCAAGGACTGGCTGGTGTCGGAGGGATTCATCAAGGCGAAGGACTGAGCGGCCGCCCGTGGTGGGTGGCGGGGTGCCCGGCCGGTCCGGCACGGCCGGGCCGCCGACCGCCGGTCAGCAGCCGGGCACCTTGCCGCCGGAGTTCAGGGCCTTGAGCGTGTCCACCGTGCCGGAGAGCGTGGTGACGGGGATCAGCCGCATGTCGTCGGGGAGGTTGGCGCGGGCGTCGGAGCACTCGTCCTTCGGCACCAGGAAGTACTTCGCGCCCTCGCGGTGCGCGGCCTGCGTCTTGAGCGCCACGCCACCGACCGGGCCGACCTTCCCGTCGGTGGTGATCGTGCCGGTGCCGGCGATGGAGCGGCCGCCGGTCAGGTCGTGGCCCGCGCCGTCCCCGTCGATGGTGTCGATGATGCCGAGCGTGAAGAGCAGTCCGGCGCTCGGGCCGCCGACGTCCGCCAGCTTCAGGTCCACCCGCACGTCCTTCGGGGAGCGGTGCAGGTAGCGCAGGGCCGCGCCGACCGCCGCGTCCTGCGACTCCTTCATCTGGGCCGCGTTGTGCTTCGCCACCTCTTCGGTGTTGTCCCCGACCGGGTACACCGTGTCGCGCGGCATCACGGCCTCGTCCCGCCGGAACCAGGCCTTCAGCACCTCCGGCAGATGCGCGGAGACCTGCGGCCCGGTGGCCACGATGGCCGTCATCCGCAGCTCGCCGCTGGTCTTGCGGGCCTTGGCACCGTGGACGGTGATGACCGGTTCGCCCTTGTGCTCGCCGAGGACGTTCGCGGCCGGTCCCGGATAGGCGATCGAGAACGGCAGCGGCACAAAGGCGGCAACGGCGAGGAGCGCGATGACGAGGGCGGAGCAGACCGCCAGGGTGCGGGCGCGAGAAGACACCCCGCCACCCTAGATGACCTCCGTACCGAAGATCCCACCGCGGCGCGGTACACGGCCGCGAGAGGGCCCCGTACGTACGGACGGGACGTACGGGACGTACGGCGTTCCGTACGTCAGCGCAGCGCCTCCGCGACCTCCTTGGCCGCCGCGACCACCCGGGCGCCGACCCGCTCGGGCACGGTGTCGGCGAGCAGCACCACGCCGACGCTGCCCTCGATGCCGCTCACCCCGAGCAGCGGTGCGGCAGCGCCGCTCGCCCCGGCCTCCAGCTCGCCGTGGGTCAGCGCGAGCCCGTCGCCCTCCGTCTGTCCCTGGCGGGCCTGCAGGATGGCGCGGCCGGCGGCCCCGCGGTCCAGCGGGTGCCGGAACCCGGCCCGGTAGGCGACGTGATAGTCCGTCCAGGTCGGTTCGACGACGGCGACGGCCAGCGCTTCGGTGCCGTCGACGAGAGTGAGGTGGGCGGTGGCGCCGAGGTCCTCGGCCAGCGAGCGCAGCGCGGGCAGCGCCGCTTCGCGCACCAAGGGGTGCACCTGCCGGCCAAGGCGCAGCACGCCCAGGCCGACCCTGGCCCGGCCGCCGATGTCCCGGCGGACCAGCGCGTGCTGCTCCAGGGTGGCCAGCAGACGGTAGACCACGGTCCGGTTCACTCCGAGCTTGTGGGAGAGCTCGGTGACGGTGAGGCCGTGGTCGGTGTCGGCGAGCAGCTTGAGGACCCGCAGTCCTCGGTCGAGCGTCTGGGAGGTCTCCGCGGTCACGACGCCTCCTCCTCGGGTGAGTGGCGGCTCTGGCTCTACGGGGAGGTCGCCCTGCCGGTCCCACGGCAGCGCTGACGAGGCCGCCGGTTCTGGCACCGGCTGCGCTCCGCGGCGGCGCTGCCACGGGGCGTGTTCGTGACGGGGACAGTAGCGATCCGGTCCGGTCAGCGGAAGAGTCCGTCCAGAATCCGGTCGTAGCTGCCCGCTCTATCCCCATTGATCCTGGCGTGACGGCACTCGGTGCCGGTAAAAGAAGGAGGGCGGCCCCGCTCGGGGACCGCCCTTCACACCCGCGTACGCGCGGCGCGGCTCAGCGCATCCGCGTGGCCCACTCCTGGACCTTCTTGATCCGCTCCCGGATCTGCCCGGCGGTGGCCTCCGCGCTCGGCGGCCCGCCGCACACCCGGCGCAGCTCGTTGTGGATCACCCCGTGCGGCTTGCCGCTCTGGTGGACGTACGCGCCGACCAGCGTGTTCAGCTGCTTCCGCAGCTCCAGCAGTTCCTTGTGCGTGACCACGGGGCGCCGCTCGGCGGGCAGCTCCAGCAGATCGGCCTCCTCGGCCGGCCGCTTCTTGCTGTGCGCGATCTGCCGGGCCTGCCGCTTCTGGAGCAGCATCTGCACCTGGTCCGGCTCCAGCAGGCCGGGGATGCCGAGGTAATCCTGCTCCTCCTCGCTGCCCGCGTGCGCCTGCATGCCGAACTCGGCGCTGTTGTACAGCACCCGGTCGAAGACCGCGTCGGACTCCAGCGCCTCGAAGGAGAACTGCTCCTGCTCGCCGGTGTCCTCGTCCTGCTCCTTGTTCGCCTCGTCCATCTCCTTCTCGGACTCGGCGTACGGGTCTTCCTCGCTGTCCTTCTTCGGCTTGTCGAGCACGTGGTCGCGCTCGACCTCCATCTCGTTGGCGAAGCCGAGCAGCATGGGGACGGTGGGGAGGAAGACGGACGCCGTCTCGCCACGCCGCCGGGACCGCACGAAACGGCCCACGGCCTGCGCGAAGAACAGCGGCGTCGAGATCGTCGTGGCGTACACGCCGACCGCCAGCCGCGGCACGTCGACGCCCTCCGACACCATCCGGACCGCGACCATCCAGCGGTCCTCGGAGTGCGAGAAGTCGTCGATGCGCTGCGAGGCGCCGGTGTCGTCGGAGAGGACGAGCGTCGCCTTGTTCCCCGTTATCTCCCGGATCAGCTTGGCGTACGCGCGCGCCTGCTCCTGGTCGGAGGCGATGACCAGCGCACCGGCGTCCGGGATGGACTTCCTGACCTCGGTCAGCCGCTGGTCCGCGGCGCGCAGCACGTTCGGCATCCACTCGCCGCGCGGGTCCAGCGCGGTACGCCAGGCCTGCGAGACGGCATCCTTCGTCATCGGCTCGCCCAGCCGCGCCGCGATCTCGTCACCGGCCTTGGTCCGCCAGCGCATGTTGCCGCTGTAGGACATGAAGATCACGGGCCGGACGACGCCGTCGGCCAGCGCGTTGCCGTAGCCGTACGTGTAATCCGCGGAGCTGCGCCGGATCCCGTCGTTCCCCTCCTCGTACGTGACGAAGGGGATCGGGTTGGTGTCCGACCGGAAGGGCGTACCGGTCAGCGCGAGCCGCCGGGTGGCCGGCTCGAAGGCCTCCTGGCACGCCTCGCCCCACGACCTGGAGTCACCGGCGTGGTGGATCTCGTCGAGGATGACCAGCGTCTTGCGCTGCTCGACGCGGTTGCGGTGCAGCATCGGCCGGACGCCCACACCCGCGTACGTCACGGCGACGCCGTGGTACTCGCGGCTCAGCGGCCCCGCGCTGTACTCCGGGTCCAGCTTGATGCCCAGCCGGGCTGCCGCCTCCGCCCACTGCTTCTTGAGGTGCTCGGTGGGCGCGACCACGGTGACCTGCTGCACGACGTGGTGGTGCAGCAGCCACGAAGCGAGGGTGAGGGCGAAGGTCGTCTTTCCCGCGCCCGGGGTCGCGACCGCGAGGAAGTCCCGCGGCTGGGTCTCGATGTACTTGTCCATCGCACCCTGCTGCCAGGCGCGCAGCTTGTTCGCGGTACCCCAGGGGGCCCGTCCCGGGAAGGCCGGGGACAGGTGCTGGTTGTTCATGGCGCTGGTGGTAGTACTCACGGTCTCCGTCGGCTGGCTCGGCGATCGGCAACCGCGTCAGGGTACCCGGGTCGCCTCGCCCGCCGGATGATTCAGGCCGGGCGGCGGAGCGGGTGCGACTCAGCTCACATTCCCGGTCCGGGTGCGGGCCCGGCCGCCGGTCCGGTCGCCGGTTCCACTTCCGGCGCGGGCCGCAGCCGGGTCGCCACGTACGCGCCCACCAGCGCGACCAGGGACATCGTGGCGAAGACGGCGGCAAAGGCGGCCGGGTGCGCGACGGTGGAAGCACCGGTGTGCGTGCCGGGGTGAGCCGTGGTGACCGCGCCCCCGCCAAAGGCGACGAACAGGATTCCGGCCACACCGACGAAGACGATGTTGCCCAGCGCGTCGGAGACCTGGAGGGAGGCGGAGTTGCGGCCCGCGTCCTCGGGGCGCGACAGCTTCAGCAGCAGCACGCTGCCGCTGGAGATGGTCAGCCCCATGCCGAACCCGGCGATGACCCAGGAGAACGCCACGACGGCGGCCGGCACCGCCTCGATCAGCGCCAGCGGCAACAGGGCGACGGCCAGGGCCATCAGGAGCATGCCGAGGCCCATCAGCCGCTCACGGTACGGCTCCAGGCGCGGGCGGCTCTGCGTGTACGAGCCGAGCGCCCAGGTCAGGCCGCCGCCGGTGAGCGAGAGCCCGGCCAGCGTCGGGCTCAGCCCGCGCTGGGTGACCAGCATCAGCGGCACGAAGCTCTCCGCGGCGAGCAGCGCGCCCGCCGCGAGCCCGCGGATCAGCACCACGGACGGCAGCCCGCGCGCCGCCCGGAAGGTCCCCCGGGGCAGCAGCCGCAGCACCGCGGGCACGAGCAGCGCCAGCCCCGCGGCGGCGGGCAGCAGCGCGACCGGACGCAGGTCCTGCCCCGCGTACTGGAGCAGCCCGGCACCGGCGGCCACGGCGAGCGCGAGGAGGATGCGCCGGCGGTCCAGCGTCGCCGCGCCGTCCGCCGTACGGGGCAGCTTGCGCAGCGCCGGGAGCATGACGGCGAGCGGCAGCAGCACCAGCACCGGTATGGAGAGGAAGACCCACCGCCAGCCCAGGTGCTCGGTGACCGTCCCCGAGACGACCGGCCCGACGATCACCGGCAGCACCCAGGCCGCCGAGAAGGACGCGAGGACGGCGGGCCGCAGCCGCTCCGGGTACGCGCGGCTCACGACCACGTACAGCGCGACGATCACCAGCCCGCCGCCGAGCCCCTGTACCGCGCGCCCCGCGACGAACGTCCACATCGTCGGCGCGGCACCCGCCAGCACCAGCCCGCCGCCGAAGGTGAAGATCCCGCTGAACAGCGGCGCGAGCGGCCCGTTCCGGTCGCACCAGGCGCCCGACAGCGCCATCGAGAACAGGCTCGCCGTGAAGTACGCGGAGAACGCGAACGCGTACAGCTCGATCCCGTCCAGCGCCCGCGCCGCCACCGGCATCGCGGTGTTCACCGCACTCGCCTCGAAGGCGATGAGCGACACGACGGAGATGATCCCGAGGGTGAGGGCACGGTGAGCACGGCCGAGCACGCCGCCTTCGGCGGGCTCGGGGAACGGTACGGATACGGGTACGGCCCCGGGGGCCGGGGCATCGGGGACGGCGACGTCACTGTCGCGCGGGTCAGCGGCGGTCATCCCGCCAAGGTAAGTGCCACAGCCGCAATACGCCCCTGTCGTTCGCCCGAATTCCGCTCCGCCGCTGGACCTACGACGCGCGGGCCGTCACCCGGCCGGTGCCCCGGTCGCCACCCGGTCGCCGCCCAGCCACCGCACCGGACGTCGCACCGGTCCGCCCACCCGATCCGGCACACTTCCCCCATGTCCCGCTCGCGCTCGTACCAGTACCGCTCCTACGACGGCACCGAACTGCACTACCGCGTGCTCGGCCCGGACGAGGCCGACTCCGGGCTCCCTCCGCTGGTCTGCCTGGCCGGCGGCCCCGCCCGGGACGCCGCCTACCTCGGCGACCTGGGCGGGCTCGACGCGGACCGCCGGCTGATCCTCCCGGACAGCCGCGGCACCGGCGCCTCACCGGCCGCCGAGGACCCGGCCACGTATGCCTTCCCCCGCCTCGCCGAGGACCTGGAGGCGCTCCGCGCCCACCTCGGCCTGGAACGCTTCGCCCTCCTCGCGCACAGCGCCGCGGCCGCCACCGCGCAGGCGTACGCGGCCGGCCACCCGGACCGGCTGAGCCGTCTGATCCTGGTCGCCCCCGGCTCCCGCCTCCAGGGCGAACTCCCCGACGACGCCCGGGAGATCTTCGAGTCCCGCGCCCACGAGGAGTGGTGGCCCGACGCCTCCGTGGCCGTCCAGCGGCTCTCGGAGACCGGCGACATGGACGAGGTACGGGACCTCCTCCGCCGCGCCGCCCCCCTGGCGTACGGCCACTGGGACGAGCCCCAGCGCGCCCACGCCGCGGCCGAGGGCGACCAGCTCAACCCCGTGCCCCGCGCCGGCTTCTGGCAGGCCGTCGACGAGACCGCGCGCGCGGCCCTGCTGGCCGCCCTCCGCGACGTGACCTGCCCGGTCCTGGTCGTCACCGGCGACCGCGACGCCCTCTCCGGCATGCGCGCCGGCGAACTGGTCGCCGCATCCTTCCCGCACGCACAGCTGCGCCCCCTCCACCTGGTCGGCCACTACCCCTGGGTCGACGACCCGGACCGCTTCCGCCCCCTGGTCGAAACCTTCCTCCGCACAGCCGAGGCCCCCCTCCCCTAGCCCCTTCATGAACGCGGTGTTGCCCCGCGTGACAACCCCATGGCAGCCGCCCCGTTTCCCTGGCCCCCTCCCCCGCCCCGGCCTACTGTCGATCTCACGCACCAACCCCCGGCCGTGTGCCCGAGTGGTTCAGGGACTCGCCTGCAAAGCGAGTTACGCGGGTTCGATTCCCGCCACGGCCTCTGACGCCTTGACCAGGCAGAACGAAAGGGCGGCGCCCCCAACGGGCGCCGCCCTTTCGTGTGTCCCTGCTCCGGGGGGATTGCGGGCGGGCGGACATGAAGGGCGGCGGAGCGCGGTACTCAGTGGCTGGACGCGATGTTGTCGCTCGTGAGGAGTGTGTGATGGGTGAGACGTACGGGCCCGGTGGGTCCAGTGCTGATGCTGTGGACGGGGTCGACAAGGACGAGCTGGAGAAGGCGGACAAGGACCGGCGGGAGGCCGAGGTCGCCCAGGAGGCCACCGGGGAGGAGCCGCAGCGGCCCGGGGCCGGGGAGCCGGCGCCGGGCCGCGAGGAGGGCGGTGACGGGGCCGGATAGCCCCGTTCCCGCGTCTTCCAGGGTGGTCCTTGTGCCTGCGGGTTACGCCAGGGGCGTGAGGGCCGCGGCCTGGGGGCGGATGGGGAGGCGGCCTATGGGGCGGCCGGTGGCGGCGCGGACGGCCGAGGCCACCGCCGCCGGGGCCGCCACGACCGGGGCAGCGGAGACCGGCTTGGCGCCGAACGGGGCCACCACGTCGCGCTCCTCGATGAGCTTGACGATGCGGATGTCCGGGGCGTCGAGGGAGGTCGGCAGCGGGTAGCCGGTCAGGTCCGGGTGGCGGACCAGGCCGCGGGTCGTGCGGAGGTTCTCCATCAGGGCGGCACCCAGGCCCTGCGTGACGCCCGCCTCGATGCGCGCGCGCAGCTGGGCGGGGTTCAGTACCCGGCCGACGTCCTGCGCGACGGACAGCTCGACGACGCGGATCGTGCCCAGCTCGATGTCGACGTCGGCGACGCAGCGGATCGCGCAGAAGGCGAGGCCCACGAAGGCGTCGCCCTGGCCGGTGTCGTCCAGCGGCTCGGTGGGGTGCGGGCGGCACTGCGCCGTGGCCCACAGCTCCTTGCCGTCCAGCGCCTCGGCGACGGTGGTGCTGAGCACGCCGTCGTACGAGGTGATCTTTCCGTCGGCGATCTGGAGGAGTTCGGTGGACATGCCGAACTTGTGGGCGAGGGGCTGGAGGAGCTGCGTACGAACCATCTTGGCCGCGCGCTCGACCGCTCCCCCCGAGACCCAGGTGTGGCGGCTGTGGCAGGCGCCGCCGGCCGGCGGCTGGTCGGTGTCGACGGCGGCGACGTGCACCTCTTCGACCCCGAGCGTCTCCTGGACGATCTGGCGGGCCAGCGTGGAGAAACCGGAGCCGGTCTCGACGGCGGCGCAGATGACCGTCGCCACCGAGCCGTTGACCTTGACCGTGGCCGTGGAGACCTCGTCCGCGCCCTCGGCGCCCAGCATGTGCACCATGCCGATGCCGTACCCGACGCCGCGGCGCACGGCGGACGGGTCGCTCGCGCCCTCCGGCCCGCCCGGCAGCAGCCACTCCTCCTGAGGCGCGTCCTTCGGCAGGTCCGGGAGCGGGGCGTCCCGCACGGCCTGCAGCAGCTCGGCGACCGGCGCCGGGCAGGTGACGGTCTGGGAGGTCGGCAGGATGTCGCCGGTGGCCATGGCGTTGCGCAGCCGCAGCTCGGCCGGGTCCAGGCCCAGCTTCGCCGCCAGCTTGTCCATCTGGCCCTCGTACGCGGCGCACACCTGCATCGCGCCCTCGCCGCGCAGATGCCCGGCGGGCGGGTTGTTCGTACGGACCGCCCAGCCCTCCACGAAGGCGTGCGGGACGACGTACGGGCCGCAGGCGAAGGAGACGGCGGCGGCGAGCGCGTCGGCCGAGGTGTCGGCGTACGCGCCCGCGTCCATCAGGATCTGCGCCTCGACCTTCACCAGCTTGCCGTCGGAGTCGGCGTGGTGGCGGTACCGGAGGATGGTCGGGTGCCGGTGGGCGTGCGAGAGGAAGGACTCCTCGCGGGTCGCGGCCAGCTTGACCGGGCACCCCGTGCGCAGCGCGAGCATGCCGAGCGGCAGCTGAATGCCGGGGTCCTCGCGGTCGGCGGTCGCGCCGGGCACGCCGGTCACCACGATCTTGACCTTGTCCTGCGGCAGCCCGAAGCAGGCGGCGGCGAGGTCGCGGTCGGTGTGCGGGTCGGTGGCGGCGGTGTAGATCTCCACCCCGCCGTCGGGGCGGGGCACCGCGAGCCCGGCCTCGGCCCCGATGGGTGCCGGGTCCTGGCGGCCGATGCGGTACAGCCCCTCGACGACCACCTCGCCGGCCGCCTCGGGGTCACCGAAGCGCAGCGGGATGTGCCGCACGAGGTTGCCGTCCGGGTGCAACGGCTCGGCCTCGAAGGCCAGCTGAGGGTCGGTGACCGGCTCCAGCACCTCGTACTCGACCGCGATCGCGGCGGCCGCGAGCCGGGCGGTGTCGGGGTGGTCGGCGGCGATCGCGGCGATCGGCTCGCCGTGGTGGCGCACCTCGTCCTTGGCGAAGACGGGCCGATCGGGCGTGCCGCGCCCGTGCCCGGCGTCCCCGGGGACGTCCTCGTGCGTGACGACGGCCCGTACGCCCGGCATCTCGGCGGCGTGCTTGGTGTCGATCGAGAGGATGCGGGCGCGGGGGTGCGGGGAGCGCAGGACCGCGGCCCAGAGCAGGCCCTCGGCCCACAGGTCGGCCGCGTACGGAAAGATGCCCTGGGTCTTGGCGGGGGCGTCGGCCGACGGCAGCGAGACGCCCAGACCGTGCGGCGGCGGCTCCGCCTCGGTGGCCTGGTCGGTGCCGGGCGCGGCCGTGACGGTGACGGCGCCGGCGCCCTCGTTCGTGCCGGTCATGCGAGGCCTCCCGATTGCGGGTCGGCCCCCGGGCCCTGGGTGTTCGGGTCGTGGGGGTGGTGGGGACGGCGGTGCGATGCGGGGTCGGGGTGCGGGTCGAGACCCGGGTCCAGGTCCTCGACCGGCGCGTCCTGGCCCCCGAGGGCGTCGCGACCGTACGAGTCGTGCCCGGCGAGGGCGTCGTGCCCGTAGGAGTCGTGTCCGGCGAGGGCGTCCCGGCCGTAGGAGTCGTGCGTGGCGTACGGGTCGCCGTTGTACGCGGGACCGGCCCCGGCGTACGGATCGGCGCTGCCGTACGGGTCGCCGGTGAATCCGGGCGTGGCGTACTGGTCGGCCGTGGGCACGCCTTCGGGGTACGTGCCGTCGGCGTACCCGCCCTCGGGGTAGCCCCCTTCGGGGTAACCGTCGGCGTACGTCCCTTCGGGGTACGTGCCGTCGGGATACGTCCCGTCGGCGGCATAGGTGCCGGCCTGGTCGGTGTACGGAGACGGGCCGTCGAGAGTGCCCTCTGGGCCGTGCGGCTGCAGGCCTTCGGGAGTGGCGAAGCCCCGGCCGTCCGAGGCGTCGTGGAGCGCTTCGGTGCCGGTGCCGTGCGCGTGACCGTGGTCGTGGCCCTGCGCGTGGCCGTGGTCGTAGGGCTGGCCCTCCCCGTAGGAAGCGGCGTCGGCCGCGGCGTCGCCATACGGCTGCTCCGGGTACGCCGCCTCCGGGTTCGGCTCCTCGGCGTACCCCTGCGCGGCGTACCCCGGGTCGGCGTACTGCTCCTCGGCGTACTGCTCCCCGTTGTACGCGCCGGGGTCGGCCGGGCCCGCCTGGTGCGGGATACGGGCGGCCGGCTCCTGATGGTCCGGGGCCTGTTCCGGTGCCCGGCCCTGGCCGTGCCCCTGGTCCTGCGGATGGGCGTGCTCCTCGTCGTGCGCCTCGGAGGCGGCCCGGGCCGCCTCGGCACGGCCCTGGGCGACCTCCTGCACCGCGTCCAGGACGCCGCGGTAGCCGGAGCAGCGGCAGAGGTTGCCGCACAGCGCCTGGCGGGCCTGCAGCTCGGTGGGGGCGTGGTTGCCCTCCAGCAGGTCGTGCACGGTCATCGCCATGCCCGGGATGCAGAAGCCGCACTGGACGGCGCCGGAAGCGGCCAGTGCGCGCTGCACGTCGGACGGGGTGCCGTCCTTGGCCAGGCCCTCGACCGTACGGACCTCGCTGCCCGCCGTGGTCGCGGCGGGCACCAGGCAGGACGCCACGAGACGGCCGTCGACCTGTACGGAGCAGGCGCCGCACTCGCCCTGGGAGCAGCCGTCCTTGGCGCCCGCGAGGCCGAGCCGCTCGCGCAGCACGTAGAGCAGGGACTCGCCGATCCAGGCGTCCGTGACCGGGCGGTCGATGCCGTTCACGGCCAGGACGTAGGAGGCACGGGGGTGCTCCAGGTCGGCGTGCGGGGAGGGGTCCACGGGAGGCGCTGCGGTCGTCGCCTCTCCGGGAGCCGCGGGGTGCGCCTCTTCGGGAGCGGCGGGCGCCGCTTCGGGAGCGGCGGGCGCCTCTGTCGGGGCGGCCACCGCGGAAGAGACGGCGTGCGCCTCCTCGGGGGCCTCGGAGGCCTCGGGCGTACGCGAGGCGTGGTCGTCCCGGTCGCCCTGGTCGCCCTGGGGGCCGTCCTGAGAGGTGGCGTCCGTGGCGGCGCCCGCATCGGCCTCGGCGTCGGCCTCGGGGCCGGGGGCGGACTCGGCCTCGGCCTCGGGGCCGGCTTCGGTTTCGGGTGCCGCCTCGGCCGCGGCAGGTTCCGCCGGGGAGCCGGCCTCTGCGGACGGCGCCGACGCCTCCGCCATCTCCGCCATCTCCGGTGCGTCGGCCGCGGCAGCGTCCGGCGCCCGGACCTCGGGGGCCGCCTCCTGCTCCGGTGCCTCGCCGGACGCCTCGGACGGCTCGACTGCCGCCGCTGCGTCGGAAGCCGCCGGCTCCTCGGAGGCAGTGGTCCCGGCCGCGAGCGCCTCGGGAGCGACCTCCTCGGCCGCTTCAGGGGCCACAGCCTCGGGGGCAACCGCCTCAGGGGCGACCGCCTCGGGTGAGGTCGGCTCCTCGGGCGCGTGGGGCTCCGCAGCGGGAGCCGCTCCCCCGGCAGGGGCTGTGCCCTCCGCAGGAGCCGTGCCCTCGGCGGGCCCCGATCCCTCCGGGGCGGCAGCCGCGTCCTCGGGGGCAGCGACCGCGGCACCCGAAGGAGCCTCGGCCTGAGCGCCCTCGGGCTCTGCGGCAACGGTCTCCTCAGGGCGCGTCCCGGCGTCGGCCTCGGGGGCCGCGCCGTTGGCATGCGCGTCGGCATGCGCGGCGTCGGCCGCAGCCGTCACGCTGTCCCGCGCAGGCTCCGCACGGCCGTCCTCCGCGGGCGCGGCCCCCGGCTCCGCCGGTGCGGGCTCGGCCTCCGCCGGTGCGGGCTCGGCCTCCGCGGGCGCGGACTCGGCCAGCGGCTTCGGGGTCGTCCGGCGGCCCGAGACCAGGGCGTCCGCGAGGGCGATGCCGTCCGCCATGCCGCCACCGGGCGTGCCGAACAGGCTCTGGTACGAGGGGGGTTGGGTGTACTGCCCGGGGCTCGGCCACTGCTCGCCCTGCACCGGCGGCACACCGTGCGGCGTCGGCGCGTGACCGGCGTGACCCTGCGCGGCGTGCGTGTCACCGGGGAGCGGCCACTGCACGGCGGCACCGGGCGCCCCCGGTGCGTCGCTCGCCCCGTAGGCGCCCTGCTGCATCGCGTTCTGTGCCGCGGGGTGCGGCCCCACGTGGTACGGGCCGACGTGCTGCGGTGCGGCGGGCTGCGGCAGCCCCGCCTCGCCCGCGCGCCCGGCCCCGTTGCCGTTGCCGTCGCCGTCCCGGCCCTGGCCGTCGGCCGCCGCGTCCGGTCCGGCAGCCGTGTCCGGTCCGGGCGCCGCCGGGTCCGCCGGGGCGCCGAGGCCCGAGAAGTCCCAGTGTCCGGTGGGCTGCGGGGTGCCGGGCATGGTGGACCGGCGGGCCGGGTCGGCCTCCTGGACCGGGTAGCCGCCGTGCGGGCCCTGGCGGTCGTCGACCAGGTACTCGCCGGACTCCTCCAGCACCTCGTCACCGGCGGCGGGCACCGCCCACTGGCCGGCGCCCGCGCCGAACGTCCCGTCCGCGCCCGGCTGCCCCTTCGCGCCCGCGACCGGCCACTCCACCGTGTCCGGCCCGTCGGCGTCATGGGTGCCGTCGCCGGGCCCCGAGGCGCCGTGCTGCTCCCCGTCGCCGGGCACGCCGGCCGGGGCCCCGCCGCCGTACGACATGGCCGCCGGGGCGTCCGCCGCCGGGTCCACGAAGGGCATGGTCCACTGGCCGGTCGCCGCGGGGTCCGTGCTCGCGCCGCCCGCCGGGGACACGTACGGCGAGGCCGCCGCGTCACCGGTGCCCGTGGCCGCGCCGTCGCCCGCCGCCGGGAAGTGGTCCGGGGGGATGTAGCCGTGCCCGGGGGCCGCGAGCGGGTCCGCGCCATAGCCGTAGGCGGGCGCGCCGGCCTCGCCCTCGTGGCCCGCGCCCGGTACGCCGTATGCGCCGTGCGCCTCGCCGGCACCGGCCGCGCCCTGTGCGCCCGCCGTGCCGTGCGCCCCGTAGATGGCCGCGCCGTACGCGCCGGAGGCGTAGCCGCCGGCACCGTGCGCGCCCGCGCCGTACGCCCCGTTCAGCCCGTAGGCCTCCAGGTCGTCGGGCAGCTGGACGAAGGCCGTGGCCTCCTGGTCGTACTCGCCCTGCGGCAGCGGCTCCCAGCCCTGTCCGTGCTGGGGCTGACGCGGGGTGTCCCCGTCACTCATGCGCCGGCCTCGCTTCGCTCGGCTCGCTCGGCGGGCACGCATGCGCCGTGCGCGGTTCGCTGCCCGTTGTCGGTCCGCTCGCTGCGCTCACTCACGAGAGCGCCCTCCCAAGTGCTCGGCGCGCCAGTGCTGACACCGTACGGCGCAGGTGCAGGGCGGCGGGCGGCAGGGTGGCCGCCTCGGTACCGTCCTCCGGCGGCGCGGGATCCGGGATGCACGCGGCGGCCACGTAGTCGCCGAAGGCGGTCAGCGCTTCGGGGGCCAGGCCGCGGTCGTTGTCCCAGTCGATGAGGGAGGCCACCCACTGCTCGGCCTCCAGCGGGCGCAGCGGCATCATCGCGACCGCCCCGACCGCACATCGAACGCCCCGGCGCGCGGGATCGAGGACCAGCGCGACGGATGCGGCCGCGCGCCCCGGGCCCGTCCGTCCCGTGGCCTTCAGGAAGGTCTGCGGCGCGTGCAGCAGCGGTACGCGCACAAAGCCGACGATCTCGCCCGGGCGCAGCATCTCCATGCCGGCGAGCAGGTGGCTGACCGGGACCTCGCGGCGGGCGCCGCCGGGTCCCGCGATGATCACGGTGGCTTCGAGGGCGGCGAGGACCGGCAGGGTGTCGCCGGTCGGCGCGGCCGTGACGATGTTGCCGCCGAGCGTCCCGGCGTTGCGGATCTGCGGCGGTCCGGCGGCGCGTGCCGCCGCGGCCAGGCCGGGGATCAGGGCCGCGAAGTCGGGGCGCCCCATGCGGGCGAGAGTGAGTCCGGCGCCGAGCAGCGCGTGGCCGTCCTGGTACTGCCAGCCGCGGATCTCGCTGATCCGGTTCAGGCCGACGAGCGCCGCCGGGCGCAGCAGCCCGGCGTTGACGGCCGCCATCAGATCGGTGCCACCGGCCACAGGCACGGCGGCGGGCATGGCGGCCAGCGCCGCCACGGCCTCGTCGAGCGAGACCGGCAACGTCACGGAATGCGACGCCTGCGGTGCGTGCGTGGTCAACCCAGCTGCCCCTTCCCCGGTGTCCCGGCTGTGCTGTTCCGCCTCGCCGTACGGTACGTGCTCACGGCCCGGACGTGGCAACTCTGGCACATCTTCGCAGGCCCGCGACGCGAGGGTCCATGAAGGCAGGATCCGTCACCGACCGGCGCGAAGTTCCTGGTTCGCCCCGCCCCGTCCTGGACCTCCGAAGAGAGCGTATTGCCACCTTTCTCAAGCACTGTGCGTTACGGCACGTACCGCACGCACCGCGCCCTCGACGCCACTTGACGTCGTACGGCGTCCCGTACGGGCGTTCCGCGCGGATGTTCGGCACACCGGTCGGCACACGGGGCCGGACCGCCCGCCCCCGCAGCGTGGGTACACGGTGCCAGGGGCCCGGCCTTGCCGCGTCCGCCTTTCGGGGTGGCTCACACGTTTGGGGGCGGTCCGTCGATCGGGCGTCCGAGCGGGCACCGGCGCTGCCCTGCGCGCCCACCCGCGGCCGTGACAGGCCGTCATCCACGCGTCCGGCCGGGCACTTGACCCCCTCAGCGATCGCCGCCCGGAAAAACCCGGCCCGCACATGACAAGAAGTCCCGGTGGCGCCCCGGGAAAGGCCCGGGAAAGGCACCGCTCCCCGTCTCCGGGCCGTAACTCCCCGCGGTGCGGCGCGGGTTGCCCGACAGCCTGCAGTGCGCGGAGCGGCCGGCCGACACGCCACCTGCGGCCCACAATCAGCCACGCGACACCACGGCGGGGCTATCCATGAGACGAGATGTCCTTCTCACCCAACTTTCAGCCGATCGTAAGGAATCCGCTCATGCGACAGAATCCGCCGGTGCGCAAGAGACGCCTCCGCGCCGCCCTGCTCGCCGTCGCCGCCCTCGGCCTGCTGCCGCTCACGGCCGCCACGGCACCGGCCGCCGCCGCTCCCACGCAAGCGGTGCCCCGCGAGGCGAGCATCGTCATCCACGCGGGCCAGGGCACCGGGGGCAGAGTGATCGCCCGGGCGACCCTGCGCTGCTTCCCCACCGGGGGCACCCATCCCCGCGCGCACGCGGCCTGCCGCGCGCTGGCGCCGGTGAACGGCGACTTCCAGCGGCTCCGGCCGCAGCCCCGGCCCTGCCCGAAGATCCACCGGCCGGTGACGGTCGCGGCGAAGAGCATCTGGCAGGGCAACGCCACATTCGTCGTCCGCGGCTACCCCAACCTGTGCGTCGCCGCGGCGGACAGCGCCGACGTCTTCGACCTCTCCCGGCGCACCGACGGCTGAGCCATCACCGGCGGACAGCACGGCGCCCGGCCCGCTCTCCTCGGAGGGAGCGGGCCGGGCGCCACCGTACGGAGCGGTCCGGGGCCTACTTCTTGCCGCCGTCCTTGCCGCCCTTGTCCTTGTCGCCACCGGCGCTCATGGACTCGTAGATCTCCTTGCACATGGGGCAGACCGGGTACTTCTTCGGGTCGCGGCCCGGGACCCAGACCTTGCCGCAGAGCGCGACGACGGGCGTACCGTCCATAGCGCTCGCCATGATCTTGTCCTTCTGGACGTAGTGGGCGAAGCGCTCGTGGTCACCGTCGCCGTTCGACACCTGTGGTGTCGGCTCCACGAGGGTGCCCGTACCTGCCCCGCGCTCGGGCTCAAGAGTGCTCATAACTGCCAAGGGTACTCACGCGCGCGCCGGACCGGGCGCCGCGGCCCGTACGAAGTTGAACGACCCGCCGGCCCGCCACCGCACCCCCGAGGGGGGCCGGTCAGTTCAGTGAAGGATCGTCCGGGTACGTCGCCACCATCGCCAGTTCGTTGCGCTGGCGGCGGAGCACGGCGCGCCAGAGGCGTTCGGGGGACGGCGAGGAGACGTCGCCGGGCTCGGACTCGACGACGTACCAGGCGCCCTCCGCCAGTTCTTCCTCCAGCTGCCCGGGGCCCCAGCCCGCGTAGCCCGCGAAGATCCGCAGGGAGCCGAGCTCGGCGGAGAGCAGTTCGGGCGGGGCCTCCAGGTCGACCAGGCCGATCGCGCCGTGCACACGGCGCCAGCCGAGGGGGCCGTCACCGTCGGTGTCGGCGCCCGTGGGGTCCCCGTCGCGCTCGCCCGCCTCGCCCGGGACCACCGCGACGCCGAGCGCGGAGTCCAGCGACACCGGGCCGCCCTGGAAGACCACGCCCGGCTCGCCTGCCAGCTCGGCCCAGGGCTGGAGGATGTCCGCCACACCGACCGGCGTGGGACGGTTCAGGACGACGCCGAGCGAGCCCTCCTCGTCGTGATCGAGGAGCAGCACCACGGCCCGGTCGAAGTTGGGGTCGGCGAGCGCCGGGGTCGCGACGAGCAGCCGACCGGTGAGCGAGGACACCTCGGTCATGGCGACATGATCCCGCACTTCGGGCCGGTGCGGGGAGCCATTGGGTGCACCCGTATGCCCGCACTCCGGAGCGGACGGGACGTACGGCGACCGACCCGGCGCTTCCAGGCCCTCTCTCACATCACGGTCCGTTCCGGCAGATAAACCGTACGTGTTGTGACAGAGCTATTACATGAACTGAGGCCGCTCGGCCCTACGGACTACCCCCGCACCGCCCTTACCATTTCAGCTTGCCCCCTGTCCGTCTCCAGGAACGCGAGATCCATGACCGACGACGTTTTGCTTGTCCACGGCGGCACCCCGCTGGAGGGCGAGATCAAGGTCCGCGGCGCGAAGAACCTCGTGCCCAAGGCCATGGTCGCCGCGCTGCTCGGCAGTGAGCCGAGCCGGCTGCGCAACGTGCCCGACATCCGTGACGTGCGCGTCGTGCGCGGCCTGCTGCAGCTGCACGGCGTGACCGTACGACCGGGCGACGAATCCGGGGAGCTGATCCTCGATCCGTCGCACGTGGAGAGCGCCAACGTCGCCGACATCGACGCGCACGCGGGCTCCTCGCGCATCCCGATCCTCTTCTGCGGCCCGCTGCTGCACCGCCTCGGCCACGCCTTCATCCCGGGCCTGGGCGGCTGTGACATCGGCGGCCGGCCGGTCGACTTCCACTTCGACGTGCTGCGCCAGTTCGGCGCGGTCATCGAGAAGCGGGCCGACGGCCAGTACCTGGAGGCCCCGCAGCGGCTGCGCGGTACGAAGATCCGGCTGCCGTACCCGTCCGTCGGCTCGACCGAGCAGGTGCTGCTGACCGCCGTCCTGGCGGAGGGCGTCACCGAGCTGTCGAACGCCGCGGTGGAGCCGGAGATCGAGGACCTGATCTGCGTCCTGCAGAAAATGGGCGCGATCATTTCGATGGACACGGACCGGACGATCCGGATCACCGGCGTCGACAAGCTCGGCGGGTACAACCACCGGGCGCTGCCGGACCGGCTGGAGGCCGCCTCCTGGGCGTCCGCCGCGCTGGCCACTGAGGGCCAGGTCTACGTACGTGGCGCCTCGCAGCGCGAAATGATGACCTTCCTGAACACCTACCGGAAGGTCGGCGGCGCCTTCGAGGTCGACGACGAGGGCATCCGCTTCTGGCACCCGGGCGGCTCGCTGAACGCCATCGCGCTGGAGACCGACGTGCACCCCGGTTTCCAGACCGACTGGCAGCAGCCCCTGGTGGTGGCGCTGACGCAGGCCTCGGGCCTGTCGATCGTCCACGAGACGGTGTACGAGTCCCGGCTCGGCTTCACCTCCGCGCTGAACCAGATGGGCGCGCACATCCAGCTCTACCGCGAGTGCCTGGGCGGCTCGGCCTGCCGCTTCGGCCAGCGCAACTTCCTGCACTCAGCGGTCGTCAGCGGCCCCACCAAGCTGCAGGGCGCCGACCTGGTCATCCCCGACCTGCGCGGCGGCTTCTCGTACCTGATCGCGGCGCTGGCGGCGCAGGGCACGTCCCGCGTCCACGGCATCGACCTGATCAACCGCGGCTACGAGAACTTCATGGACAAGCTGGTCTCCTTGGGCGCCAAGGTCGAACTGCCGAACGGCACCCTGAAGGGCTGAGACACCGCGGGCCCCTGCTGGGGGTCCGGGGGTCATCCCCCGGGCAAGCACAGCATGGACAAGCTGGTCTCCTTGGGCGCCAAGGTCGAACTGCCGAACGGCACCCTGAAGGGCTGAGACACCGCGGGCCCCTGCCGGCCCGGGGCCCGACGGCTCCGCGTCGGCGCGCGGCCCGCTGTGGCCGGGCCTGAGGCCCGTACCGGCGAAGGGCGGTCATCCGACACCGGGTGGCCGCCCTTCGGCGTTCTCGCGCCCGCTCAGGCGGGCTCAGGGCGGCGTACGCCGAGTACGTCCGCACATGCGAAAGGCAGCCATCCGGCACGGGATGGCTGCCTCTCCTGTGATGTCCCGTCCGTGCCCCGTCGTCCCGGGAGCACGGTGCCGGATCACTTGCCCTTGGCGGCTTCCTTGAGCTTGGAGCCCGCGGAGACCTTCACGCTGTAGCCGGCCGGGATCTGGATCGGGTCGCCGGTCTGCGGGTTGCGCGCGGTGCGAGCGGCACGGTGGGTGCGCTCGAAGGTGAGGAAGCCGGGGATGGTGACCTTCTCGTCGCCCTTGGCGACAACCTCACCGATCGTCTCGGCGAGCGCGGCCAGAACGGCGTCGGCGTCCTTGCGGGTCACCTCGGCACGGTCGGCCAGAGCGGCCACCAGCTCACTGCGGTTCATGTATTACTCCCGTGTTCTTCTTGCCAATGGGCGTGCCACGCGGCGGAGCCGCATATCAAGCACAGCGAAGCCGATGCTGCCAGGGCCCTCGGACAGTCCCCGGACCCGGGTCTGCCGTTCAGACCCTCGCGCCCGGTAACGCATCCTGCCCCCACCTGCGGCGGTAAAGCCAATCCGGCGCCCTGGAGGGTCACACGAAGAGCGCCATCGCCCCGAGAGGGTGACGCACCGGTGACGCTCCGCGTCATGCTCCGGGGCCCCGCCCATGGGCAGCGGCCAGTCATGCGCTGTCCGCCACCCTATGGGGGGCCTGAGGGCCGGGTGTCGTGCGACGCGCCGTATCAGGCGGTCGTGCCGCCCGTCACAGCGGCTCCGGCGGCCTGTGCGGCGTCCCGGACGGCCCCGGCGACCGCACCGGCGACCTTGTCGTTGAACACGCTGGGGATGATGTAGTTCGCGTTCAGCTCGTCCTCCAGCACGACGTCGGCGAGGGCGCGGGCCGCGGCCAGCATCATGTCCTCGTTGACCGTACGCGACTGCGCATCCAGCAGACCGCGGAAGACACCCGGGAAGACCAGCACGTTGTTGATCTGGTTCGGGAAGTCCGAGCGGCCGGTGGCCACGACGGCGGCGGTCTGCCGGGCCTCGCCCGGGTCGACCTCCGGGTCGGGGTTGGCGAGTGCGAACACGATCGCGCCCTCCGCCATCCGGGCCACGTCGTCGCCGTCCAGGACGTTGGGCGCCGAGACGCCGATGAAGACGTCGGCGCCGACCACGGCCTGCTTGAGGGTGCCGGTGACGCCCTCGGGGTTGGTGTTGTCGGCGATCCAGCGCAGCGCCGAGTCGGGGTCGGCGGAGACCAGGTCCTCGCGGCCCGCGTGCACCACGCCGTGGATGTCGGCGACGACCGCGTGCTTGACGCCGGCGTCCAGCAGCAGCTTGAGGATGGCCGTACCGGCAGCGCCCGCGCCGGACATGACGACGCGTACGTCCTCGATGCTCTTGCCGACCACGCGCAGCGCGTTGGTCAGGGCCGCGAGCACGACGATCGCGGTGCCGTGCTGGTCGTCGTGGAAGACCGGGATGTCCAGGGCCTCGCGCAGGCGTGCCTCGATCTCGAAGCAGCGGGGCGCGGAGATGTCCTCCAGGTTGATGCCCGCGAAGCCGGGGGCGATGGCCTTGACGATCTCCACGATGGCGTCGGAGTCCTGGGTGTCCAGGCAGATCGGCCAGGCGTCGATGCCGGCGAAGCGCTTGAAGAGGGCCGCCTTGCCCTCCATGACGGGCAGCGCGGCCTTGGGGCCGATGTTGCCCAGTCCGAGCACGGCGGAGCCGTCGGTGACCACCGCGACGCTGTTGCGCTTGATGGTGAGGCGGCGGGCGTCCTCGGGGTTGTCCGCGATGGCCTGGCAGACGCGGGCGACGCCGGGCGTGTAGACCATCGACAGGTCGTCACGGTTCCGGATGGGGTGCTTCGACGACATCTCGATCTTGCCGCCGAGGTGCATCAGGAACGTACGGTCGGAGACCTTGCCGAGCGATACGCCCTCGATCTCGCGCAGCTTCTGGACGATCTCGTCCGCGTGCGAGGTGGACGTCGCGGCGATGGTGACGTCGATCCGGAGTTTCTCGTGGCCGGAAGCGGTCACGTCGAGGCCGGTGACCGACCCGCCGGAGGACTCCACGGCCGTGGTGAGCTGGCTGACGGCGGTGCCGCTCGCGGGAACTTCCAGTCGCACCGTCATCGAATACGAGACGCTAGGCGCCGTTGCCATGGCCGACTTCCTCTGCTTTCGCTTGTTTCCCTATGCGCTGCCCCAGGAGCTCGGATGTCCTGCGCATCGTCCGATCGTCCCACCTACCAGCCGGTACACGGTAACCAGCCACAAGTTTCGGAATGACTCTTCCACCATACGAGAGCTAGTCAGCTCGGCGGAACCCCCCACTCCTTCGCCTGAAAAGCGGCCTTAATGGGGAGAAATTCCGTCGTAACGCCCTTAAGATCTGGCGCGCAGCACCCCAAAGGAACGCAAGGATGGGCGATATGGCTCAGGGCACCGTGAAGTGGTTCAACTCCGAGAAGGGTTACGGATTCATCGCACAGGAGGACGGCGGACCTGACGTCTTCGTCCACTACAGCTCGATCAGCGGCGACGGCTTCCGGAATCTGGAGGACACCCAGCGGGTGGAATTCGAGATCGCCCAGGGCCGCAAGGGCCCGCAAGCGGAACAGGTCCGTGTCATCGGCTGACCTTCCGGCCCACCGGTGACACGGACCTGTCCGTGACGCTGGAGAAGTTGAGGTGGCACCGACCCGCCATGCTCGCCTCGCGGCAAGTGGTCGCTCGAAGCGACTATGGTTGGGCCCGGGGGCTTGGATCGGGCCGGTGCCACCTACAGGCTAACACTGCGGCCGTCTCGGGCAATGTCCCCGAACACCCGAGTCCCGCAAGCGAATCCCGTAGCGGAACGCGCCGGAGCACGCCCCGGGTCCGTCAGTCGCGCAGCAGGTCCGGCACCCCGTCCGCGTCCGGCTCGTCACGGGCCCCGGAGACCACCGTCAGGCGCTGCGTCGCCCGGGTGAGCGCCACGTACAGCACCCGCAGCCCGGCCGGCGACTCGTCGGCGATCTCGGCGGGCGAGACCACCAACGTCGCGTCGTACTCCAGCCCCTTGGCCTCCAGCGAGCCCAGCGCGACCACACGGTCCCCCAGGCCCGCGAGCCAGCCGCGCGCCTCCTCCCTGCGGTCCATGGCCACGACCACACCGACCGTGCCGTCCACCTCGTCCAGCAGCCGGCGCGCCTCCTCCCGTACGGAGTCGCCCAGCCGGTCCCCGGCGACGGCGAACCGCGGCCGGAGGCCCGTGGAGCGCACCGCCTCCGGCGCGACCATGCCGGGCATGGCCAGCGCCAGGACACGGGCCGCCAGTTCGGCGACCTCGGCGGGGTTGCGGTAGTTCACGGTGAGGGTGAAGCGGCGGCGCGGGCGGGTGCCCAGCGCCTCGTCCCGTGCCTCGCCCGCCTCGTCCGGGTCCGACCAGGAGGACTGCGCCGGGTCGCCCACCACGGTCCACGTGGCGTGCCGGCCGCGGCGGCCGACCATCCGCCACTGCATGGGCGTCAGGTCCTGCGCCTCGTCGACGATGACGTGCGCGTAGTCCGTGCGCTCCTCCGCGAGCCGCTCCCGGCGGCTGCGCCCCGAGGAGTTACGGTCCGCAAACGTGGTCAGCTCCTCCAGTCCGGTGAGCTGGTCCAGCGGGTCGGCCTCGCGCTGCCGGGCGGGGCGGGCCGGGGCGCCCAGGATCAGCTGGAGCTCGTCCAGGAGCGCGACGTCGTGCACGGAGAGCGGGCCCAGGCCCTGCGCGTCCAGGCGGCCCAGCGAGCGGGCCAACCGCCGTACCTCGCGGTTCTGGAGCACCCGGCGGGACCAGCGGCCCAGCAGCTTCTCATCGGCCATGGCGGCGAGCACCCGGCGCGGCGTCAGCTCCGGCCACCAGGCGTCCAGGAAGTCGAGGAAGTCCTGCTCGGTGGTGATGTCCTCGTCGAACCCGGACCGTGCCTCGGCGGCCAGCTCCGGGTCGCTGTAGCGGCGGTCCCCGCCGGTCTTCGCCCAGAGCGCGTCGAGGATCAGCCGGCGGGCGCGCGGGCGCAGCAGGTTGACCGGCGCGGTGCCGCCGAGCGCGGCGGTCCGGATGCGGCGCAGTTCGGCGGCGTCCAGCTCGATCCGGGCCCCGAAGGCGACCACCCGGAGGCGGTCGGTGGGCACGGCCGGGGCCGCCTCCTCCTCGTCCGGGTCACCGAAGGCCAGCTGGCCGTCGGGCGCTGTGGCCGGGGCGGTGTCGGCGGCGAGCTCCAGGGCACCCCGGGCGGCCTTGCGCAGCACCTTCACCATGCGCGAGGAGCCCTTGACGCGGGCCACGGCCGGCGTGTCGTATGCGGTCGCTTCCGCGCCCTCCAAAAGCGAGCCGAGCGCCCGGATGGCGACCTGGCCCTCCTCGCCGAGCGAGGGCAGCACGCCCTCGGTGTACGCGACCAGCAGCGGGGTGGGCGAGACGATGAGGATGCCGCCCGCGTACCGGCGCCGGTCCTGGTAGAGCAGGTAGGCGGCGCGGTGCAGGGCGACCGCCGTCTTGCCCGTACCGGGGCCGCCCTCGACCTCGGTGACGGAGGCGGCGGGCGCCCGGATCACCATGTCCTGCTCGGCCTGGATGGAGGCGACGATGTCGCGCATGGTGTGGCTGCGGGCCCGGCCGAGGGCTGCCATCAGCGCGCCGTCGCCGACCGCCGGCAGTTCCTCGCCGGCCAGGGTGGCGGTGACCTCCGGGCGCATCAGGTCGTCCTCGACGCCGAGCACCTTGCGGCCCTTGGAACGGATGACGCGGCGGCGCACGACACGGCCCGGGGAGACCGGGGTGGCGCGGTAGAAGGGCGCGGCGGCGGGCGCCCGCCAGTCGATGACCAGCGGGCTGTAGTCGGCGTCCAGTACGCCGAGGCGTCCGATGTGCAGCGTCTCGGCGATCTCCGCGCGGTGGTCGGCGCCGATCGCGCCGTCGGCGGGCTCGACGGAGGTGTACGCGCCGTCCGGGCCCCGCTTGCCGTCCTTGCCCAGGAGCAGGTCGATGCGGCCGAAGAGGAAGTCCTCGTACTCGGAGTTGAGGCGGTGCAGGTGGACGCCGGCCTGGAAGACCTGCGCGTCGCGTTCGGCGAGCGCGCCGGGCGTGCCGACCTGACCGCGCTTGGCGGCGTCGTCCATCAGGAACTGTGCCTCGTGGATCTTCTCCTCCAGGCGCCGGTACACCCGGTCCAGATGCGTCTGCTCGCCCGCGATCTCGCGGTCGCGGACGGAGTCGCTGTCGGGTACGGAATCCGGCGCGTGCGTGGAGTTCTCCGGCGCGTGCGTGGCGTTCTGCGCGGCCACCCAGGCCCCCTTCTGCTGTGCGTAGGGCAGCCGTCAACCGTACGCGAAGCAGGTCGCGGGCGCACCTGTGCGACAGCGCGGGTGTCCGGTCAGACGTCGACGGCGGCCAGCCGCTCGCCCGCGAGGGTGCGGATTTCGAAGCGGTCGATGTCGGCGCGGCTCATGGCGGCGCCGCCGTTCGTGTAGAGCGGCTGCCGGCTCCACTTGGTGGTGCCGCCCTTGATGCCGTACCCGCCGTCCGGCACCGCCCAGGTGGTGACGGTCTGCTCGTCGCCGTCCTTGCCGACCGCGATGAGGGAGCAGGTCAGCGGGCCCTTGACGTTGCCGAGGCGGAGCGCGACGGAGGTCCCCCACGGGCGGTCGGCCATGGCCACGCCCGCGGCGACCTTGGTGTCCGGGTCGACCGCGGTGTGCTTGTCCCGGCCGCTGTCGTACATCTGCTCGGCCGGGCTCACGGCCTGCGGCGGGGGCTGCGGGGCTTCGCGGGTCACGGCCAGGGCGGCGAGCGGCCCGCCGACGATCAGTGCGACGGCCGCGGCCACGAAGGCGAGCCGCCGGCGCCCGCGCCGCCGGACGGCGGCGACCTCGGCCAGCAGGCCGCTCAGGACGCGCCGGGAGGGCTTCGGCACGAGCGTGGCCTCGGAGGGCGGGGTGCCCGTGCCGTCGTCGGCGAGCCCGGCCAGCAGCGGGGGCAGGCCGAGCAGGGCGTCCAGCTCGGCGGCGCAGCGGTCGCAGCCGGCCAGGTGTTCCTCGAAACGGGCGGCGTCGGCGGCGTCCAGCACGCCGAGCGCGTAGGCGCCGACGTCGGTGTGGTCCGCCGGCTCGGCGGGCGGGTGGGGCCGGTTCACGCCGTGACTCCTCGTTCTTCCAGGGAGAGCTTCAGGGAGCGCAGCGCGTAGAACACCCGGGACCGCACGGTCCCGGGCGGCACCCGCAGCACCTCCGCGGCCTCGTTGACCGTACGTCCCTTGAAGTACGTCTCGATCAGGGCCTCCCGGTGCGCCGGGCTCAGGTCGGCCAGCGCCTCGGAGATCGTCATCAGGCGCAGCGCGCGGTCGATCTCGTCGGCGGCGGGCAGCGTCTCCAGGGGGGCGGCATCTACCTCCTGCGGGCGCGCCTGGCGGCTGCGGTGTCCGTCGATCACGATGCGACGGGCCACGGTCACCAGCCAGGGGCGTACGGATCCGGTCGCGCGCTGCAGCTGGTCGGCGTTGCGCCAGGCGCGCAGCAGGGTTTCCTGGACCACGTCCTCGGCGCGGTGGCGGTCACCGGCCACCAGCCGCAGGACGAAGGCGAGGAGCGGTCCCGCGTGCTCCTCGTACAAGGCCCGCATGAGTTCTTCGTCGGGCGTCGTCCGGTCGGCCACGACGGCATCCTCGCGCAACGCCACTCCCCGGTCGATAGGACGGAACGGACTCCGTTCCGGGTGCGGGCCCCCGGCCTTCGGGAGCTCGCGGTGGAGTACGTACGCGGGCGTGCGGGTGTTCAGCCGGTGACCCGGGAGGCGCTCAGCCTGCGACGCGGTAAGCGCTCAGCCGGTGACGCGGGAGGCGGGGCCGAGGGCGCGGCGGCGGTGCCGGGCGACCCGCTCGCGGTTGCCGCACACCTCGCTGGAGCACCAGCGCCGCCGCCGGCCGCGCGAGGTGTCCAGGTAGATCCGCGAGCACGTCTCGCCCTCGCACTGGCGCAGCTGGCCGCGGGCCACCGCGTCGGTCAGCATGCCGACCGCGTCCCGGGCCACCGCGGCCATCAGCCCGGCGCAGTCCGGTGGGCGGGCGCAGCGGCGCTCCAGCGCGCCGTCCACGCCGCGTACGGCGCGTTCGGGCGGCGGCGGGGCCTCGGCGGTGGCATTGAGCAGCGCCAGGTCGCGGTCGGCGGCCCGGCCGCGGATCTCGTCGTGGACGATGCGCCGCAGCAGTTCGCGCAGCGCACGGAAGCGCGCGACCCAGCTGCCGTCGACGGCGTCGAGCGGCGCGCTGCGCGGTACGACGCCCGCGCCGACGAGCCAGGCTCTCAAGTGGTCGGGGCCGAGGAGCCGTTCGGTCGACGGATCGCCGGTCGTGGCCACCAGGTCAAGGCAGATCCGCCCGCAGTCGAACCGCAGGTCGTAAGGGGCCGCCATGTGCCTGTCACTCCTTCGGGGACAACGTCTCCCTCCAGAGTGCCCGGCCGGAAGCCTCGCCGGAACCCTCGGTACCGGCCTCACGGCGCCGGCCGGCCACACCGGGCCCCCGCGTCAACGCGGCTGCTCATCCGCGTACTTGGTCTCCGCGTGCGGGTCCAGGGAGAGCCGGTAGCCGCGCTTGACCACCGTCTGGATCAGCTTCGGGACGCCCAGCGCCGCCCGCAGCCGGGCCATCGCCGTCTCCACGGCGTGCTCGTCGCGGCCCGCGCCCGGCAGCGCGCGCAGCAGATCACCTCGGGAGACCACCCAGCCGGGCCGCCTGGCCAGCGCGCGCAGCAGCGACATCCCGGCGGGCGGCACGGGACGCAGCTCGCCGTCGATGAGCACCGCGTGCCCGCGGATCTCCAGCCGCCGCCCGGCGACCGGCAACGGCCGGACGCGGCCCGGGAGTTCGTGGCACAGCAGCTGGACGAGCGGGCCGAGCCGGAAGCGCTCGGGCTGGACGGTCGCGATGTCGTGGTTCTCCAGGGGCAGTGCGGTCACCGGGCCGACGCACGCGGCCAGGACGTCCTGCCGCAGCGCCGCCAGCACCTCGGCGTGCACGCCCCGCTCCTCGGCGCGGCGCAGCAGCGACGCGGCGGCCGGGGCGCTGGTGAAGGTCACCGCGTCGACGGTGCGGGCCAGCACCGCGTCCAGCAGCCGGTCGACGGGGCCGATGTCCTCCGGGGGCATCCAGCGGTAGACCGGCACGCCGACCACCTCGGCGCCCGCGGCGCGCAGCGACTCCACGAAGCCGGGCAGCGGCTCGCCGTGCAGCTGGAGCGCGATCCGGCTGCCGTCCACGCCCTCCTCCAGCAGCCGGTCCAGCACCTCGGCCATGGACTCCGAGGCGGGCGACCACTCCTCGGTGAGGCCGGCCGCGCGGATCGCGCCGCGCACCTTCGGGCCGCGGGCGAGCAGCCGTACGCCGCCCAGCCGCTCCAGCAGCGCGGTGCCCAGGCCCCAGCCCTCGGCGGCCTCCACCCAGCCGCGGAAGCCGATGGCGGTGGTGGCCACCACGATGTCCGGCGCGTCGTCGATGAGCTGCTTGGTGGCGGCCAGCAGCTCGGTGTCGTCGGTCAGCGGCACGATGCGCAGCGCGGGCGCGTGCACGACCTCGGCGCCGCGGCGCTCCAGGAGCGTGCCCAGCTCGGCGGCGCGGCGGGCCGCGGTCACCCCGACGGTGAAGCCGGCCAGTGGCTGTCCGCCGCTCCGCTCCTTGGGTCCGCTGTCGTCCGGTAGGTCGTTTCGCTGTCCGTCGTGCATGTGGCTCTCGTCCCGCTCCGCAGTGATGTGCGCCGGCTCAACGGCGGCCGGGCCCTGCCGTCCCCGGGCGTCCGTCCCGGGCGGTCCGGCGGACCTATCGGTCCCTGATGCTGCCAAGGGTCCGTGTCGGCCCGGGTTCACCGTTATTTCTCCAGTGTTACGCCCGGGCGGCCCCGGACGTTCCCGCCGGAGCCGTCACCGGGCGTGTCCGCTCACACCTCGGCGTACGCCGTGCGCTGCGGCTCCTCGGCCTGCGCGTCCGGCTCCGGCACGCTGGGCCGGAGGTATACGGCCCAGGTCACGGCGGCGCACAGCGCGTAGCACACGAGGAAGGACACGAAGGCGGGCGTGCCGGAGCCCCCGGTCGCGAACGCCTGCCGGAAGGCGAGGTTGATGCCCAGGCCGCCGAGCGCGCCGACGGCGCCGATCAGCCCCATGGCCGCGCCCGAGAGGCGCCGCCCGTAGGCCGCCGCCGCCTCGCCGGCCAGCCCGCGCGAGACCGCCTTGGCCTGGAAGATCGCCGGGATCATCTTGTACGTGGAGCCGTTGCCGAGGCCGGTGAGCACGAAGAGGGCGATGAAGCCGACGAGGAAGACCGGCAGCGACTCGCGTACCGAGGCGGCGATCACGACGCCCGTCGCGACGCCCATCGCGGCGAAGTTCCCCAGCGTGATCCGCGCGCCCCCGAAGCGGTCGGCGAGCTTTCCGCCGACGGGCCGGATCAGCGAGCCGAGCAGCGGTCCGATGAAGGTCAGCGAGGCCGCCTGCAGCGGGGTCTGCGCGAACTGGTTCTGCAGGACGAGCCCGAAGGCGAAGCTGTAGCCGATGAACGACCCGAAGGTGCCGATGTAGAGCAGCGACATTATCCAGGTGTGCGGATCGCGCGCCGCTTCCTTGGCCGCGCCGGTGTCATTGGTGACCGGCGCCAGGTTGTCCATGAACAGCGCCGCGCACAGGGCGGCGAGCACGATCAGCGGAAGGTAGACGCCCAGCACGAGGCGCGGGTGCGCGGCGCCCGCCGTACCGATGACCAGCAGGCCCAGCAGCTGGATGACGGGCACGCCGATGTTCCCGCCGCCCGCGTTCAGCCCCAGTGCCCAGCCCTTCTTGCGCAGCGGGAAGAAGGAGTTGATGTTGGTCATGGAGGAGGCGAAGTTGCCGCCGCCCACTCCGGTCAGCGCCGCGACCACCAGGAAGGTGGTGTACGAGGTGCCCGGCTCCATCACGAAGGCCGCGGCGACGGTCGGCACGAGGAGCAGCAATGCGCTCATGACCGTCCAGTTGCGTCCTCCGAAACGCGCCACCGCGAAGGTGTACGGCACCCGGAGCACCCCGCCGACCACCGTGGGGATCGCGACCAGGAAGAACTTCCCGGCCGGGTCGATGCCGTACTCGGGCCCCATGAAGAGCACCATCACCGACCACAGGCTCCACACGGAGAAGCCGATGTGCTCGGAGAGCACGGAGAACCAGAGGTTGCGGCGTGCGATCCGCTCACCCCCGTCCGCCCAGAACGCCGTGTCCTCGGGATCCCACTCCTCGATCCACCGCTTGCCCCTGCGTGCCACCGTCATCGCGCCTCCCGGCTCTCGAAGTCACCCGCTCCGACGCTAGGGACGGCGCGTTTCGCGGCGGTGCCGCCAGGTGTCACGGACGCAATATCGCGCTCACCCGGAACCGCGGAACGCGGTGAGTACCGCCGGCGCCGCGCTTCACCCTGCCATCAGCCGGGCGTCCTCGGTAGGGAGCCAGGCGCCTCGGGGGCGGGACAGCCAGCCGCCCTCCGTGCCCAGTTCGCGCGCCGCTGCCCGCAGCACGTCCAGGCCCGGGTGGCGCAGCCCCCGCCGCCAGACCACCGACACCGGGGACAGCGGCACGGGGTCCACGAGGGGCCGCAGCACCATCCCGGGCGCCTCGATGAACTCCACGCTGGCCAGCACGGACCAGCCGCGCTTCCGTATGACGCGGAGGAACTCGGCCGGGCCGTCGATCTCCGGGTACGGCGCCGCCGCCCGGATGCCGCGCCCTTCGAAGAGCCGCTCGGCCAGGGCGGTCCACTCCGCGGTGTGCGCGTTGCCCGCCCCCGTGTACAGCGTCTCCCCGGCGAGCGCGTCCACGGGCACCGCGGCGCGGGCTGCCAGCGGGTGCTCCGCCGGCAGCAGGACGGCCATCGGTTCGTACCGCACCGGATGGTGGGCGAGCCTGTTCCGCACCCCGCGCGGCAGCCCCGCGACCCGTCCGAAGGACACATCCAGGCCGCCCGCCAGCAGCCCTTCCGCCGCGCCGGTCAGGCCGCTGTGGAAGCGCGCGGCGAACTCCAGGTCGGGGGCCGCTGCACGGGCCCGCTCCAGCACCCGGTACGCGGTCCCCACCGGGGCGCCCACGTCGACCAGCAGCGGACGCGCGCGGTCGGCGCCGCCGGTGAACGCCGCGGACAGCTCGTCGTGCGCGGCGAGCACGCGCTGGGCGTACGGGAGCAGCCGCTCGCCCTCCGGGGTGAGCCGCACCTGACGGGTGGTGCGCAGGAACAGCACGGTGCCGAGATCGCGCTCCAGGCGGCGGATGTCCCGGCTGAGGGCTTGCTGGGCGACGTACAGGCGGGCGGCGGCACGGGTGAAGTGGAGCTCCTCGGCAGCGGCCATGAAGGCGCGCAGCAGTCGAGGCTCTATGTCGTGGGGCACGCACCCATGGTGACAAAGCCGGGCCTGCGTACCCCAGGGCTGGTGGGAACGGATCGACAACAGTGGGCGGTGAATGGGCGACGGGAAGGTGTTGGACGCCCCATGGGCGCCGGCCCGACCGTGGACGGGTGATCCTCTTCCTCGCCGCCCGCCCCGTGAGCGCACCGCCCGTTCCCGTACGCCCGCGCCGTGCCGCCGGCCGCACCCGCCGCCCGGCCGGCCGCGGCCCGCGCCTGCCGTTCCTCCGCCCGTACGCCCGGATCTTCGAGGTGCCCGGCGCCCGTGCCTTCACCGCGGCCAACCTCCTGGCCCGGCTCCCCATGGGCATGTTCAGCGTCAGCGCGGTACTCATGATCGCCGGCTCGCGCGGTTCGTACGCGCTGGCCGGGGCCGTGACCGCGGCCGGGCTCGCGGCGACGGCGGTCGTCGGCCCGTGGACGGCGCGGCTGGCCGACCGCCACGGACAGCGCCGGGTGGCGCCGCTCGCCGCCCTCCTCGCCGTCGCCGGCTCGCTGGCCCTCGTGCTGTGCGTACGGCTCGACGCGCCCGCCTGGGCGCTCTTCGCCTCCTACATGTGCACCGCGACCACGCCCAACACGGGCGGCATGTCGCGGGCCCGCTGGGCGCACCTCTTCCGCGACGATCCGCGTGCCCTGCACACCGCCCACTCCTTCGAGCAGGCGGCGGACGAGGTGTGCTTCATGCTGGGGCCGGTGCTCGCGGCCTTCCTGTGCACGACGCTGTTCCCGGAGGCGGGCACGCTCGTCGGGGCCGTGCTGCTGCTGACCGGGATGGTGCTGTTCGGCGCGCAGCGCCGTACGGAGCCGCCGCCCGCGCCCCGTACGGGGCGGGTCCGCTCCCCGCTGCGCCGCCGCTGCCTGCCCCCGCTCCTGCTGACCTTCCTGTGCACGGGCGCGGTCTTCGGCTCGCTGGAGGTCGTCACCATCGGGTTCGCCGACGGGCACGGCGTACGGGCGGCGGCGGGCGGCATCCTGGCATTGCAGGCGGCCGGATCGTGCGCCGCGGGCCTGCTGTACGGGCTGCTGCCGCCCGCGGACCGGCCCGCGGCACGCTTCGCCGGCTGCGTGGCGGCGATGGCCGCCCTGATGCTGCTGCCGCTCCTCGGGGCGGCGAGCGGCAGCCTCGCGGTGCTGGCGGCCGCCCTGCTGGTGGCCGGCATGGCGACCGCGCCGACGATGGTCACCGGCATGGGCCGGGTGCAGGCCTTGACCCCCGCGGGCCAGGTCAACGAGGGCCTGACGCTCGCCGTCACCGCCCTGCTGGCCGGCATCGCGGCCGGCTCGGCGGCGGGCGGCTGGGCCACGGACCACCTCGGGAGCGGCGGGACGGGGTACGCCGTACCGGCCGCCGCCGCGGCCCTGGCGGCGGCCGTGACGCTCACGGGGCGCCTCCGCGCGGCCCGGAGTGCGTGACGTGGGCCGCGGGGCCCATGCGGCTGCCCCGAGCACGTGACACGGGCCGCCGGGCCCCTCCGCGGCGACGCGCGACCGTGACGGACCCGCGTCGCGGTCCCGCCCTGTCCGCGGTGGCCTCTACGGTCGGCCCATGACCTCCGACCGACCGCACACAGAGACCGCTGCCGCCGTCACCCCGTTCCATATCGACACCCCTGACGCCGACCTCGCCGACCTGCGTGAACGACTCGCCCGGACCCGGTGGCCGGACGAGCTGCCGGGCGTCGGCTGGAGCCAGGGCGTGCCGCTGGCGTACCTCAAGGAGCTCGCCGCGTACTGGCGCGACGGCTACGACTGGCGGCGGCACGAGGCCGAGCTGAACAGCTTCCCGCAGTTCACCACCGCCCTCGACGGCACGACCGTGCACTTCCTCCACGTGCGCTCCGGCGCCCCGGACGCGCTCCCCCTCGTGCTGCTGCACGGCTGGCCGGGCTCCTTCGTGGAGTTCCTCGACCTGATCGGGCCGCTCACCGAGTCGGGGTACGACGTCGTCGTGCCGTCCCTGCCCGGCTACGCCTTCTCCGGGCCGCCGGCGAAGCCCGGCTGGGGCGTCCCGCGCATCGCCGCCGCCTTCGCCGAGCTGATGCGGCGACTGGGGTACGCGCGCTACGGGGTGCACGGCAGCGACTGGGGCGCGATGATCGCCCGCGAGTGGGGGCGGCAGCACCCGGAGGCGGTGGCCGCGGTCCATCTGACGCTGCTGCCGTCCGCGGTGGCGACCGCCGAGCCCACTGAAGAGGAGCGCGCGGGGCTTCTCGAAGCGCAGCTGGCGGAGGTGCACGCCTCTCTGGAGCAGCGCGCGCACGTCCAACGGGAGGAGAGGGGCTACGGCATCCTGCAGTCCACCCGTCCGCAGACCCTCGGGTACGCACTCACCGACTCCCCCGTGGGCCAGCTCGCCTGGATCACCGAGAAGTTCAAGGTGTGGACGGACTGCCGGGACACGCCGGAGGAGGCGGTCGACCGCGACCGCCTCCTGACGAACGTGATGCTCTACTGGCTCACCGGCACCGCCACGTCCTCGGCGCGCCTGTACTACGAGACGATGCACTCCGGGGCCGGCTGGGGCGGGAACACGGTGCCGTCCACCACCCCGACCGCCGTCGCGGTCCTCCCCGCCGATCTGGCCCGCCCGGTGCGCCATCTCGCGGACCGGTCGGACGCGGTGGTGCGGTGGACGGAGTACCCGCGCGGCGGCCACTTCCCCGGCCTGGAGGTGCCGGACCTGCTCCTGGACGACCTGCGGGAGTTCTTCGGCACGTTCCGGTGAGGCGGCACGTGTCAATGAGGTGCGGGGCTCAGCCGCCCAGGCCCCACCCCTTCCCCATCTCGTAGGCGGCGCAGAGGTTCACGTCGAGCATGTACGCGCCGGTCGTGCCGCACTGGGCGGGGCCGGTGCCGGGGTCCAGCGGCTGCCCGTGCCCCATGCCGGTGACCTCGTACGTCTCGGCGGCCACGGCGCCCGTCGCGTCCCGGTACACCGCGTGCGGGTAGCCGCCCACCGTGTCCTTGGCGTCCGCGGTCTGGTCGGCGCCGTGCACATTGGTCCACTGCTCGACGAGGTCGGCCATGTTCACCGGCTTCACCGTCGTGTCGGACGTGCCCTGGAAGACCGTGAGCCGGGGCCAGGGGCCGGTGTACCCGGGCCGGGCCGCCCGCACCCGGTCGCCCCACTGCGCGGGCGTCTGGGTGGCGCCGACGTACATGCACACGTACGGCGAGCCCGCCGCCTGCGCGCAGCCGTACGGGAGGCCGGCGACCACGCCGCCCGCCGTGTAGGTCTCCGGGTACGCGGCCATCATGACGGCGGTCATGCCGCCGCCGGCCGAGAGCCCGGTGACGTACGCCTTGGAGCCGCCCGCGTCGGCGAGCTGTTTGGCGGTCATCTGCTGGATGGAGGCCGCCTCGCCCTTGCCGCGTTCGATGTCGCCCGCCTGGAACCAGTTGAAGCAGGAGCTGAGGTTGTTGGCGCTCGTCTGGCCCGGGAACACCACGGAGAAGCCCCAGCGGTCGGCGAGTTCGGTCCAGCCGCTCTGCTTGCCGTAGGCGGTGGCGTTCTGCGTACAGCCGTGCAGCGCGACGACCACGGGGCGGCCGGCGGGCAGGCCCTCGGGGACGTAGCGGTACATCCGCAGCGCCCCGGGGTTGCTGCCGAAGCCGGTGACCTCCTCGATGGTGCCGGCGGCGGACGCGGCGGCAGTGCCCGCCCGCGCGGTGCCGGCGGGCAGGAACAGGGCGGCCAGCAGGGCCGCGAGAAGGGTGCTCAGCACACCTTTGATTGTCTTGTACATGCCCGAGGACGGTAGAAGCGGACGACGCGCCCCGGTATGGCGCCGGGCGCCACATCCGGCGCCCGCACCATGGGCCGGACATGACGAAGCCCCGCTGCCCGAGGCAGCGGGGCTTCGCCCACATGGGATGTCCGGAGGCCGGGGCCTCCGTTCGGTGGAGATGGCGGGAATCGAACCCGCGTCCAACGGTGCAGAATCAGGGCTTCTCCGTGTGCAGTCCGCTGCGATTTTCTCGGCCCCGGAGATCACGCGGACAAGTCTCCGACGGGCTCAGTCACTGTTTGATGTCTCCACAGAACCCCGTGACCGGGCTCAGTGGATAAGACCCCTAGCTGATGCCAGGATCCGGGTCGGGATCATCCCCGGGCTGACACTTCGCAGGTCGCTACTTAGGCAGCGAGGGCGAAGGAATCGCGCTTGGTGTTGGCGATTATTGGTTGCGACATATGGTTAACGAGATCATTGCCGCTTCCTCGACACGCTTCCCCTGCTTCGACATCCGCTGTCGAAACCGATCATCCCCATGTTGTGTTTTCAAAGCCGGACACTCCGTCCCGCGGAGCGCCCCGCACCCCGTGACTCCGAGGTACGTGTGCCATCGTACGGGAACAACGCGGCACCGTGCCAGCAATATTCCCCGGGGTCACCGAGAGGGCCCTTCCGGCAGGTCAGGCCCGCTGCCGCCGGCGCACCGCCGAGATCGCCCGGTCGGCCTCACGGCGGTCCTGCTGCTCGCGCAGGGTCTGCCGCTTGTCATACTCCTTCTTGCCCTTGGCCAGCGCGATCTCGACCTTCGCGCGGCCCTTCAGGAAGTACAGCTGGAGCGGCACGATCGTGTGGCCGGTCTCCTGGGACTTCGAGGCCAGCTTGTCGATCTCCTCGCGGTGCAGCAGCAGCTTGCGCTTGCGGCGCGCCGCGTGGTTCGTCCAGGTGCCCTGCGCGTACTCGGGGATGTGCACGTTGTGCAGCCACGCCTCGCCGCCGTCGATCTGGACGAAGCCGTCCACGAGCGAAGCCCTCCCCTGCCGCAGCGACTTCACCTCCGTGCCCGAGAGCACGAGGCCGCACTCGTAGGTGTCGATGATGAGGTAGTCGTGCCGCGCCTTCTTGTGCTGCGCAATCAGCTTGCGCCCGGCCTCCGCGGCCTGCCGCTTCGCCTTCGTCTTCGCGTTCGCCTTAGCCATAGTGCGGCCATTTTCGCACTACGACCCGCCTCCCAGGCCACTCATTACTGCTCTGGCCCGGCTCTCCGCACGGTCCTCGGCGGGAATGTCGGGGCGGATGCCCCGGCCGTCGACGCCATGGCCGGACGGCGTGCGGTAGTGGCCGACGGTCAGCTCGGCCACCGAGCCGTCCGCGAGCTTGCTGGGCATCTGGACCGAGCCCTTGCCGAAGGTCGACGAGCCGATCACCACCGCGCGGCCGCGGTCCTGCAGCGCCCCGGCCAGCAGCTCCCCCGCACTCATCGTGCCGCCGTCGACCAGCACGGCCACCGGCGACTTCGTGGCCCGGCCGCGGTCGGCGTACAGCGCGCGCTGGCTGCCCCGTACGTCGTACGTGGCGACCAGGCCGCCGTCGAGGAACGCGGCGGCCGCGGTGACCGCCTCCCCGACCAGGCCGCCGGTGTTGCCGCGCAGGTCCAGCAGGATGCCGCCGGGCGGCGCCGAGCGGACCGCCTCCCGGATCTCCTCGCCGGTGCCCTTGGCGAACGCCTCGACCTTGATCCGGGTCATGCCACCGGGCGCGGCGGGCCGCTCCACGGTGACGTTCGCCGTGCGCAGCCGGGCGCGGTGCAGCGTCACGGACCGGTCCTGGTCCGCGCGCCGGAGCCGCAGCTCCACGGGGGTGCCGGGGGCGGCCGCGCCGCCCGCGCGCTTCGAGGTGGTGCCGGCGTCCCCGCGCAGCCCGGCCACCACATCGGTGACGGGGCGGTGGCGGGTGGTGCGGCCGTCGACGGCGAGCAGGTCGTCACCGGGCGCGATGCCGGCCCGTGCGGCGGGGCTGTCGGGCCGGACCCGGGAGACCTGGACGCGGCCGTGGTCGCCCTGGCGCAGCCACAGGCCGACGCCGACGTACTCGCCGTCGAGCTCCCGCCGGAAGTCCTCGTACTCGCCCGCGGTGTAGACCGTGGACCAGCGGTCGCCGCTGCGGCTGACCACGTCGGCGGCGGCCTGGCTGCCGGACTTGCCGGCCTTGGCCGCCTCGGCCGCGGCCTCCTCGACGGCCTCGCGGTCCGCGGTGCCGTCCGCCGCGGCCCGACCGTCGGCGACGGTCCGTACCGGTATGTGCCGCTCGGCCCCTTCCCGGCCTTCGCCGGTCCAGGTACCGGCCGCTGCGCCGGTGCCGAGCACGCTCGCGACCACCAACGTCATGGCCGCCCCGCGGCGGATGCGGCGGGGCCGGACAAAGTGCAATCGGCCCGACATGCCGGTGAGTCTAGGCCAGAAAGAAGCGCCGTACGGGCAGTTGCCCGTACGGCGCTCTTGGCATAACTCACACCTTCAGATACTTGCGGAGCGCGAAAAACGCGGCGAGCGCCGGCATCAGAAGACCGATGAGCAGCACCAACGGGAGTACCGCCACCACGGAGTCCCAGCCGATGAAGTTGATCACCTGGATCTTCTCCGCCAGCCAGTTGTTCACGAGGATGAACTTGCCGCCGACGATCAGGACGCACGCGAACGCGGCGCCGATCAGGCCGGCGATGGCGGCCTCCAGGATGAACGGCATCTGGATGTAGAAGCTGGACGCGCCGACCAGCCGCATGATCCCGGTCTCCCGCCTGCGGCTGAACGCCGACACCCGCACGGTGTTGACGATCAGCAACAGCGCAACGACCAGCATCAGCCCCATCACGCACAGCGCGGCGATGTTCATGCCGTTGAGCAGGTTGAACAGCGGCTCGACGGTGTCCCGTTGGTCCTGGACCTCCTGGACGCCCGGCCGCTCGCTGAAGGCCGATTTGATGACCGCGAACTTGGTCGGGTCCTTCAGCTTGACCCGGAAGGACTCCGGCAGCTGGTCGGGCGTGACGAGGCCCGCCACGGGCGTGTCGCCGAACTGCTCCTTGTAGTGCTTGTACGCCTGGTCACTGGACTCGTAGCTCACCTTGTCGACGATCGGCAGCCGGTCCAGCTCGGCGCGGATGTCGTTCTTCTGCTGCGCCGTGGCCGCACCCTTGGCGCAGTTGGCGCCGGAGTCGGCGTCGTTCTTGTTGCAGAAGAAGATGGAGACGTTGACCTTGTCGTACCAGTAGCCCTTCATCGTGCTGACCTGGTCGCGCATCAGCAGCGAGGCGCCGAAGAGGCCGAGCGAGAGAGCCACGGAGACGATGACGGCGAAGGTCATCGTGAGGTTTCGGCGGAGACCGACGCCGATCTCCGACAGGACGAACTGGGCGCGCATGGCGTCCTTTCAGTGCTGGGGGCCGTACACGCTTAGTGCTGGTAGCCGTACACGCCGCGCGACTGGTCGCGTACGAGCCGGCCCTTTTCGAGTTCCATGACCCGCTTGCGCATCTGGTCGACGATCTGCTGGTCGTGGGTGGCCATGACCACCGTCGTACCGGTGCGGTTGATCCGGTCCAGCAGCTTCATGATGCCGACGGAGGTCTGCGGGTCGAGGTTGCCGGTCGGCTCGTCGGCGATCAGCAGCATCGGGCGGTTGACGAACGCCCGGGCGATCGCGACGCGCTGCTGCTCACCGCCGGACAGCTCGCCCGGCATCCGGTCCTCCTTGCCGCCGAGGCCGACCAGGTCGAGCACCTCGGGGACGGTCTTGCGGATCTGGCCGCGCGGCTTGCCGATGACCTCCAGGGCGAACGCGACGTTCTGCCCGACGGTCTTGTTCGGGAGCAGCCGGAAGTCCTGGAAGACGGTGCCGATCTGGCGCCGCATCTGCGGGACCTTCCAGTTGGACAGCTTCCCGAGGTCCTTGCCCAGTACGTGCACCGCGCCGTGGCTGGACCGCTCCTCACGCAGGAGCAACCGCAGGAAGGTGGACTTGCCGGAGCCGGAGGAGCCCACCAGGAAGACGAACTCGCCTCGTTCGATCTCGAGCGAGACGTCCCTGAGCGCGGGGCGGTTCTGCTTCGGGTAGGTCTTGGAGACGTTGTCGAATCGGATCACTGATGCACCACGGTCGACCTGGGTAGGGGCACGGTTTGCCGTGTTGCGGCTCCCGTCGGTGAGCGTGACCATACGCGAACCACGTGGCGCGGCGCAGTCGGCGTCCGGTCTTGGTGCGTTTATTCACGGCACCTACGGGGACAAAACGAGCACATTCCGGCTTCGGCCGACGGCTCCCGGGCGGCTTGAATACGCCGTGCGCTGGGAGGATTCCGGCAGGCGCGCCGATGTCCGGCCGAGCTGGCACAGTAGAAGAGGGAACCAACGCGCCGGCCCGCGCGTTGGAGCGGGTGAGAAGGAGGTCGCATGACGTACGACCGGCTGGTGTGCGCCAACTGCGCGGCCCCCGTGAACGAGGGCCGTTGCCCGGTGTGCCGGGCGAGCAGGCAGCGACTGCAGCAGCAAAGTGGCCTGACCGGGCTTTTCGCGCAGGTCACCCCGGCGGCGCTGGTCGCGCTGCTGGTGGCGCTGGTCGCGGTGGGCCTGCTGTGGGACCGGGTGGGCTGAGGCCCCGACTGATCTTGTGCAGGACGCACCAGGGCCCGGCGCGGAATCCGCGCCGGGCCCTCTGCTGTACTGCGTGTCGCGCTACGAAGCCGTACGGCTTCAGGCCGCGGCCGCGCCACCCTTGTTGATCAGGCGGGGCAGCATGCGGAAGCCGACGCCGCCGGCGATCATCGTCGCGGCACCGATGAGCAGGAACGTCGTACCGGACGAACCGGTTTCGGCCAGCTCGCCACCGGCCTGCTGCTGGCCACCCTGCGGGGTGTCCTGCGCCTGACCCGGCGTGTTGGCGATGTCCTCCTTGGAGTCGCCCGGCTGCTCGACCGGCGTCTGGCCACCGTTGTCGGGGCCGGGGCCGGTGTCGCCACCGTCGTCGGAGCCGCCGGCGTCGCCGCCGCCGACCTGGCCACCGTTGCCGTTGTCGCCGCCGTTGCCGCCGCCGACCTGGCCACCGTTGCCGTTGTCGCCGCCGTTGCCGCCGCCGACCTGACCGCCGTTGCCGTTGTCGCCGCCGTTGCCGCCGCCGACCTGGCCACCGTTGCCGTTGTCGCCGCCGTTACCGCCGCCGACCTGGCCACCGTTGTCCTGGCCGCCGTTGTCGTCGCCACCGATGACGCCGCCGTCGTCGTCGCCGCCGATGGCGCCGCCGTTGTCCTGGCCACCGTTGTCGTCGCCACCGATGGCACCGCCGTCGTCGTCGCCACCACCGATGGCGCCGCCGTTGTCCTCGCCGCCGTCGCCGCCGCCGATCAGACCACCGTCGGTGTCGCCGCCGGTGTCACCACCGTTGGTGCCGCCGTTGTCGCCACCGCCGATGATCCCACCGATGATGCCGCCGATGAGGCCGCCACCATCCTCCTGGGCCTGTGCGCCCGGCGTGGCAGCGGAAGCGGCGCCCGTCACGGTGAGCGAAGCGCCCACTGCGATCACGGCACCGGCCGCAACGCGCGCCACGCGCACTCGCGTCTTCTTCGTCATCTAGTGCTACCCCCAGTAGCTACATGTGTCATTGGGGCATCGCTGTGCGGGGCAACGGCCGATGCGGGACACGAGTCCGCTCCGTCTCTCGCAGGCGGTTACCTCAGATCCCCGTTTCACACGCGCCCCAGACATACGCATGCCGCGCTCTACCCTTCCCAGATCCCAACGGACCGTCAAGGTCAAATAAAGGCTCGATGACCGTATTGCGGTACTTTGATGGGCTCGGCGGCGTACGACTGTAACCAAATCACCACAACAAAAAAGCAACCGCCGCCTCGACGGCGACGGTTGCTCCGGGCGTTCCGGTCTAGCCCTGCTGCTCCTGCTGCTTGCGCCAGCGGATGCCGGCCTCCAGGAAGCCGTCGATGTCGCCGTCCAGCACGCTCTGCGGGTTGCCGACCTCGAACTCCGTCCGCAGGTCCTTGACCATCTGGTACGGGTGCAGGACGTACGAACGCATCTGGTTGCCCCAGGAATTGCCGCCGTCGCCCTTGAGCGCGTCCATCTTGGCCTGCTCCTCCTGGCGGCGCCGCTCCAGCAGCTTCGCCTGGAGGACGTTCATGGCGGTGGCCTTGTTCTGGATCTGCGAGCGCTCGTTCTGGCAGGAGACCACGATGCCGGTCGGGATGTGCGTCAGGCGGACCGCGGAGTCCGTGGTGTTGACGCCCTGGCCGCCGGGGCCGGAGGAGCGGTACACGTCGACCCGCAGGTCCGACTCGTCGATCTCGATGTGGTCGGTCTGCTCGACGACGGGCAGCACCTCGACGCCGGCGAACGACGTCTGGCGGCGGCCCTGGTTGTCGAACGGGGAGATCCGGACCAGGCGGTGCGTGCCCTGCTCGACGGAGAGCGTGCCGTAGGCGTACGGCACGTTGACGGCGAAGGTGGTCGACTTGATGCCGGCCTCTTCTGCGTACGAGGTCTCGTACAGCTCCGTCTTGTAGCCGTGCCGCTCGGCCCAGCGCAGGTACATGCGCTGCAGCTTCTCGGCGAAGTCGGCGGCGTCCACGCCACCCGCCTCGGCGCGGATGTTCACGACCGCCTCACGGGAGTCGTACTCGCCGGACAGGAGGGTGCGCACCTCCAGCTCGTCCACGGCCTTGCGGACCGCGGTCAGCTCGGACTCCGCCTCGGCCTGGGCGTCCTCGTCGCCCTCGTCCGCGGCCAGCTCGAACAGCACTTCGAGGTCGTCGACCCGACCGCGCAGCTCCTCGGCCTTGCGCAGCTGGCCCTGGAGGTAGGAGAGCCGACTGGTGACCTTCTGGGCGTTCTCCACGTCGTCCCAGAGGTCGGGGGCCGCTGCCTGCTCCTCGAGCGCAGCGATATCGGCCCTCATCCTGTCGAGGTCCAGGACGGCCTCGATCGACGCCATGGTCGAGGCGAGGGACTTCAGCTCTTCGGATACATCGACGACTGCCACGACTCCAGCCTAACGGCTGGGTGAGCCGGCGTGAGCCGTGGCCGTCCCCGGCCGTCCTCGCACGGCTCCGGGCGGGCCGGCCGGTGGCGGTCCGCGGCGCCGTCACGGTTGCTCGCGCGGTTCCCCGCGCCCCTGACGGGCGCCCCCACCGCGAGGCCGTGCGTTACGGCACGTCCGGGGAGGACTGCTGCGTACCGGGGCGGGCGTCGTCCGGGGCGTCGTCGCCCGAGGCGAGCCACGCGCCCAGGCCCGCGGCGACCACGAGGGCGCCCGCCGCGAGGCCCAGCCGGACCCGGCGCTTCCGTACCCGGTGACGGGCCGAGCCCGCCCGGCGCTCGCCCGCGGCGCGCGGCGTGCGGGCCGTGCCGTGCGCCCCGCCGGCCAGCTCGTCCGGGCCCGGCACCCGCATGCTCGTGTGCGTGTCCCTATTGGAGTCCGGAGCCGCGCCGTGGACCAGCGGCACCGCTCCGCGCACCCTGCCGCCCTCCTCGGGCGCCGGGTGGTACGGGCCGCCCTCCTCGCGGGCCGTCTCCGGCGCCGCGGCCGGCTCGTCGGCCTCCTCCTCGCTCTCCGGCTCGTCGATGTCCAGCGGCGGGATGCCCGCCAGCGACGGCTGGATCTCCCGCAGCCGGGCCGCCAGCTCAGGGGCGCGGAGCCGGGACGCAGGCGCCTTGGCCAGGCACTGGAGGAGCAGCTGCCACAGCTCGTCCGGGATGCCGGGCAGCGGAGCCACCCGCTCGGTGACGTGGCGGCGGAGCACCGCGCCGGGGTGTCCGCCCCCGAAGGGCGTGAAGCCGGCGAGCAGCTCGTACAGGACAGTCGCCAGCGCGTAGACGTCCACGGAGGCGCGGGGCGGGAGGCCCTCGATGATCTCGGGGGCGAGGTAGTCGGGGGTGCCGATGACCCGGGTGGAGCGGGTGCGGCGGGGCGAGTCGACCAGGCGCGCGATGCCGAAGTCGGTGAGCAGGGCGGGGTGCGCGCCGCCGGGGCCGAGCGGGCCCTCCATGTCCAGCAGGACGTTCTCGGGCTTCACATCGCGGTGCACGATGCGCGCGGCGTGCGCGGCGGCCAGGCCCTCGGCGACGTCCGCCACGATGGCGACCGCGGCCTCCGGGGCCAGCCGGCGCTGGGCGTCCAGGCGGGTCCGCAGGTCCGTGCCCCGGACCAGGTCCATCACCAGCGCGAGGTCGTTGCCGTCCACGACCAGGTCGCGGACGCCGACCACGTGCGGGTGGTCCAGGCTGAGCAGCGCGGCGCGCTCCTGCACGAAGCGGCCGACCAGCTCCTGGTCGGAGGCGAGGTCCTCGCGCAGCAGCTTGATGGCCACGGCCCCTTCGGGGCCCTCGCCCAGCCACACCGTGCCGGCGCTCCCACGACCGAGGATCTGGTGGGCGGTGTACCGGCTGCCGATCTTCCGTGCCAAGACTGCTCCGACGGGTCTTGTCCGACAGGTGACGGCCCGCGGCGCGGATGCGCGGGGCCGCGGCCCGGGGCGCGGGGGTGCGCGGGGCCGATGCTGGCGACAAAACTACGCGGGCCGCGGGGCTTTCGGCGCCCCGGACGCCGTCAACCGCCACTTCTCCGCCGGAAAATCTGCTGGGATGTCGACAAATCTATGACGTCCCCTTCCGGCGGAGCGGTGGCGGCGGACGGGTCCGCGTACGGGGGGCCGCTACTGGCCCACCGACTTCGAGGCGTCGCCGATCGTGGACACCCAGTCCGAGACGTCGGTCCACCACTGGCTGATCTGGTTCCAGAAGCTGCGGCCCTGGCCGATCCAGTCCTGGAGCGGGGTCAGCTCCCAGATGAGCCAGCAGCCGACCACGATCAGCACGATCATGATCAGGCAGCCCTTGAGGCAGCCCAGGCCCGGGATGTGCACCGGGTTGGCACTGCGCCGGCGCGGCTCGCGCTCGCGGCGGCGCGGCTCCGGAGCGGGCGGACGCGGCTCGTACCGCTGCGGCGGCGGCTCCTGCCTGCGCTGGCGCGGCTGCGGCTGCGGCGGCTGCTGGTACTGCGGCGGCGGCTGCTGCCCGTACTGCGGCTGCTGGTACTGCTGGGGCGGGGGCTGCGGGGGCCGGCGCTGGGGGCGGCGCCGCAGCGGGTCCTCGTCCGGGTTCAGGTACTGGACCTGGGTCTGCTCGTTCCGGTCCCGGGCGGCACGCAGCTGGTTCCCCCAGGGGTGGGGCTCCTCGGGCTGCTGCGGGTCGCCACCGGGCGGGCCCGGCGGTACGGGCGGCATCGCGCGGGTCGGGTCGCCGCTCCCCGGGGGACGCCCGGAGTCGGCGCCGAACCCGGCGGCAGCGGCGCCCGCCGCCGCACCGGCCGCGGCGGCGCCGGTGGTCGGCATGACGTTGGTCGCGGCGGCCGGGTCGTACGTACCACCCCCGGCGCCGCCGGAGGGCAGCACCTGGGTCGGGTCGGCGTCCCCGCTGCCGCCGCCGTCGGCGCCGGTGTCGGGCACGGGCGCGGGCGCCGGGTCGGGCGCGAGCAGGGCGGCGACGCCCAGCGCGGCCTCGGCCTCGGCGGGCGAGGCGTGCACGCCGATGCCGGCCGCGACCACGCGCAGGGCGCGGGCGAGGTTCTCGGCGCTGGGCCGCCCCTCCGGGCGCTTGCTCAGGCAGCGCTCTATGACGGTCCACAGCGGCTCGGGGACGTTGCCCGGACGCTGCGGGTCCTCGCTGAGGTGCCGGTGCAGCACTTCGAGGGCGGTCGAGCCGGCGAACGGCGGACGGCCCGTGACCAGCTCGTACAGCAGGATGCCCGCGCCGTAGATGTCCACGGCGGAGGTCTGCGGGCGGCCCTCGGCGGACTCCGGCGCGACGTACGCGGGGGTGCCGACGAACTCCTGGGTGCGGGTCAGCCCCGGGGAGTCCGCGAGCCGGGCGATGCCGAAGTCGGTCAGCATCGGGTGCATCTCGGCGGCGCCGTCGGCCCCCGCGAGCAGGACGTTGGCGGGCTTCAGGTCGCGGTGCACGACGCCGTCGGCGTGGCTGGCGGCCAGCGCGTCGGCGATCTGCGCGGTCAGCAGCGCGGCCGCGACCGGGCTGAACGGGCCGTTCCGGCGCAGGTACTGGTGCAGGTCCGGGCCGTCGACCAGGTCCATGACCAGCGCGAGCAGGTCACCCTCCACGACCAGGTCGCGGGTCCGGACGATGTTCGGGTGGGTGAGCCGCAGCAGGACGGAGCGCTCGCGCAGGAAACGCATCACCACGTCCGGGTCGTGCGCCAGCTCCTCTTTGAGCACCTTGATCGCGACCGTCTCGCCGGGCTGCCCGGCGACGGCGGCCTCCTCGCCCGCCGTCTCCCGCTGGCGAGCACGCCAGACGGTGCCCGTGGCGCCGCGTCCGAGCGGCTCCTCGAGCAGGTATTTGCTCCCTACCGGCCGCACGTCATGCGCTCCCTGGTCGTTACTGAGCAGCTGCCTGATCTGCGCTGTCTGTCGGGCTGTGGGGTCTGTGGGCCACTCCGGTGTACCGGGCGGGCCCTTCCGCCCCACCATAGTGCCGTGTTCCGCGGCCGCTGCCGGGCGGATCCCGTGGTCCGGGGCCGTTCCGTCCGGGTCGTCCGGTAAGGGACCCGGCGGGGCTCCTCGGAAAGACGCCGGTTCCGGACGGATGGTTGCCCTCTACCCCGGTCGCTGACCATTCAGTGGACGATCTTTGGCCGATCATGGGTCGCAAGCAGCCACTTTTGCACACATGCGTGACCGAACAAGATCACTGAAGGACAGTCGCCCCGCCTCTTGTCGGTGGCAGGTGCGAGGATGCTCTCCAGCACGGCAGCGGTGGGGTACGGGGGCACTGCGCCGCGGCGTGCGGCGTGCGCATGCACGCGGACTTGGACTTGTACGTGCCGACGTGTCCGGGCGCGGTGGGGGGAGGTGACGGTCCCCGCCGCATTGCCGGGCGGAAGGGACCGTTGACGGCGATGCAGATCCGGCTGACCGTCCTCGGGCCGCGCAGCGGCCACTCCACCCGTGCCTGCGACGTGCTCGTGACGGCCCCTGCCGGTACGGCGCTCTCGGCGGTGGCCAGCAGCCTCGCGGCAGCCGTCGCGGGGGCGGGCGCCGACGTCGGCGGGGCCGGCGCCGGCAGCGGCCCGGTCGTGCTCTACGCCGGCCAGGAGAGGCTCGACCTCCAGCGTGCCGCGCTCGGCGAGCCGCCGCTGATAGACGGCGCGGTCCTCTCCCTCCAGGGCCCCGGGCCCGCGCCGGCGCACGGCCTGCCCGCAGGCCCCGCCCGGCTGCGGGTCGTCTCCGGCCCGGACGCGGGCGGCGTGCATCTGCTGCACGGCGGCCAGATCCGCATCGGCCGCTCCGCGGACGCCGACGTGCCGCTGGACGACCCCGACGTCTCCCGGATGCACTGCGCGGTCACGGTGGCCCCCGACGGCGCGGTGACCGTGGCCGACCTCCGCTCCACGAACGGCACGGCGGTCGACGGCATCGAGATCGACGACCGCCCGGCGCCGCTGCCCCCCGGCGCGCTGCTCCGGATCGGCGAGTCCGCGCTGCGCCTCCAGCCGTCCCCCGCCTCCCCCGACCCCCTGCTCCCGGCCACCCCGGACGGCGAGGGCCGGCTGCGCGTCCACCCGGCGGACGGCGGCGCCCCCGGCGAGGAGCACCACCCGTCGCCCGGCGGCCCGTCCCCGTACGGCGCGGCGGGCTCCGCCCCCTCTTACGGCCCCCGGAGCGCGGCCACGTACGGCGCTTCGTACGGGGCTACGGACAGCACTTCCTACGGCAGCGAGCGCTTCGCCCCCGGGGCGGGCCCGGCGGCCGGTCCCGGAGCGGCGGCCGGCGGGCAGGAGCGCGGCGCCGGGAGCGGATGGCCGCGCGCGGAGGGCGTCGGGACGGGCCGGATCGACGCCGGCCCGGCACGCGCCACGGGCACGGGCGCCGGTCACGGCCCGGCGCAGGAGGTCCACGGCGCGGCGGGCCGGCACAGAGCGGAGGCCGCCGGGGCCGCCGCGGAGGGCGCGGACCCGGCGGACACGTACGGCGCCCGGCCCACCGCCGCGGCCCCGTACGGCGCGCAGCAGCCGGCGGCCGACGCCTACGGCACGGACGACCGGCGCGCCGCCGGCCCGTACGGCGGCGCTCCCGGGGCCGGGCCGTCCGCGGCCGGGGCGCCGGGTGGCGCGGAGTACACCGCCGGAGCACGCGCGGCGGAGGGGTACGCCCCCGAAGCGCGCGTCACGGGCCGCCAGGAGCCGGACCGGTACGCCTCGACAGCGCCCGATGAGCAGCACCGGCCCCGCGCGCGGCACGGCCATCCGTACGCCGCGCAGCAGGACGAGCCGGCCCGGCAGCAGCACGGCCACCCCCACGGCTCCCACCCCGGGCAGCCGGCAGCGGGCCCGTACGGCGGCGCGCACGACCACCCCGCCGACAGCGCCGGCACGCAGGCCCCCGCCTCGGGGCGGCGCGGCACGCCCGTGCGGGGCACCCCGGCCGCCGCCGTCGGGTTCGGCGCGGGCCAGGACACCCACGACGTACCGGAGCACGCGGGGCACGACGGCCTGGCCACGGGCGGGCCGTCCGCTCCCGATGCCCGGTCCGCGGCCACGCACGGCGGCCGGGACCAGCTGGTGGGCCCGTTCGCCGAGCCCGGCACCGATGCGGAGGCCGACGACGGCGCGTCCCCGTCCCGCAGGCCGACCCGCCGGGGCGGCCTGAGCGCGTGGGCGCGCAGGCTGGCCGGCGGCCGCGCCGCCGCGGAGTCCGGGGCCGATGAGGAAGCCGCCCCGGAGGCCGCGTACGGCTCCGTGGAGCAGGGCCCGGTCGCCGACGGCCCCGGGGCGCCCCCGGCGGAGGGCCGGGGGCCGGCCGCGCACGAACGCTGGCCGGACGCGGCCACCGTCCTGCTCACCGCCCTCGGCCCCGGTCCCCGCCTGTGGGAGCGGGACGCCGGGCATCCGGACGCGCTGGCCGTCCGGCTGGGCACCGCCGACCGCGCGGGCGGCCGGGCCGCCGTGCCGGTCACGGTCGCGCTGCGCTCGGCCGGTTCGCTGGGCCTGGCCGGGCCGCGTCCGCGCCTCGCCGGGCTGGCGCGGGCAGCGGTCGCCCAGTTCGCCGCGCTGCACGCGCCGGGCACGCTGGAGATCGTGCTGCTCGCCGCCGACCGGACGCGTACTACCGCGCAGCGCCTGGAGGAGTGGTCCTGGCTCGGCTGGCTGCCGCACGTCCGCCCGGCGCACGCCCAGGACTGCCGGCTGCTGCTGGCGTACGACAAGGACCAGGCCGCCGCGCGCACCACCGAGCTGGTGCGGCGGCTGGACGACGGGCCGCTCGGCCCCGGCTGGGCGAGCGCCGAACGGTCGGCGGTTGCCGCGGCGGCGGCCCGGCACCGCGGCCCGTACACCCTCGTGATCGCCGACGGCGACCCCGGCACGTCCGGGCTGCGGGAGACCGTCGCGCGGCTGGCGGCGGGCGGCCCGTCGGTCGGCGTCCATGTGCTCGCGCTGGCCGAGACGCCGTCGGCGTCGCCGGTGTATCCGCTGGCCGCGACGTACGAGGCGGCCCGAGCGGCGTCGCCCGCCTTCGGGGAGTGCGGGGCCGTCGCGGTGCTCAGCGGCGATGTGGCCACGGCGCTGCGCGTCGTGCAGCCCGGTGCCCCGCTGGCCCCGGCCGCCCCGGGTGCCGCGGTGACCGGCAGCATCGCCGTGAACGGCGTCCCGCAGAGCGTCGCCGGGCCGTACGGCGCGGGGACGAACGGCACGGTCGCGACCGTGGACGCGGTGTCCCTGCCCTGGGCCGAGCGGTTCGCGCGCGCCCTCGCGCCGCTGCGCGAGGCCGAGTCCGTGCGGACGGACCGCGGCGCGCGCAGCGCGGCGGTGCCGCTGCCCGACACCACCCGGCTGCTGGACGAAATGGGGCTCGCCCGGGCCACCCCCGCCTCCCTGATGGCCCGCTGGGCGGCAACGGCGGACAGCGAGGAGCCCTCGGCCCCCGCGGTGCTGGGCGCGGGCCCGCACGGCCCGGTGCACGCCGACCCGGCGGCCGACGGCTGCCACTTCCTGCTGGAGGGCGGTCCGGGTACGGGCAAGACCGAGCTGCTGCGCTCGATCGCCGCCTCGCTCGCCGCGGCCGACCGCCCGGACCGGCTCTCGCTGGTGCTGGTCGACGGCGCGGGCACGGAGCGCGGTGACGGCCTGCGGCTCTGTACGGACCTGCCGCACGTCACGGCGCACCTGGCGGCCTCGGACCCGGTGCTGATGCGGGAGTTCGCGCAGGCGCTCTCCTCGGAGCTGAAGCGGCGCGCGGAAATACTGGGCGGCACGGGCTTCGCGGAGTGGCGTGCGAAGCACCTCGCGGCGCCCCGGGTGATCGGCCCGCGCCGGTCCACGGAGGGCCGTACGGCGACGGCGGGCGGTGCGGCCTCCACAGCGCCCGCGCCGGCCGCCGGGTACGAGAGCGCCGCCGACCGGTCGGGGCTGCTCGACGCCCCGGCCACCAGCACGCTGCGGCTGCGCCCCCGGGAGCGGACGCAGGGCGCGCCGGCGGCCGAGGGCCAGGGGGCCGACGGGTTCGCCGCCGTACCGCCGATGACCCGGCTCTTCGTGGTCGTCGACGACTTCGACGCGCTGGTCGCCCCGGCGCTGGGCAGTACGGGCCGGCCGGCCGCCGGCTCCGTGGTGCGGGCGCTGGAGGCGGTCGCCCGGGACGGCGCCGCGCTCGGTGTCCATGTGATCGCCTCGACCGGCCATCCGGACCGTACGGCCGCGACCGCGACCGCCGAGCGGGCCGGACTCCGCGTGGAGCTGGGCACGGAGAGCGACCCGGCCGAGCCGCTGCCCGTCGGGCGCGGCCGGCTGTTCCGCGCGGCGGACAATTCGGCGACGCCCTTCCAGGCGGGCCGGGTGACGGGCCGGATACCCCGGACGTCCACCCTGCGGCCGACGGTCGTGCCCCTGGAATGGCAGCGGATGGGCGATCCGCCGGCCCGCCGGCCGCTGCGCGAGCTGGGCAACGGCCCGACCGACCTGGCCCTGCTGGCGAGCGCGCTCCAGAAGGCGGCGAAGTCCGTGCCGTAGCCCCAAGTGCAACCGTGCAACGAATGGGTCGCCGTACGGAAAAGCCGGGTTACCCGCCGTGGTAACGGCCCGGTCACGACGGTGCGTTGCAGTCGAACGCACTATTGCTCGGGCTTCCCGGCGCCGGTAGGACTGTCGCACGGCGAACGGGAGGGCGACGGATGCGTCACGCAACGCTTCGTACGGCAACGGCACTTGTCGCGGTGGGGGCTCTGGCACTGACCGGCTGCGGGGGCGGCAGCGGGGGCCGGAGCGAGGGCGAGGGCGGCAGCAACAGGGCGCCCACGGTCTCGCTGCCGAAGCTGAAGGGGCAGACGCTCCAGGTGACGGCCGTGTGGACCGGCCCCGAGCGGGAGAACTTCACCAAGGTCCTGGCCGAGTTCGAGAAGCGCACGGGCGCCAAGGTGGAGTTCGTGCCGAGCGGCGACGACATGGCCGGCTTCATCGGCTCCAAGGTCGCCGGCGGCGGCGCGCCGGACGTCGCGATGCTCCAGCAGGTCGGGGTGCTCCAGGAGTTCGCGAAGAAGGGCTGGATCAAGCCGCTCGGCCCGGCCGCGAAGAAGGAGCTGTCGGCGAACTTCTCCAAGGGCTGGCAGGACCTGGGGAGCGCCGGCGGCAAGAGCTACGGCGTGTACTTCAAGGCCAGCAACAAGTCGCTGGTCTGGTACAACACCCAGGCGTTCGAGAACGCGGGGGTGTCCGAACCGAAGGACTGGAAGGGCTTCCTGAAGACCGCCAGGACGCTCGCGGACTCCGGCGTCGAGCCGGTCTCGGTGGGCGGCGCGGACGGCTGGACCCTCACCGACTGGTTCGAGAACGTCTATCTCTCGCAGGCCGGCCCGGAGAAGTACGACCAGCTGGCCAGGCACGAGATCAAGTGGACCGACCCGTCGGTGAAGCAGGCGCTCACCACGCTCGGCTCGCTCTTCGGCGCCAAGGGCCTGCTCGCGGGCGGCAACGGGGGCGCGCTCCAGACGGCGTTCCCGCAGTCGGTGACGCAGACGTTCAAGGACGAGCCGAAGGCCGCGATGGTCTCCTCGGCCGACTTCGCCGCGGCCAACATCGGCCAGACCAAGGCGAAGGTCGGTACGGACGCCAAGGTCTTCCCGTTCCCGGCGGTCGGCAAGGAGTCCCCGGTGGTGACCGGCGGGGACGTGGCGGTGGCGCTGAAGGACAACAAGGCCTCGCAGGCGCTGCTGACGTTCCTGGCCTCCCCGGACGCGGCCCGGATCTGGGCCGCGCAGGGCGGGTTCGTCTCCGCCAACAAGAAGCTGGACCCGTCGGTGTATCCGAACGCGGTGTTCAAGGAGATCGGCAAGGCGCTGGTCGCGGCCGGTGACGATTTCCGCTTCGACATGTCCGACCAGGCCCCGGCGTCCTTCGGCGGCAAGCCGGGGCAGGGCGAGTGGAAGGCCCTGCAGGACTTCTTGAAGAATCCGAAGGACGTGGCGGGGACCCAGGCGCAGCTGGAGAAGGACGCCGCCAAGTCGTTCGGGAACTGACGCCATGGCCCCCCGAGGCACCGCGGCCGCCGCACCGGCTCCCGGCAAGGGCGCGCAGGCGTCCGGCAGGAGCGTGACGGGGACGCGCCCGTGGATCGCGGGCGCGTTCCTCCTCCCGGCGCTGCTGCTGCTCGGCGCGCTGGTGGTCTATCCGATCGGGTTCTCGGTCTGGCGCAGCTTCTTCGACGCGCCGGGCAGCGGCTTCGTGGGGCTGGACAACTACGGGGAGCTGTTCGCCGACGAACGGATCCGCACGGCGCTGAAGAACAACGTCATCTGGGTGGTGGTCGCGCCGACCGTGGCCACCGCGCTGGGCCTGATCTTCGCCGTGCTGACCGAGCGGGTGCGCTGGGGCACCGCGTTCAAGCTGATCGTCTTCATGCCGATGGCGATCTCCATGCTGGCGGCGGGCATCATCTTCCGGCTGGTGTACGAGCAGGACCCGGAGCGCGGGGTGGCCAACGCGGTCTGGGTGAGCGTGCACGACACGTTCGCCGAGCCCGCGCCGTACCCGGGCGCCAATCCGCGGCCCAACGCCGACCTCAAGCCCTCCGGCGGCGGTTCGTTCACCACAAAGGATCCGGCGAGGACCGGTACGGCGGTGGGCCTGCCGCTGGTGGCCGTACAGCCGGACGACGTCAAGGGCGCGCACCGGGCGGTACCGGCGACGCCGCGGCCCGGGCAGATCACCGGCACCGCCTGGCTGGACTTCACGCGCGGGGGCGGCGGCACGCCCGACAAGATCGACAAGCAGGAGAAGGCGCTGGCCGGCCTGAAGGTCGAGGCGGTCAAGGGCGGCGAGGTGGTGGCCACGGCGACCACCGCGGCGGACGGCACGTACGCGCTGCCCGCCCGCGCCGAGGGGGCGAAGCTGCGGCTGCCCGCCGCGAACTTCGCCGAGGCGTACAACGGCGTCGACTGGCTGGGTCCGACGCTGGTGACGCCCGCGATCATCGGCAGCTACGTATGGATGTGGGCGGGCTTCGCGATGGTGCTGATCGCGGCGGGCCTGGCGAGCGTGCCGCGGGAGCTGCTGGAGGCGGCCCGGGTGGACGGCGCGAACGAGTGGCAGGTGTTCCGGCGGGTGACGGTGCCGCTGCTGGCACCGGTCCTGGTGGTCGTGCTCGTCACGCTGATGATCAACGTGCTCAAGATCTTCGACCTCGTGTACATCATCGCGCCGGGCGCCAGCCAGGACGAGGCGAACGTGCTCGCCCTCCAGCTGTACCAGTCCTCCTTCGGCACGGACGTGAACCAGGGCATCGGCTCCGCGATCGCGGTGTTCCTGCTGCTCCTCGTCTCACCGGTGCTGATCGTCAATATCCGGCGTCTGCGGAAGGAGCGGCAGCGATGACGGCGGTGGCCGACGGGGCGGTACGCGCCCGGCAGTCCCTGGCCGCGCGGCTCGCGGCCCGTACCGGCGGCGGCGTGCTGCGGGTCTTCCTGCTCCTGGCCGGGCTGTTCTGGCTGATGCCGACGGTCGGGCTGCTGATCTCCTCGCTGCGCGACCCGGCGGACGTCGCGGAGAGCGGCTGGTGGGAGGTGTTCGTCAAACCCGCCCAGCTGACGCTCTCGGGGTACGGCAACCTGCTGGGCAACGCCAAGATCATGGACTCGCTGCTGACCACCGCGCTGATCACGGTGCCGGCGACGGTACTGGTGGTGGTCATCGGCTCACTGGCGGGCTACGCGTTCGCCTGGCTGGACTTCCCCGGGCGGGACGTCTGGTTCATGGTCGTGGTGGGACTGCTGGTGGTCCCGGTACAGGTCGCGCTGATCCCGGTGGCGAAGCTCTTCGGCGCGGTCGGGCTCTTCGAGACGACGGCCGGGGTGGTGCTGTTCCACACGGCCTTCGGCCTGCCGTTCGCGGTGTTCCTGCTGCGGAACTTCTTCGCCGAGATCCCGCGCGAGCTGCTGGAGGCGGCCCGGCTGGACGGCGCGGGCGAGCTGCGGCTGCTCACCCGGGTGGTGCTGCCGCTGGGCGGCCCGGCCATCGCGTCGCTGGGCATCTTCCAGTTCCTGTGGGTCTGGAACGACCTGCTGATCGCGCTGATCTTCGCGGACAGCGGCAACCCGCCGATCACCGTGGCGCTCCAGCAGGAGGTACGCCAATTCGGCAACAACATCGACGTGCTGGCGCCCGGCGCCTTCATCTCGATGATCATCCCGTTGGTGGTCTTCTTCGCCTTCCAGCGGCAGTTCGTGTCCGGCGTGATGGCGGGCGCGGTGAAGTAGCCCGGTTTCCGGGGCCGCGCTCACTCGTACGGGTGCGTCTCCTCAGCCACCCGGGCGCAACCGGCCGCCGCGCCGCATGCCGGCGCGGCGGGGCCGGGAACGATCGCTGACCGACAGCGCAGCCGGTCGCCGATCTATGGATGTGCCCTCTCTTGCCACGGTTCAGCGTCATCGTTCCCGCTTACCAGGTCCAGGCGTACCTGCCGGAATGCCTGGAATCCGTCCTCGGCCAGGACTGGACGGACTTCGAGCTGATCGCGGTGGACGACGGATCGCCGGACGGCTGCGGGGACCTCATCCGCGACGCGGCCCGCCGCGACGACCGGGTGCGGCCCGTGCACCTGCCGGCCAACACCGGGCTCGGCCCGGCCCGGAACGCCGGGATCGCCCGCGCCCGCGGCGACTACCTGCTCTTCCTGGACGGCGACGACACCCTCACGCCCGGCGCGCTGAGCGCCGTGGCCGCCCGGCTGGCCGCGACCGCCTCCCCGGACGTGCTGGTCTACGACTACGCCCGTACCTCCTGGTCCGGCACCGCCACCCGCAACCAGTACGCGCACCTCCTGGCGCAGCGCGGCCCGGAGGTCTTCCGGCTCGCCGACCGGCCCGGTCTGCTGCGGCTGCTGATGGTCGTGTGGAACAAGGTCTACCGCCGCGACTTCGTCCAGCGGCAGCGGCTCACCTTCCCGCCCGGCTACTACGAGGACACTCCCTGGACGTTCCCGGCGCTGGCGACCGCCGAGTCGATCGCCGTCCTGGACCGGGTCTGCGTGCACTACCGGCAGCGCCGCCGGGGCAGCATCCTGCGCACCACGGGCCGCGGCCACTTCGACATCTTCGACCAGTACGACCGGGTCTTCGCCTTCCTCGACTCCCGCCCGGAGCTGGCCCGTTGGCGGCCGCTCATGGCCCGCCGGATGACCGACCACCTCACGGCCGTCTACGCGGCGCCGGGGCGGCTGCCGCGCGACAGCCGGGCCGAGTTCTTCCGGCGGGCCGCCGCGCACTGCCGCCGGTACCGCTGCCCCGCTCCGGCCCGGGTGCCGGGCGGCCCGCCGCCGCGCCTGGGCGTCCGGGTCCGGCACAGCCTCGTACGGCTGGGCTGGCACCGTCCCTTCCGGCTGCTGGCCGGCGTGCAGCGGCTGCGCCGGGCCGTGGGCCGGCCCGCCCGGGGGCTGCTGCGGCAGGGCAGGCGGGCCGCGCTCGGGCTGCACTACCGCCTCCAGCGGGGGCTGCCGCTCCGGGCCGATCACGCGGTGTTCGCCGCGCACTGGCACCGCGAGTACGCCGGTGACCCCGCCGCCATCGAGGCGAAGCTGCGCGAGCTGCGGCCGCAGATGCGCACGGCGTGGGTGGCGGCGCCCGGGTACGAGGACACGGTGCCGCCGGGCGTCCGGTGGCTGCGGCCCGGGACCGCCGCCTATTGGACCGCGCTGGCCCGCTCGAAATACCTGGTCAACAACGTGAACTTCGACGCGCGGCTGATCAAGCGGCCCGGTCAGGTGGTGCTCCAGACGCACCGCGGCACGCCGCTGAAGCACATGGGCCTGGACCTCCAGGAACGGCCGGCCGCCGCCCGGGACACCGACTTCGCTCGGCTGCTGCGCGGCGTGGACAACTGGGACTACAGCCTCCCCGCCAACCGCCATGCCACGCTGACCTGGGAGCGGGTCTACCCCGCCGGGTACACCACGCTGGAGTACGGCCGGCCGCGCAACGACCGCTTCCAGCACGCGACCGCCCAGGACGTGCTCCGCATCCGCGCCGAGCTGGGCATCCCGCCGTCCGCCACCGCGATCCTGTACGCGCCGACCCACCGCGACTACCGGCGGTTCCGGCGGCCGGCGCTGGACCCGCGGCGACTGCTGCGGGAGCTCGGCCCCGGATTCGTGGTGCTGGTGCGGCCGCACTTCTCCTCGCTGGAGGGGCCGCCGTACGCCGCGGACGTGCCGTGGGGGCCGTCCGGGGACGGAGTGATCGACGTGAGCGGTCACCCGTGCGTGGAGGATCTCTGCCTCGCGTCGGACGCGCTGGTGACCGATTACTCCTCGCTGATGTTCGACTACGTGAACCTCGACCGGCCCGTGGTGGTCCTCACCGACGACTGGGAGGCGTACCGGGCGACCCGCGGCACCTATTTCGACCTGCTCCGGAACCCGCCGGGGCCGGTGGCACGCAGTGAGGACGAGCTCATCGAGATCTTTGCGAGTCCCGCATGGCGCGGTACCCGTTCGGCCGCTCTGCGGGCCACTTTCCGTTCACTTTTCTGCCCTTACGATGACGGCCACGCCGCGGAACGCGTGGTACGCCGTGTGTTTCTCGGGGACGAGGGAGCGCCTCCCGAAGCCGTGCCCCTCGACGAGCGACGGCCCGCGCCTCCTCCCGAGCGGGCCCGCCGTCTCGCGGTGCCGCAGCCGGTGCCCGGGCCCACAACAGCACACGCGTCGCATGTCGCCCTCGATTCCCCCGACCGTCTGGAGACGGACCGCACATGACTGCCCTCACCGCAGACCAGAGTGCCGAACAGCTCCCGCGCCCCCACCGGCTTTCCGACGTCAAGGGCTGGTTCTTCACCGCCGACCAGCTCATGTTCGACTGGTTCCTCGCCCGCCAGGCACGCCGCGAGGAACCGGGCGACCTGCTGGAACTCGGCGTGTACATGGGAAAGAGCGCCATCTTCATGGGCGACCGGCTGCGTGCCGGGGACCGCTTCACGGTCTGCGACCTGTTCGACTCCCCCGCAGAGGACGCCTCGAACTCCAAGGAGATGGCGAAGTCCTACGCCACCCTCACCCGCCGCGCCTTCGAGGCGAACTACCTCTCCTTCCACGACGAGCTGCCGCACATCGTGCAGGGCCTGTCCTCGGTGATCCGCGCGCACGTCGGGGACGACAGCTGCCGCTTCGCGCACATCGACGCCTCGCACCTGTACGAGCACGTGCACGGCGACATCCAGGCCGTGCGGGAGCTGCTGCGCCCGCACGGCGTGGTCGTGCTGGACGACTACCGCGCCGAGCACTGTCCGGGCGTGGCCGCGGCCACCTGGCAGGCGGTGACCACCGGCGGGCTGAAGCCGCTGTGCATCACCGGCACCAAGTTCTACGGCACCTGGGGCGACCCGGAGCCGGTGCGCACGGAACTGCTGGAGTGGCTCCGTGCGCGCTCGGACCTGTGGCACGAGGTGCAGCAGGTGGCCGGGCAGCCGCTGATCCGGCTCTCCGCGAAGGGGGCGGCCGAACCGGCGCATCCGGTGTCGCGCCACCGGGTGCGGCATTCGCCGCTTGCTGGAGGCCCGCATGCGGCGGGCCGCGGAGGGCGGCAGGGTCGGAGCACGCTGCGGCGCTTTGCGGTCAACGTGTTGCCGCCGGTGGTCACCAAGGCGATTGTCGCCGGCCGTCAGCGGACGCGCTGAGCTGCACCGGGCAGTTCCCCGGCCGCGGCACCGTCGTGGCCGGTCGCGCAGCTCCCCGCGCCCCTTACGGGGCGCGGACGCCTGTCGGCTCGTCCCCGCCGAGCGCCGTCTCGCACGGGGCCGGGGCGACCGTGCGGTCCGCGGGCGGTACGACGGGCAGCAGCTCGTCCTCGCCGAGGAAGACGCGGCGGACGACGCGCTCGGCGGCGAAGCCGTCGTCGTACGGGCAGAAGCGGTCCCGGAACGCGGCGCGCAGCTCCGCCGACCGCTCGTCCGCCCAGCGCCCGGAGCGGAAGACGTCGGCGACCTCGGCCTCGTCGCGGGCGACGTGGCCGGGGGTGTCGCCGGGCACGCCGGAGAGCAGGTCGAAGTAGACGCCGCGGGCGTGCCGGTAGGCCTCCCAGTCCGCCGCGTGCACGACGATCGGCCGGTCGAGGTTGGCGTAGTCGAACATCAGCGAGGAGAAGTCGCAGAGCAGGGCGTCGGAGGCCAGGGCCAGCTCCTCGACCGAGGGGTGCCGGGAGACGTCCAGGATGCGGCCGGCCTCCTCCAGCGCGGCGAGCCGGGAGTCGGCGCCGTAGAAGTAGTGCGTACGGACCAGCAGCTGGTGGCCCTCGCCCAGCGCTTCGGCCAGCCGCTCCAGGTCCAGCGGCGGGTTGAAGCCGCGCTCGTAGTCGCGGTGGGTGGGCGCGTAGAGGATCGCGGTGGCGTCCGGCGCGATGCCCAGCCCGGCCCGGATCCGGCGGACGTCCTCGGCGCCGGCGGTGAAGTAGGCGTCGTTGCGCGGGTAGCCGGTGGGCAGCGTCTCGTAGTCGCTGGGGTAGACGCGCTGCCACACCTCGGTGGAATGCGGGTTGGCGGAGAGGCAGTAGTCCCACTGGTCGGCGTGGTCGAGCAGACGCAGGAAGCTGACGCCGTGCGCGGCCGCCGGGTGGCGGCGCAGGTCCATGCCCATCTTCTTCAGTGGGGTGCCGTGGTGCGTCTGGACGTAGACCTGCTCGGGGCGCTTGTGGACCGCGGGCGGGAAGTTGGCGTTGTTGACGAGGTACTTGGCGCGGGCCATCACCTCCCAGTACCGGCGGGAGTTGACCGTCACGGCCTCCACGCCCGGCGGCACGTCGTCGCGGTGCTTGCGGTCCACCAGCCATACGCCCCTGAGGTGCGGCGCCAGCTCGCGGGCCCTGGCATGGATCGCCGCCGGGTTGCAGAGCACGCCGCGGTTCCAGTACGCCGCGTAGACCACGAGGTTCTCGTCGACGGGGCGGCGCAGCTGCAGGGCGTAGTAGCGGCGGTAGACGCTGCGTGCCGTGCTGTTCCTGCGGGCCCGCAGCTTCTTGACGGTGCGGTGCCGCAGCGTCCCGGCGCGCTGCCGGGAGCGGTAGACGGCGTAGGAGTTCAGGTGGGGCGGCAGTTCGGCGCCGGCCGGGCGGTGCCGGCGCAGGACGCGGCCCAGCTCGCGGAAGAAGTCGGGCCGGTCCACCGGGCGTACCCGGCCGTCGTCCTCCATGATCCGCAGCAGCCGTGCCACGGCGTGCGCGAAGAGGACGCCGCGCGCCGTCTCGGTGCCGCCGCCGAGCCCCGTCCCGGACAGCACGCGGAACAGCGCGTCGTACCGGTCGAGGACGGCGAAGTGATGGCGTCCGGGCACGGTGGAGGCGCTGCCCCTGCGGCGCTTGCGCCAGGTCACGCACACCCGGTCCAGGCAGGCGATCCGGGACGCCGCCAGCAGCGTCTGGAAGACCACCGGCACCTCGTCGTACGGGCCGTCGGCGAACGCGAAGCCGTGCGTCTCCCACAGGTCGCGGCGGACCGCGCGGTTCCAGGCGGCGGGCAGCACGGTCAGGCACGCGGGCACGTCCTCGGCGGTGAAGACGGTGTCGGCGTGCGCTTCGAGGAACTCCCGGTCGGCGCTGCCGTGCCGCTGCTCCCAGACATTGAGCCGGTCGTGGTCGAAGAGCAGCACGTCGGGGTCGCCGGCGGCGCGGAGCCGGGCATCGGCCGCGGCCAGCGCGCCGGGGGCGAGGAAGTCGTCGCCGTCGAGGAAGAGGAGGTACTCGCCGGTGGCGCGGCGGGCCCCGGCGTTGCGGGCCGGGCCGACCCCGCCGGGGCGCTCCAGGTGCACCGGCACCACCCGCGGGTCGCTCGCCGCGCAGGCGTCGATGATCTCCCCGTCGCCGCCGTCCGAGCAGTCGTCGACGGCGATCAGCTCCACTTCCTCGAAGGACTGCGTGAGCACGGAGTCCAGGCAGTGGCGCAGGAATCCCTGCACGCCGCGGGCCGGGACGATGACGCTGAAGCGGGGCATGGCCATCCAGGGGTCGGTACGCACGGTGCGCCGCCAGCGTAGTCAGATGATTACCCTCCGTCCGGTTCCTGTGCCGGGGCCGGTCACTCCAACAGCGCAGGAAATGTGACGGGTGGGGCCGCAGGGGGGTTGGACTGGTGTTCCGTGCGTCCCCTGAAAAAGGTGTGGTCTGCTCCATGGCTCCCCGGCTGACCGTCGTCGTCCCGATCTACAACGTCGAGGAGTACCTCCCAGAGTGCCTGCGGTCCGTGGCGGCCCAGACACTGCGCGACCTGGACGTGGTGATGGTCGACGACGGCTCCACCGACTCCGGGCCCGACCTCGCCCGGGAGTTCGCGGCGCGCGACCCGCGCTTCCGGCTGGTGTCGCAGCCGAACGGGGGGCTGGGCCACGCCCGCAACACCGGCGCCCGGCACGCCGATCCGCGCACCGGCTACCTCACCTTCATGGACAGCGACGACGTCCTGCCGCCGCGCGCCTACGAGGGCCTGGTGTCGCTGCTGGAGGAGTCCGGCTCGGACTTCGCGACCGGCAACGTCTGGCGGCTCACCTCCGAGGGCCGCAGCCAGGCGTGGCAGCACAAGACCATGACCCGCACGGTCCGCGGTACCCACATCAGCAAGGACCTCTCGCTGCTGGCCGACCGGGTGGCGTGGAACAAGGTCTTCCGGCGCACCTTCTGGGACCGCCACGAGCTGGCCTTCCCCGAGGGCGTGCTGTACGAGGACACCCCGCTGACCATCCCCGCGCACTTCCTCGCCGAGTCCGTCGACGTCCTCCACGAGCACGTGTACTACTGGCGCATCCGCGAGGGCTCGATCACCCGCCGCCGCACCGACGTGAAGGGCGTACGGGACCGGATCGCGGCCGTGGACGGGGTCAGCCGGTTCCTCGCCGACCCGCAGCGCACCCGCTGGACCCGGCACAAGCGGGACTACGACCGCTCCGTCCTCCTGGACGACCTGCAGTACTTCATCGACGCGCTGCCCATGGCGGGCGAGGAGTACCACCGGGTCTTCATGACCGGCGCCCGGGACTTCCTCAGCCGCATCGACCCCACGCTCCACGACGAACTCCCCGTCGAGCAGCGGGTGAAGTGGGCGCTGATCCGGGAGGGCCGCCTCGACGACCTGCTGCGGCTGCTGGAGTACCAGCAGCGCAACGCCGCCGGCTTCCACGTGGCCGGTCCGCCGCTGCGCAAGCGCGCGGTGCTCACGGTGGGCGGCGGCCGGCCGATCCCGCTGCCGCCCGCCGTCACCCGGCTCACCCCCCGGGACCTGCCGGTGCGGGCGCGGCTGCGGGAGGCGGTGTGGCGGGACGGCAAGCTGGTGCTGCGCGGCTACGCCTACATCCGCAACATCGCGGCGCCCGGCCGGCTGAGCTGCCTGAAGGCGGCGGTGCTGATGTCGGGCAGGCGCAAGGTCGTGCTGCCGGTGCGGTCCGTGGCCGCGCCGGACGCCACCCACAACTCCCGGCAGGAACAACACTGTTACGACTGGTCCGGCTTCGAGATCACGGTCGACCCCAAGCGGCTGGCCAAGGGCGGCGCCTTCACGCCCGGGCAGTGGAAGGTGGGCATCGCGGTCGCCGGGGCCGGGGTGGTGCGCCCGGCCGCGCTGCGCGCCCTGGACACCGGCTCCGGAGCCTCCCCGCTGCCGCACGAAGTGGCCGACGGGATGCGGATCGTGCCCTGGTACAAGGACGGGCGGCTGCATCTGTCCGTGGAGCGGACCGTACGGCGGCTGACGGGGCAGCGCGCGGCGGGCGACGGCACGGCCGAGCTGACCGTGCGGGACGACTCGGCGAACGCGCCGGTGGCGCTGCGGCTGACCCGCCGCGGTCCGGGCGAGCCGGTGGAGCGGCCGCTCACGAGGGACGACGTGACGCCCGAGGCCACCGGCCACCGGCTCACCCTGCGGATCGACCCGGCCGCACTGACCGTTCACGCGCCGGCCGCCGGCGAGCTGCCCGAAGGGCTCGGCGAGGAGACCGGCGCCACCTGGGACCCCGTACTGGTCTACGGGGACGGCAGGACGGCCCGGATCGCCGCCGATCCCACCGGCCCGGCCGGACGGCAGGTGGACAGCAGCGGCCGGGAGCTGGTGGTCACCGCCACCGCGGCCGGCAACCTGGTCCTGCACACGCGGGCCCCCGAGCCGTTCGCCGACCGGCTGGCGTGGCGGCCGGACGGGACGCTGGAGGTGGCCGGGGTGCTGCCCGGCGCGGCGGCCGGCCCCGCGCGGATCAGCGCCGTGCTGCGGCACAGCCGGTTCGCCACCGAGGCGGTCTTCGCCGCCGACCGGGACGGCGAGCGGTTCACCGCCGAGCTGCGGCCCGGCGCGGTGCCTTCGTGCGGCGGCGACCTGCCGCTCCGCGAGGGCCGCTGGTACCTCTTCCTGCGCACGGCGGAGCCCGGCACGGGCCACCACGACGGCGGGGACCTGCCCGTACGGCTGTGCCCCACGCTCTTCGCCGGACTCCCGGCGGCCTGCCCGGCGGCGCCCAAGCCGCTCACCGTGGACCGCCGCTTCCACGACCGGGTGTTCGTCGAGGCGGGCCCCGCCGTGCCGGACGCGGACCGCGGCCCGTACCGGCAGCGGCTGCTCCGCGAGGAGCACTACCCGCGGCGCCGCTCACGCGCGCTGCGCGACACCGTCCTCTTCAACAGCTTCGACGGGCGCTGCGGCGGTGACTCGCCGCGTGCGGTGCACGAGGAGCTGGCGCGCCGCGAACCGGCGGCCGAGCACCTGTGGGTGGTCCGGGACGCTCGCGCGAAGGCCCCGGCCGGCACCCGTCCGGTGCTGCGGGGCAGCGCGGAGTGGCACGAGGCGCTGGCCCGGAGCCGCCGCGTCGTCACCAACACCCACCTCCCGGAGTGGTTCGTCCGCCGCGCGGGGCAGCAGGTCCTGCAGACCTGGCACGGCACCCCGGTCAAGCGCATCGGCACCGATCTGGCCGGTACGCTCTGCGCCGACCTCGTCCACCTGTGGCCGCAGCCGCGCCGCGGCCACCAGTGGAGCGTGCTGCTCTCCCCCAACCCGCACAGCACGGCCCTGCTGGGGCGGGCGCTGGGCTACGAGGGCGAGATCCGGGAGACGGGACTGCCGCGCACCGACGTCCTGGTCCCCGGCGGCGTCTCCGGCGACCGCGACGAGCCGGCCCGTCGGGTGCGCGAGCGGCTGGGCATCCCCGACGGCAAGAAGGTGGTGCTGTACGCGCCGACGCAGCGCGACGACAAGGCGTACGACGCGGACCACTACCAGCTCCACCTGCCGCTGGACCTGGCCCACGCCGAACAGGCGCTCGGCGACGATCATGTCCTGCTGCTGCGCAGCCATCCGCTGGTGGCCGACCGGGTGTCGGCCCCGCCCGGCGGCTTCGTCCGGGACGTCAGCGACTTCCCCGACGCGATGGAGCTGCTGCTCGCCTCCGACGTGCTGGTGACGGACTACTCCTCGCTGGCGGTGGACTTCGCCAACACCGGGCGTCCGCTGCTGTTCCTGACGCCGGACCTGGCGCACTTCCGGGACACCGTGCGCGGCTTCACCTTCGACTTCGAGGCCCAGGCGCCGGGTCCGCTACTGTCGGACACCGAGGAGCTGGTGGCGGCCCTGCGCGACCTGGACGGGGTGGCCCGGCGCCACGCGGACGCCTACGCGCGGTTCCGTACGGCGTACTGCGCGCGGGACGACGGCGGCGCGGCGGCCCGCGCGGCGGACCTGCTGCTGGACTGAAGCCCTGAGTCCCTGGGGCCGGGGCGGCGGGCGCCGGCCTCGGCCCCGGCTGTTCGGCCCCGCCCCCTCAGCCCCGGTTCCGCAGCCGCCGGAGGCCCTTGACGACGAAGGGCGGCAGGAGCAGCAGCGCCGCACGCCGGGCGCGGGCCTTCGGACGGCGCCCGGCGGCGCGCCGCTGCGCCGCCTCGGCCTCCTGCGCGGCGGCGGTGGCCCGCGCGTCGGTGTCGGCGCGGCGGCGCCGGATCTCCTCGGCGGCGCGTTCCTCCGCTCGCAGCGTCTCGTAGTACCGCGACCGCGGGAGTTCGGGGGCCGCCAGGTCGTGGCCGCTGATCAGGCGCAGCACCCGGTGTCCCGCGATGGTCTGGACGTCGGCGTGGCAGTCGCCGCGGCCGACGATCTCCATGATCAGCGCCTGCTGCCGGGGCGCCGGGTCGCCCCAGGTTCCGTAGAACTTGCTGCGGCCGACGCAGATGGGCCGCAGCCCCTGGGTGAACAGCGCCTCCCATACGGCGGCGGAGACGCCCGGCGTGTGCTCCGCCCGGTAGTCGTCCAGCACGACCACTCCTTCGGGGGAGAGCACGCGGCGGGCGGCCGCGAGGTCCTCTCGTACGTGGTCGTACAGGTGCGAGGCGTCGATGTGCACGAAGCGGCAGCTGCCCGGGGCCACGTGCTCCGGGACCAGCGTGGTGGGGCCCTGGAGGACGGTGGGCAGCTCGTCGTGGAAGGCGAGGTAATTCGCTTCGAAGGCGCGGCGGGTGAGTGTCGCGTACGAGCGCCGCATTTCGCTGGCGTTGGCCTCGTCCCCGGGCGTGGAATCGAAGAGGTCGCAGACCGTGAATTCCTCCCCCGGATTCAGGTGGCGGCCCAGGAAGACGGCGCTCTTTCCCATGTATGCGCCCATTTCCAGCAGGTCGCCACGGACGCCGGTACGGGCCTGGTGGGTCAGCAGCCAGTCGAACAGCAGCTGGTCCTGGCCGAAGAACCAGCCCTCGACGTCCGCGAGCGTGCCGGGGCACGGCAGCGCCGCCCCGGCGGGCGCGGCGAGGGTCTCGGTGTGCAGTGGTGTCATGTCCGGCCTCTCGACGGGAAACGCGGTGCCGGACATTAGCGGCCGGGCGCCGCGGATTCGCGAATTGCCGGGCCTTCGGCGCGTAAGGGGAATTCCGGCCCGTCAGCGCCGCCCGTCAGGGCCGCCGTACGAAGAGCGCGGCATTGCCGCTGATTCCGTCGTGCCAGGAGCGCTGGACGCACACCTCGTGCAGCAGACGCCAGTTCGCCTGATACCACGCGCTGCGCCGGAACCACCGGGTGCGGTCCACCCCGTCCGCGATGACCAGCCAGACCCGGTCCGTGCGCAGCAGCCGGGCGCGGATCTCGCGCAGCGGGGCTTCCCGGCCGTACAGGGTGCCCGACGGGCCCGGCTCCTCCTGCAGGGTGAGGTCGGTGAGGCCCCGGAAGGCCCGCGGGTGGGCGAGCCGCACGCCGCGTTCGTAGCGCGGCAGGAAGAGGACGCCGTCGCCGGCGCGTGCCTCGCGGCGGACGAGGGCGGCCACCGCGGCGAGGTCGTCGGCCCGGCTCTCGGCGCGGCGCTCGTGCTGCTGCGCGGGCAGCTGCCCCAGGAACGCCGCGGCCGCGCAGACCGCGCCCGCCACCGTCAGCCGGCGCGGCGGAAAGCCCCTGCCGCGCCGCACGGTGACCCGGTCGGCCAGGCTCTCGGCCCCCACCGCCGCGGCCAGCGCCAGCCCCGGCACCGCGAAGAACAGATAGCGGTGGGTGAAGACCGGGAACTGCTGGGCGGCCGCGAAGAGGACGAGCGGCGGCACCACGGCCCACGGCACGGCCACGGCCGCCGCACCGAGCGGCCCGCGACGCGGCACGGGACACACCGCCGCGAGCAGGGTCAGGGCGAGCAGCACCGTGATCAGGACCGGGGAGGGGCCGGCCAGGGCGCTCAGCGCGTGCACCGCGTCGCGGGCCCCGGGCGCGGCAAGCCAGCCGATCTGGGCGCTCTGCCGCTGGGACACCGCCACGACCGGCGCGACGGCGGCGGCCACCGCGCAGCAGGCCGCCGCCCACCGCCATCGCGCGGCCCGCGGTACGCGCGCGGCCAGCAGGGTCACCGCATGCGCGGCAAGGAGCAGCGCGGCGAATTCGTGCAGCACGGCGGTGGCCGCCGTGGCGGCGGCGTACCCCGCCCAGTGGCGGGCCCGGCCGCCGCGCACCGCCGTGGTCAGCAGCAGCGTGGACAGCGCGGCACCGGCCGTGACCAGCGCGTACGAGCGGCCTTCCTGGGCGTAGTGGCTCACCGACGGCAGGGCGGCGAGAAGCAGACCGGCCCACAGGCCGACGCGGGGCGCGGCGAGCCGGCTGCCGAGCAGCGCCACGAGTCCGGCCGCCGCGGTCGCGCCGAGCACGGACGGCAGCCGCAGCACGGTCCCGTTGCTGAGCGGCAGCCCGAAGAGGCCGTGCACGAGGGCCCCGTAACCGTGCATCAGGGCGTAGTACAGGCCGTGCACCGCGTCGGCGGTGCCGAGCAGGTCCCACAGCTGCGGCAGCGGCCGGGCGGCGGCCTGCGCGGTGACCGCCTCGTCCCGCCACAGCGTGCCGCGGTCCAGGCCCCACAGCCCGAGCGCGAGCGTCACCGCGCACGGGACGAGCACGGCGACGGCCGTGGCGCGGCGCCGCCCGTCCGGGCCGGCGTGCGCGGACCCCGGGACGCGGCCGGGCACGGGGGCCGCCGGCCGTTCCTCCTCGGGGTCCGCGACGCTCGGTCCGCTCATTCGGGCTCGGGCAGCTCGTACGGGCTCGGCAGCGGGAAGTACGCCTCCAGGAACGGCCGGAGCAGCGCGAGCTGGTCCGCCAGGTCGGTCTCCTCCGACTGAGTGTCGTTGAGGCAGAAGACGTCCCGGTCGCGGTGGGCGAGCAGCCGGTCCAGCCGGTTGACGGCGTTCGGCCGGGAGAGGTCGAGGTAGGAGTAGGCGATGTCGGCGGGCAGCGCCCGGCCGGTGTGGAACGCGTAGTAGTGGTGCAGCGAGGACGGGATGGAGATGTCGTCGATGCTGCGGAAGCGGTGCGAGGCGGTCGCCCGGTGCTCGCTGCCGAACTCCCGCTCTATCTCGGCGAGCACGCTGCGCCGCAGGGCGTGCGGTACGTGCTTCATCTTCTGCACCGGGGTGGTGCCGAAGCGGGCCTCGATGAGCGCGCGGTTGTTCTTGCCCGCGACGGACACCGGGACGTCGTCGTCGCCGGGCGGCCCGAGCGGCACCAGCGCGGGCGAGGGGAAGTACTTCGTCAGCCCGTTGGCCAGGAAGAAGTCGTGCGGGGAGGCCTCCCGGCCGAGGAACACGTCGTCGTTGAAGTAGAGGAAGTGCTCCGAGAGGCCGTGTATGTGGTGCAGCTGGCTCTCGATGGCGTGCGAGTTGAACGTCGGCAGGTCGGCCGCTTCGGTGAATATCTCGCGGTGGCTGACGACCTTCACGCGCGGGTGCGCGGTGTTGAGCCAGACCGGCACCTGGTCGTCGGTGACGAGGTAGACGTCCCGCACCCAGGGCGCGTACATGTCCAGCGAGCGCAGCGAATAGCGCAGCTCGTCACGGTTGGCGTAGCGCGCCGCGTTGGCCGCCTCGTCGTGGTACGCCTGCCCGGTGAACCCGGCCCGGCGCTCCAGCCACGCCGGGTCGGCACCGTCCACCCAGGTGTAGACGACGTCGACGGGGAAGGTGATGTCGCCGGGCAGCGGCACGGTGAAGTCCCGGTAGGTGGCGACCTGCTCGGCCCGGCGGTCGCCGGAGCCGTTGGGGCAGGTGAAGAGCGCGGCGGGGACGCGGATCCGGGGCCCCTGGACCGGCACCCACTCGGTGACGGCGTTCCGCCGCGGGGCGACCAGCCGGTCCTCCTCGCGCGGCCAGAACTCCACGTCGCAGCCGTACGCCTCGTCCAGGACGAGCGAGCGCCCGGGGTCCGTACGGAACCAGGTGACCCGGAACAGCCCGGCGCGCCCGGCCCGCTGCCAGCCCCCGGAGTCGTAGCCGGGCACGGTGTGCCGGACCTCGCGCCCCGGCGCCAGCAGGGAGACGTAGCCGGGCAGCTCGCGGCACCGGGCGGCCAGCGCGGCGAGCGCGCGAGAGCCGTCCTCCGCCGCCACCGCGACCACGCCCCGGCCGCGCTCCTTGCCGCGTACGCAGAAGTGGTCGACGCCGGCCCGCTCCAGGGTCTCGGCGACCGTGACGAGGTTGTCGCGGCGGGCCCGGGCGGGCGAGAGGTCGTGCTGCACGAGGGCGATGCGCGGGTGTCCGGCGACCATGGCGACGGCCCGGCCGGGACCGGCGGCGAGGGCGCGGTGGGCGAGCGCCACGCCGCGGGTGCGCAGCCCTTCCAGATGTCTGGCCGTCGCCAACCAGCTGACCTGCTGTTTGATGCGGCGGCGCAGCTCCGGGGTGGAGCGGGTCGCGATGGCGCGCCGCAGGTGCTCCGGTACGGCCTTGCGGTAGACCGACACCAGGGTCGACGCCTCCGGATTGACCCGGCGCACCGTCCCGCCGGCGCGACCGGCACCCGGATGCCGTACGGGCCGGCGGCGTGGTTCGGCCGTCCGCTGTCCCATCTGTGCACTCACTCCGGTCTCCCCCTTTGTGTCACTCCCTGCGGTCCGGTCATTTACCCCTATGGGCGTTTGATGCAACTATGACGCCGTACGTCCCGGTACACATCCGCTGTGCGTTTGGTCCCTGTGGGCGCCCGCCCCTCATAGGGGAGAACTTTCCTCAAGGGATGACTCGTCAGCGGACGAGAAGGATGCCCCGCCATGTGACCGACGGGCGCCGACCGCGCCCATCCGAAGGGAGCGCCGGCCGCCATGCACCAGGTCCTGCTGTCCCGGGCGGTGAAAGCCGGCCGCCGTGCCCGCCGCGCGGCGGCCGGCGTGCGCCGCCGCGTCGGACGCGTCGACACCGTGCCGGTGCTCGCCGCCCGGCTGCGCCCACGGCCCGTCCTGCGCCCCGTCCACCTCTCCGTGCTGGGCGGCCGTACCCTGAACGTCGCGGTCCGTTACCCCCGCCGCGCCGACGGAATCAGCACCGCACTGCTCCATCTGGACCACCACGGCCACCGCCGGACCGCCCCGCTGACGCCCGAACCGCAGTCCGACGGCACCCTGCTGCTCACCGCGACGGCCGCGCTCCGTTTCGCCCCGCACGACGGGCCCGCGGAGCCCGGCGTCCTCACCCTCGGGCCCGGCGTCTGGCGGCTCTCCCTCGCCGTGACCGACGCGACCGGCCGGGAGACCCTGGCCGACCTCCGTGCGGCGCCGCCGCGCACCGTGGCCGGGCCGACCCTCCCGCACTCCCCCGACCCCGGCAGCGGTGCCCTCTTCCGCCCCGTGCGCTCCGCGGACGGCCACGCCCTGCTCAAGGTCGCCCGACCCGCCCCGCAGGCCGAACTGGTCGCGCTCGGCCTGCGCTGGGACCGCGTCACGGTGCGGGTCCGGCTGGTCGGGCCGCTGCCCCGGCACGCCGGCTGGACGGCCGAAGCGGTCCGCCAGGGCTCGGGGTCCACCGTGCTGCCCATGCCGCTGGAGCAGGGCGCGGGGCATCTCACCGCCGACCTCCCGCTGGCCGCGATGGCCGCCGACGGACACGTCCAGCACACCTGGGAGGTGCGGCTGCGGTCCGGGCGGACCCGGCTGAAGGTCGGCCGCCGGCTGACCGACGTACGCCACCCGAAGCGGGTCTTCCGTACGCCCTACCGCTCCATAGCGCTGGCGGACGGCCGGCTCCTGCGGGTACACGCCCAGCTCTCGGCGGCCGGGAACCTCACCGTCAGCTGCGCCGCGTACGCGGTACCCGCCCACCAGCCCTCGGAGGACCGGCCATGAGAATCACGTTCCTGCTGACCCTCGGCGACGAGATGGGCGGCACGGAGATGGCCGCGTACACCCAGGCGGCCCACCTCGCGCCGCGCCACGACGTGTCGGTGCTGAGCGTCTTCCGCACCCGCTCCGAGCCGTTCTTCCCCGCCGGCCGGGACATCCGCCGCCGCTACCTGGTCGACCGGACCGGACCGTACGAGCGGCCGGTGCGCCGCAGCGGCCTGGACGAGGCGGCCTGCCGCACCCTGGCCTCGCTCCCCAGCGAGCTGATCGAGCCCGCCTGGGAGCACACCTTCAACCGGCTCTCCGACGTCGAGCTGAGCGCCGCGCTCGCCGCCCTGGACACCGACGTGCTGGTCACCACCACGCCCGCGCTGATGGCCGCGGCCGCCGAGCTGGTGCAGGGCCCGGTGATCACGGTGCACCAGGAGCACCGCGCCTCCCAGCTGCGCGGCGTCAGCGGCGAGCCGCTGCTCCGGTACGCGCCGCGGATCGACGCGCTGGTCTCGCTGACCGAGCGGACCGCCGAGTGGTTCCGCGAGTCCCTCGGCCCGGCGGCGCCCGAGCTGCCCGTGATCCCGAACGCGGTGCCCGACGGCTACCGCCCGCGCTCCGACCTCGCGGGCCGCACGGTCGTGGTGGCCGCCCGGATGACCCCCGAGAAGCAGCTCGACCACGCCGTACGGGCCTTCGCGCAGGTCGCGGAGGACCATCCGGACTGGCGGCTGCGGATCTTCGGCGACGGCCCGCAGGAGGTCAAGCTGCGGCAGCTGGTCGAGGGCCTTGCACTGCACGACCGGGTCGAACTCCTCGGCCGGACACGGGAGATGACGGAGGAGTGGGCGAAGGCGAGCCTGTGCCTGCTGCCGTCGCGGAACGAGGCCTTCCCGCTGGTGCTGCTGGAGGTGTTCGCGGCCGGGGTGCCGGTCGTCGCGTACGACATCGTCACGGGGCCCGCCGAGATCGTCCGGCACGGCGTGGACGGCCTGCTCGTGCCGCCCGGCGACGTGGACGCGCTGGCCGCCGCGCTCAGCGAACTGATGGGGGATCAGGAGCGGCTGGAGGCGTACGGGAGCGCCGCGCGCGCCGGGGTGTACGAGCGCTTCTCCGGCGAGCTGGTCACCGGGGAGTGGGAGCGGCTGTTCGAGAAGCTGGTGGACCGCCGGGACGCGCCGGACCGGCTCGCGGCCCGCGCCGACCGCACCGCACTGCGCATCGCGGCGGGCGGCGGCCGGGCGTTCAGCGTGGCGGCCCCGCACGGCGGCCCGCTCGCGCCCTCCGCCGACGCGCAGAAGGCCCGCGAGGTGCTGCTGAAGGCCCAGGACCGCTCGGGCCGGCTGGTCCGCTCCGCCGGCCGGCTGGCGGAGCTGCGCGACGACCTCACCGCGCCGCAGGTCGCCGACCGCAACCTGGAGCTGGCCACGGACGCGCTGCGGGCCCACGGGATCGGCTATGTCCTGCTGCGGGACGAGGCGGTCGCGCACCGCGTCGCGGTGGCGGTCGAGGACCGGGAGCGGGCGCTGGCCGCGCTCGCCGAGGAGCTGCGCGGCGAGCCGGTCTACGGCGAACTGGTCTCGCCGCGCGGCCACGCCCCCGGCGCGCTGCTCGCCGAGCGGCTGGGCGAGGCCGGCGAGATCGCGGGGGTACGCGTCTTCAAGCCGGTGACCAGCGAGAGCCGCACGCTGCGGTACGGCCCGGCGTTCGGCTGCACCGTGGAGTTCTGGGCGCCGGACGAGGACGGCTGGCGCGAGGCCCCGCGCGGCACCACGCTGCTCGGGCCGCGCCTGCCGGACCTGGAGCCCACGGCCACCTGGCGGGTCGCGGGCCGGGACCACCCGGCACCCGCCGCCCTCGCCGACACCCTCATGTGGGACATCGACTTCCCCGTCGACGTCGTCTACACCTGGGTGGACGACGCCGACCCGGCCTGGCGGGAGCGGCGGGACGCGGCCCGGCACGCGGCCGGCCTGCCCACCGACCACGTGGACAGCGGCGACGCACGCTTCCGCAGCCGCGACGAACTGCGGCACTCGCTCCGCTCGCTGGCGATGTACGCGCCCTGGGTCCGCACCGTCCACCTCGTCACCGACGACCAGGTGCCCGACTGGCTGGACACCGCGCACCCCGGCCTGAAGGTGGTCGACCACCGCGAGCTGTTCGCCGACACCGCACAGCTGCCGACCTTCAACTCGCACGCCATCGAGAGCCAGCTGCACCGCATCGAGGGCCTGTCGGAGCAGTTCCTGTACTTCAACGACGACGTGTTCCTGGGCCGCCCGCTGCCGGCCTCGGCGTTCTTCCACAGCAACGGCACCGCCCGCTTCTTCCGCTCGCCCACGGCCGTGCCGCCCGGCGAGGTCACCGAGGACGACGAGGGCTACTTCGCCGCCGCCAAGAACAACCGGGCCCTGCTGAAGCGGGAGTTCGGCCGCGTCGCCACCCACAGCTTCCTGCACGCCCCGCACCCCCTGCGGCGCAGCGTCCTCGCGGAGATCGCCGACCGCTTCCCCGAGGAGGTGGCGGCGACCGCCGGCAGCCGCTTCCGGGCCCGTACGGATCTCTCCATCGCCTCGTCGCTGCACCACTACTACGGATATCTGACCGGCAGGTCGACGCCCGGGACCATTTCCTGCTCCTTCGTGAACGCCGGGCGCTACGACCACCACACTGTCCTCAGCCGCCTGCTGGCCACCCGCAGCCACTCCGTCTTCTGCATCGGGGACTCGGCGGAGGCGGAGGTGCCGGCCGCGGAGCAGGACCGGGTGGTGCGTGCCTTCCTCGGCGCGTACTTCCCCGTACCGTCGCCGTACGAGCGCGGCGGAGCCGAGGAGGAGGAGCGAGCATGACCTGGCTGATCACCGGTGGCGCGGGGTACATCGGGGCGCACGTGGTGCGCGCCATGACGGGCGCGGGCGAGCGCGCGGTGGTGCTGGACGACCTGTCCACCGGCGTGGCGGAGCGGGTGCCCGAGGGCGTCCCGCTCGTCGTCGGGTCGACGCTGGACCGGCCGCTGCTGGACCGCACGATCGCGGAGCACGAGGTCTCCGGGGTGGTGCACCTGGCGGCGAAGAAGCAGGTCGCCGAGTCGGTGGAGCTGCCCCTGCTGTACTACCGGGAGAACGTGCACGGGCTCCAGACACTGCTGGAGGCGGTGGCGGCGGGCGGCGTCGGACGCTTCGTCCTCTCCTCCTCGGCCGCCGTCTACGGCATGCCCGACGTGGACCTGGTCACCGAGGACACCCCGTGCGTGCCGATGAGCCCGTACGGCGAGACCAAGCTGGCGGGCGAGTGGCTGACCCGGGCGGCGGGCCGGGCCCACGGCATCTCCACCGCCTGCCTGCGCTACTTCAACGTGGCGGGCGCGGCGGCCCCGGAGCTGGCCGACACCGGCGTCTTCAACATCGTCCCGATGGTCTTCGAGAAGCTCACCGAGGGCGCGGCACCGCGCATCTTCGGCGACGACTACGACACCCCCGACGGCACCTGCGTCCGCGACTACATCCACGTCGAGGACCTGGCCGACGCGCACCTGGCGGCAGCCCGCAGGCTCGGCGAGCGCGGCCCGGTCCGCGACCTGACGGTCAACATCGGCCGCGGCGAGGGCGTCTCCGTACGCGAGATGGTCGATCTGATCGCGGAGGTCACCGGCTACCGGGACCGCCCGGCCGAGGTCACCGCGCGGCGCCCCGGCGACCCGGCGCGGGTGGTGGCGGCCGCCGACCGGATCGCCGCCGAGCTGGGCTGGAAGGCCCGGCACGACGTGCGCGACATGGTCGCTTCGGCATGGGCGGGCTGGCTGCTGCGGCACCCGGAGGCGAAGCGCGACTGAACTTGGTCGTACTTTTAACGAACAAGCACACAACCAACTCCTCATCCCTTCCGTCTCACAGGTAGCGAAAAGGAACCGCATTTCGGGCGATTCCGCTTTCTGTGCCCGGTCCGATACGAGGAGTAGTTTCCGCAATGCCCGCACCCGGTGGCTCCGCCGCATCGCCTCGCTTCAGCATCGTCGTGCCGGTCTTCAAGGTGCAGGGCTACCTCCGCGCCTGCCTGGACTCGGTGCTGGCCCAGACGTACGCCGACTTCGAGGTCGTCGCGGTGGACGACCGCTCGCCCGACGGCTCGGGAGCGATCCTGGACGAGTATGCGGCCCGTGACCCGCGCGTCGTCCCGCTGCACCTCCCCGAGAACAAGGGCATCGGCAACGCCCGCAACGAGGGCGTGGCGCAGGCCCGCGGCGACTACCTCCTCTTCCTCGACAGCGACGACACGCTGCTGCCGGACGCGCTGGAGTCCATAGCCGCCCGGATCAAGGAGACCGAGGAACCGGACATCCTGGTCTACGACTACGCGCGCACCTTCTGGTGGGGCGAGGCCAAGCGCAACCGCGACGCCGAGGTGCTCGCCGCGCCCGGCCCCGAGGTCGGCACCATCGCCGACCGCCCCGACCTGCTGCGGCTGTTCACCGTCGTGTGGAACAAGGCCTACCGGCGCGACTTCTACCTCGCCGGCGGCTTCAGCTTCCCCGACGGCTTCTACGAGGACGCGGTCGTCGTCTACGAGTCGCTGTTCAGCGCCGAGCGCATCGCGCTGCTGGACCAGGTCTGCGTGCACTACCGCCAGCGCCGCCAGGGCAACGCGCTGCGCACCCCCAGCCGCGCGCACTTCGCCGCGTTCGCCACGTACGAGCGGCTGTTCGCGTTCATCGAGGAGCGGCCCGCGCTGCACCGCTGGCGCGCCTTCCTCTTCGAGCACATGATCGACCACTACCTCTTCATCCTGGCCCGCCCGGACCGCGTGCCCCAGGCCGCGCGCCCGGAGTTCTTCCGGCTGGCGGCCCAGCACTACCGCCGCTACCGGCCCGCGGACTTCGTCCGGCCCAAGGGCGTGATGGGCGTCCAGTACGACGCGCTCGCCCGCGGCTCCTACGCCGCGTTCGCCGCCCTGAAGCTGGCCGCCAGGGGCCGCAAGAAGGCGGCGGGCCGCCTGAAGAAGGCCAAGCACACCCTCGGCAAGCAGGCGTACGCGCGCTTCTACCAGCTCCAGCTGCGCCGCCCGCTGGACCCGCACCTCGCCGTCTACGCCGCGTACTGGAACCGCACCCCCGCCTGCAATCCGCTCGCGATCTACGAGAAGGCCAAGGAGCTGGCGCCGCAGGTCCACGGCGTGTGGGTGATCAAGCAGGGCATGGAGGAGACCCTCCCCGAGGGCGTCGACCACGTGATCGTGGGCTCGCCGCGCTACTGGGAGGTGATGGCCCGCGCCACGTACCTCGTCAACAACGTCAACTTCGCCGACGCGGTCGTGAAGCGCCCCGGACAGATCCACCTCCAGACCCACCACGGCACCCCGCTCAAGCGGATGGGCATCGACCAGCAGCAGTACCCGGCGGCCGCCAAGGGCATGTCCATGCGCAAGCTGCTGCAGCGCGCGGACCGCTGGGACTTCAGCGTCTCCTCGAACCAGCACACCACCGAGCAGTGGGAACGGGTCTACCCCTGCGCCTTCCAGTCGCTGGACACCGGCTACCCGCGCAACGACGTGTACTACCGGGCGACCGCCCAGGACGTGCTGGAGATCCGCGAGCGCCTCGGCATCGCGCCGGGCCGCACCGCCGTCCTGTACGCGCCGACCGTCCGCGACTACCAGAACGGCTACATCCCGCGGATGGACCTGGAGCGCGTCACCCGCGAACTGGGCCCGGACGTGGTGCTGCTGGTGCGCACCCACTACTTCTACGGCGAGAACGACCGGCTGGCCGAGCTCCAGGAGCAGGGCCTGCTGATCGACGTCTCGCGCCACCCGTCGGTCGAGGAGCTGTGCCTGGCCGCCGACGCGCTGGTCACGGACTACTCGTCGATCATGTTCGACTACGCCAACCTCGACCGCCCGATCATCACCTACGCGGACGACTGGGACGTGTACGTGAAGTCCCGCGGCGTCACCTTCGACCTGCTGTCCGGCGAGCCGGGCGACACCCCGGGCGTTGTCGCCACCAGCGAGGACGAGCTGATCGCCGCTTTCCGGGACGGCACCTGGAACGGCGCGGAGGCCGCGGCCCGCCGCGCCGCGTTCCGCGCCCGCTTCTGCCAGTGGGACGACGGCCACGCGGCGGAGCGCGTGGTCCGCCGGGTGTTCCTGGGCCAGGAGGAGACACCGGCCGTCCTGCCGCTCGACGAGCGCACGGTCGCACCGACACCGCGCGAGGCGGCGGCGATCGGCTCGGGCCTGACCACGCTGCCGGTGCAGACCGGCACGGTCGTCACCGACAACCCGGGCGCCGACGCCACCCCGTCGGACATGGGCCTGGCCGGCTGACAGCGCCCCGTCAGGGGCGCGGGGAACTGCGCGACCGTCCACAGACGGCCCGCAGTCGAAACCGCGCCCCTGCCGGCACGGCGCTACGCGCTCCGCGCACCGAGCGCCTTCGTCACGGCTGCGGCGAGTTCGTCCAGGTACCCGGCCGGAAGGTCACCGCGGAGGACCACCACCCGCCAGTACAGCGGCCCGGTGATCAGATCAAGGGCGAGACGTACGTCGACGCCCTCCGGCAGCTCGCCGCGCGAGACCGCCCGCCCCACCATCGCCCGCGTCATCGACTCCTGGGAGTCGTGCAACGCACTCCGCAGCGCCTCGGCGATCTCCGGGCTGCGCGCCGCCTCCGCCAGCAGGTCCGGGATGATCTGCGCCGCCATCGGATGGCGCAGCGCCCGGGACGCCACCTCCAGCAGCATCCGTACGTCACCGTGCAGCGTGCCGGTGTCGGGCACCGGCATGCCCTCGGCGGCCAGCGCGGTGACCACGTCCAGGACGAGGTGCAGCTTGGAGCGCCAGCGGCGGTACACAGCGGTCTTGCCGACCCCCGCGCGCCGCGCGATGCCCTCGATCGACATCCGGCCGAACCCGACGGCCGCCAGCTCCGCGAAGACCGCTGCCCGAATGGCGGCGGTCTTCTCCTCGCGCAGCACGGCGGCGCCGGCCGGCGCCCGGCGGGCCGACGGCGCAGGCCGGCCCGGCGGTACCTGGGGTGCCGCTTCGGTCGGTGCTGGGTCCTTTGCCATGGAGGGAGCATAGCGTCGCGACGGGACGGTTGCGTTTCGACGTACGCGCGCCCTACTCTCGGGTTGCGACGATACGGAGCCGTCTCGTCGTGAGTTCCTCAGCCTCGCGGTGCCACCAGCCTCGCAGCGCCCGCGTCCACGCACGAAAGCGGACTGATGTCTCAGACCCTCACGCGTCCGGTTCCCGCCGCCCCGCCGGACTCCGATCCGCGCGCCCTCGCCGAGCGGTACGGCCTCTCCGTCAGCGGCCGCCGCCCGTCGCTCCCCTCGTACGTCCGGCAGCTGTGGCACCGGCGCCACTTCATCTCGGCGTTCTCCAGCGCCAAGCTGACCGCCCAGTACAGCCAGGCCAAGCTGGGCCAGCTGTGGCAGGTCGTGACGCCGCTGCTGAACGCGCTGGTCTACTACCTGATCTTCGGCCTGCTCCTCGGGACGAACCGGGGCGTGGACGACTACATCCCCTTCCTGGTCACGGGCGTCTTCATCTTCACCTTCACCCAGAGCTCGGTGCTGGCGGGGACCCGGGCCATCTCCGGCAACCTCGGCCTGGTCCGCGCGCTGCACTTCCCGCGCGCCTGCCTGCCGATCTCGTTCTGCCTGATGCAGCTCAAGCAGCTGCTGTTCTCCATGGGCGTGCTGGTCGTCATCGTGCTGGCGTTCGGGATCGTGCCCGGCTGGTCGTGGCTGCTGGCGATCCCGGCACTGTGCCTGCAGTTCGTCTTCAACACCGGGCTGGCCATGATCATGGCCCGGCTGGGCAGCAAGACCCCGGACCTGGCGCAGCTGATGCCGTTCATCCTGCGGACGTGGATGTACGCGTCCGGCGTGATGTACAGCATCAGCCACGTGACCCAGGGCAAGGACATCCCCGGCTTCGTGCACTTCGTGCTGGACGTGAACCCGGCCGCGGTCTACATCGACCTGATGCGCTTCGCGCTCATCGACTCGTTCCACTCCGACAAGCTGCCGACCCATGTGTGGCCGCTGGCGCTGGGCTGGGCCGTCGTCATGGGCGTCGTGGGCTTTGTGTACTTCTGGAAGGCGGAGGAGCGGTACGGCCGTGGCTGAGCAGCAGAGCACCGATCTGGAGCAGCCGGCGGTGGAGGCCACCGCGGTGGCCGAGGAGCGCATTCCCACCGTCATCGCCGATGACCTGCACATCGTCTACCGCGTCTACGGCACGGGAGCGGGCCGGGGCAGCGCCACGGCGG